>JAGBDL010000080.1 GCA_017937505.1 Clostridia bacterium | reverse complement strand
TCGCCGCCCGCCAGAGCGGCTTCGCCTGTGACTGGACACCGCTGCACGACGACGCGATGTACGCCATCCTCCCCGCGGACTATCCGACAAACGGGCAGGACTTTTTCCCCATCGAGGCCTTTGCGGGCAAGGAATTACTGATGCCCTACGGCCGGTTCGATATCGACGTCGGCGCGGCGTTCCGGAAATACGGCGTCGAGCCCATCATCCGCCCCTGCTATGTGGACGACGAGACCGTCATCCGCATGGTCGGCAAGGGGCTCGGCATCTCGATGATGGCGGAGATGATGATCCACTGCAAGCTCACGGGCGTCAAGACCCTGCCGGTCCGCCCCTGCGTCAGCCGCGAGCTCGGCATGGGCCTGCACCCCCGCGAGCAGCTCCCCCCCAGCATCTCCCGCCTCCGCGAATGCGTGCTGGAGTACATCGGGGAGCTGTGAAAGCCGGAGCGGAGAATCCAGCCCCAATGGCGTGTGAACCCTTATAAAAAATGGAGTGCGGTCTGCTGCACAGACCGCACTCCGCCAAAAAGTGAAGACACGCATAAGCGTGTCTTTTCTGTTTGGTCCGAGTGACTGGATTCGAACCAGCGGCCTCTTGAACCCCATTCAAGCGCGATACCAAACTTCGCCACACCCGGATAGCTATTGAATTAGCTTATGTATCATAGCATATCCAGTCTGGTTTTGCAAGAGGTTTTTTATTTTTTTCGCTGGTTTGCCGTCAGGCCAGCAGCTCGGCGGCTGCGGCGGCGAGGGAATCGAGCTGGCGGGTGGCTTCTTCTACGGTAGGCTTGACCGCGCTGAGGTAGGCTTTGATCTTCGGCTCGGTGCCGGAGGGGCGGATGATGAGCTTCGCGCCGCCGGGCAGGCGGTATTCGAGCACGTTGGCCTTCGGCAGGCCGGTGCCGTCCTGCTCGTAATCCGTAAAGCCCTCGACCGGCAGGCCCGCGACGCTCTGCAGCGGGTGTGTGCGCAGGCCGGACATCAGCGACGCCATCTTCTCCATGCCGGTCTCGCCGGCAAAGGTGAAGCTCTTCTGCGCGTTGCAGAAGCAGCCGAACTCGGCGTAGAGCGCGTCGATCGCGTCGCCGAGCGTCATGCCCTTCTTCGCGTACCAGGCCGCAGCCTCGCAGATGAGCAGCACGGCGTTGACCGCGTCCTTATCGCGCACGTGCGGGCCGGAGAGGTAGCCGTAGCTCTCTTCAAAGCCGAAGATATAGCGCTCAGGATGGCCGCCCGCCTCCAGCAGGGCGATCTGCTCGCCGATATACTTGAAGCCCGTCAACACGCGGCGCAGTTCCACGCCGTATTTGTTGGCGACGGCCGTGACCATGTCGGTCGAGACGATCGTCGTGACGGCGACGGGGTTTTCCGGCATCGTGCCGTTGGCGATGCGGCTGCGGCAGATGAAATCCAGCAGGATGACGCCCATCTCGTTGCCGGAGATGAGGCGGTAGCCGCCCTTGCCGTCGGGCACGGCGGTGCCGCAGCGGTCGCAGTCCGGGTCGGTGCCGATGAGGATGTCGGGGTGCACGCGGTCGCAGTACTGGAGGC
>JAGBDL010000079.1 GCA_017937505.1 Clostridia bacterium | reverse complement strand
TACGATCAGCTGTTCATGCTTCCCCTGGGTCCAGGGTCGCAACCCTGGTCGTCTGGGGAGGGGAATGGGAGGTCCAGGAGGGTCTGGGGAGGGCATCGAAACCCTCCCCGACCCTTCTGGCCCCAGCGGAGCGCGTTCTCCCTAAAGCCGCATATCTGAGTAACAGTTCTTGTTAATTAACAAAACCTCCCCAAAGCACCTCATCATGGAGAACCGGCATAGGCTGACCGTATGCGTTTTCCTTCACAAAGTTGTTGACATCGGATGAACGAAATCATATAATATAGGAAGAAATAGGCAAAAAGCCTGCACAAACCGTGCGATGGTTTGTGTAAATAAACTGAAAAGGAGACCTGACTATGAAGAAACTGTTTGCGCTCCTGATGGCTGCTGTGCTCGTGCTGTCCTTTGCGTGCGTCGCCAGCGCCGAGATTGATCCGGCCCTGATCGCCGCCGCGAAGGAGGATGGCGAGCTGGTCGTCTATGGTTCCTGCGAGGAGCCGTATCTGGCCGCTGCTGCCAAGCACTTTGAGGAGCTTTACGGCATCAAGACCTACTATCAGCGTCTGTCCACCGGTGAGGTGCAGGCGAAGATCACCGAGGAAGCGGGCAACCCGTCCGGCGACGTCTGGTTCGGCGGCACGACCGACCCGTACAACGAGAGCGCCAAGGCCGGCCTGCTGATGAGCTATGAGGCGGCCAACGCCGCCGATCTCGCCGCGGACATGTACCGCGATGCGGATGGCTACTGGTACGGCATCTACAAGGGCATCCTGGGCTTCATGGTCAACACCGAGGAGCTGCAGCGCCTGGGCCTCGAGGCGCCCAAGGGCTGGGACGATCTGCTCAAGCCGGAATACAAGGGCCTGATCTGGATGTCCAACCCGAACACCGCCGGCACCGCGAAGCTGATCATCAACACCATGGTGCAGCTCAAGGGCCATGACGAGGCCATGAAGTACTTCGTCGAGCTGGACAAGAACATCGCGCAGTACACCAAGTCCGGCTCCGGCCCGTCTAAGAAGGTCGGCATCGGCGAGTGCGTGATCGGCATTGGCTTCCTGCATGACGGCATCGCGCAGATCCTGCAGGGCTATGACAACATCGCGCTGATCATCCCGGAGGAAGGCACTTCCTTTGAGATCGGTGCGACGGCGATCTTTGACGGCTGCGCGCACGAGAACGCTGCGAAGCTGTGGATCGAGTATGCGCTCTCTCCGGAGTGCGTGGAGCTGGCGGACGACGCCGAGAGCTATCAGTTCCTGGTCATCAACAGCGCCAAGCAGCCCGCCGCGGTGGAGCCGTTCGGCCTCGATCCGAACAACGTCATCGACTATGACTTCGAGGACGCGAAGAACAACACCACCCAGTATGTTGCGGATTACTTCAACGCGCTGGGCGACGCTGCGGACAGCCGCTTCAAGACCGAATAACCAGCGTTCCGCTGGACCATGTTGCCCTTCGGGCCTGCTTCAAACGGCATCGTTCGCGCAGAGGGCGCTCCGATGCTCTGCTCTGCTGGGATAAGCCAAGTGTGGTTTGTACGTCGCGAAGCGAAGAAGAGGTTCGGGGACTGGTCCTTGAGCGGGTTTCAGGGCAGAAGCCCTGACGTTTTCCAACCAACTCTCCACGGGGGATGGGGTGAAGCCCCATCCCTCTTTCTGTATCGACAAAGAGGGGTGAATGCCCGTGAAAACACGCCAAGGCGCGGCGCTGGAGCGCAAGAAGTTTTTCGCCGATCCGGTGATGGTCGTCACCATCGTGCTGCTGACTGTGCTGCTTGCGCTGTTTATCCTCTATCCGCTGGCGATGCTGCTGCTGGACAGCGTGTATGTGCGCGAGACCAATCTCGTGCTCGTCACCGACGTCCAGGCCGGAACGGCTGACGCAGAGGTCAGGGACGGCACGATTCAGGTGCTCAACAAGAAGGGCGAGGCAGCGAAGTTTGCCGTTGACGACCTGGATTCCGCCTGGGGCTATCTGTTCGCCAAGAACGGACGCGTGCTCAAGGAGGGCGACGCGATCGATCCGGCGAACTGCTACGTCAAGGTGAGCAAGAGCTATGTTACCTTCGACGCATTCCCGCGCATCTTCGCCGACTACACGTTCAACACTGCGTTCTTCAACACGCTCCGGCTGGGCATGATCACCAGCTTCGGTTCGGTGATCATCGGCCTGCTGTTCGCGTATGTGGATTGCTATGTCAACGTGCGCAGCCGCACGGTGAAGAAGATGTTTGACGTGGTGTCGACCCTGCCGGTCGTCTCCCCGCCGTTTGTGCTGTCGCTCTCGATGATTCTGCTCTTCGGCCGCGGCGGCCTGATCACCCGCGAGCTGCTGCACATCTACGACAGCGACGTGTACGGCATGTGGGGCATCGCCATCGTGCAGACGCTCACGTTCTTCCCGGTGTGCTACATGATGCTCAAGGGCCTGCTCAAGAACATCGATCCCTCCATGGAGGAGGCGGCGCGCAACATGGGCGCGGGCCGCATGAAGGTGTTCACCACCGTGACCCTGCCGCTGATGCTGCCGGGCCTGGGCAATGCGTTCCTGGTCACGTTCATCGAGTCCGTCGCGGACTTTGCCAACCCGATGATGATCGGCGGCAGCTATGACACGCTGGCCACGACGATCTATCTGCGCATCACCGGCGGCAGCTATGACACCAACGGCGCGGCCGCGATGGCCGTCGTACTGCTGTGCATCACGCTGGTCCTGTTCCTCATCCAGAAGTATTATCTGGAGGCGAAGACCGCCGCGACGCTGACCGGCAAGGCCAGCCGCGCGCGTGCGCTGATCGACGACAAGAGCGTGCGCGTGCCGCTGACGGCGATCTGCTCGGCGCTCTCCGCGTTCGTCATCCTGATGTACATCGCCATTCCGTTCGGCGCGCTCTTTAAGCTCTGGGGCCGCGACTACAGCCTGAGCCTCAAGTGGTTCAACCAGCTCTTCCGGGACGACGGCTTCAAGGCCTTCGCCGACAGCTTTATGCTCTCCCTGATCGCCAGCCCGATCACGGCGCTGCTGTCCATGATCATCTCCTATCTGGTGGTCAAGAAGAAGTTCCGCAGCAAGGCGTTCATCGAGTTCGTCTCCATGCTGGCCATGGCCGTACCGGGCACGGTGCTGGGCGTGGGCTACATCCGCGGCTTCGCGGGCGGCGTCTTCCGTACGGGCTTCCTGCAGGGCATCTACGGCACGGGCATCATCCTGGTGATCGTGTTCGTCGTGCGCTCGCTGCCGGTCGGCACGCGCAGCGGCATCTCCGCGCTGCGGCAGATCGACAAGTCGATCGAGGAATCGGCATACGACCTGGGCGCGGGCAGCGCGAAGGTGTTCGTCACGGTGACGCTGCCGCTGATCAAGGATTCGTTCCTCAGCGGTTTGGTGACGACGTTCGTGCGCTCCATCACCGCCATCAGCGCGATCATCCTGCTGGTGACCCCGCGCTATCTGCTCATCACCTGCCGCATCAACGAGTTCGCGGAGAAGGGCGCGTACGGCGTGGCCTGCGCGTATGCGACGATTCTGATCATCATCACCTACGCGGCGATCATGCTGATGAACTGGGTGATTGCGCATTTCGGAACGAGCAAGGCGGTTCGCCTGAAGGAGGATTAACATGGCGCAGAAAGAGAAAAAAGGCGTTCGCCTGGAGCATATCTCCAAGATTTACAACGACCCGAAGACCGGCAAGGAATTTTACGCGGTCAACGACGTATCCCTGAGCATCGAGCCGGGCAGCTTTGTGACGCTGCTTGGCCCGTCCGGCTGCGGCAAGACGACGACGCTGCGCATGATCGCGGGCTTTGAAAGCCCGGACGCGGGCGAAATCTACCTGGGCGACGAGCCGATCAACGCGCTCACGCCCAACAAGCGCGACACGGCGATGGTCTTCCAGAGCTACGCGCTTTTCCCGCACTACAACGTGTACGACAACGTGGCCTATGGCCTGAAGCTGCGCAAGGTGCCCAAGAAGGAGATGGACGAGCGCATCGCCCGCATCCTCGAGCTGGTGGAGCTGACCGGCATGGAGACCCGCATGACCAACCAGCTCTCCGGCGGCCAGCAGCAGCGCGTGGCGCTGGCGCGTGCGATGGTCGTGGAGCCGAGTGTGCTGCTGTTTGACGAGCCGCTGTCCAACCTCGACGCGAAGCTGCGCGTGTCCATGCGCACGGAAATCCGCCGCATCCAGCAGACGCTGGGCATCACGGCGGTGTACGTCACGCACGACCAGGCCGAGGCGATGGCGATCTCCGACAACATCATCATCATGAACAAGGGCGTGATCGCGCAGATGGGCTCGCCGGAGGAGATTTATCACCATCCGAAGAGCGAGTTTGTCGCGGACTTCATCGGCGAGGTCAACTTCCTGACGGGCGAGCTGGTCAGCAGAAGCGGCGGCCAGTGCACCATGCGCATCAGCGGTCATGACGTGACGGTGGACAATCCGGACGGCTTCGACGTGGGCAAGACCTGCAAGCTCGTGCTGCGCCCGGAGGCTGGCATCCTGGCGGACGAGGGCGCGCTGCCGTGCAGGGTGGTGCTCTCCTGCTTCATGGGCGCGTACCAGAACTACCATGTGATGGTCGGCGATACGCTGGTGAAGCTGGCGGATTACTGCCCGGTGGGCCGCAAGGTCTATCAGGTCGGCGATACGGCGTATCTCAGCTTCCGCGAGGGCTGCGTGCATATGCTGTAAAGCTGCTTGTTGCAGCGCGAAGCGAAGAAGGGGTCTGGGGACGGGTCCCCAGGCTAGGGGTTTGGGGGATGAAATCCCCCAACGTTTCCCCATCGCGAAGCGAAAGGAAAAGCCGTCAGGGAGCGAAGCGTTACCTGACGGGGAAGCATGACATGCCCGGATTTACCTGATCGGCGTGAAAACCCTTGATCCATGAAGAGAGGCTGGCTCCCGGCGGAGTCAGCCTCTCTTTGCGTGCGTGAGTTTTGCGGATTACTTTTTCTGCCCGTAGTAGGCATTCGGGCCGTGCTTGCGCATGTAGTGCTTGTTGACCACGTGCTGCGGTGCGGGCGCGGCATTCGGGTTCACCATGCGCGTGAAGGTGGCCATCTTGGCGACCTCCTCGAGCACGACGGCGTGGTACACCGCCTGCGCGGCGTCCTTGCCCCAGGCAAACGGACCGTGGCTGTGGCAGATCACGCCCGGCACAGCGACCGGATCGAGCTGGCGCTTCGTGAATTCCTCGATGATGACGGTGCCGGTGCCTTTTTCGTAGTCCTCGTCCAGCTCCGCCTGCGTCAGATGGCGCGCACAGGGGACGGGGCCGTAGAAGTAATCGGCATGCGTGGTGCCGTAGCAGGGAATGTCCTCGCCGGCCTGCGCCCAGCCGACGGCATACGGGCTGTGCGTGTGCACGATGCCGCCCAGCTGCGGAAACGCCTTGTACAGCTCCAGATGCGTCTTCGTGTCCGAGGACGGGTTCAGCTTGCCCTCCACGACCTTATTGTCCAGACTGACCACAACCAGATCCTCCGGCTTCAGATCCTCATAGCTCACGCCGGACGGCTTGATGACGACCAGCCCGCGCTCGCGGTCGATGCCCGAGACGTTGCCCCAGGTGTAGGTGACCAGGCCGCGCCGCGGCAGCTCCATGTTTGCGTCGTAGACCACTTGTTTGAGTTGTTCCAGCATATTGTACCTCAACTGCAAAAGAATGTCGCGGGCGGCGGAACGCCGCCCGCAGTCGTTCCCGATTTCCTGCTGTTCGGAGGTGGAAGCGGGCACTGTCCGGCTGCTGATTTCGGAGATTATGCAAAATCCCGTGCAACGAGCACCGAATGACTTGATGTTGCAAAGCTGTTCGGAATCGGGGCCGGGCACTGCCCGGTTACTTCAGCTTCCAGGCGAGATCGGCGAGGAACAGATCCTGCTCCAGCTTCTCCACCGTGGTATCCTTGGTGATGTGCACGAACTCGATGCCCATCATGTTGGCCCAGTCCTTCATCTGCTCGGCGGTCACGTCGTAGGAGAGCACGGTGTGATGCGCGCCGCCCGCGGTGATCCAGCACTCCAGGCCCGTGGTCAGATCCGGCATCGCGCGCCACATGACGCGGGCAACCGGAAGATTCGGCATCTCCATGATCGGCTTGACACACTTGATGTCCTGGCAGATCAGGCGCAGACGGCCGCCCATGTCGATCAGGCTGACGACAATCGCGTCGCCCTCGCGGCCCTCGAACACCAGGCGCGCCGGATCCTTCTCGTTCATGCCGATGCCCAGGTGATGCGTCTCAATGCGCGGCTTCGCGCTGGCCACGCTCGGGCAGACCTCAAGCATGTGCGCGCCCAGGCTGTATTCCTGGCCCGGAACGAGGTGATAGGTGTAGTCCTCCATGAAGGTGGTGCCGCCGGTCTGGCCCTCGGAAATGGCCTTGAGGATCGAGGTCATCGCAGAGACCTTCCAGTCGCCCTCGCCGCCATAGCCATAGCCCTCGGCCATCAGATGCTGGGAGGCCAGGCCCGGCAGCTGCTCCATGCCGTAGAGATCCTGGAACGTGTTGGAGAACGCCTTGCAGCCCTCCGCGTCGAGCATCTTGCGGATGGCGATTTCCTCGCGCGCCTGATAGCGGATCGCCTCGACGTTCTCGGTGGCGATGTCATACTGCGCGGTATAGACCGCCATCATCGCGTCGATCTCTTCCTCGGTCACGGCGTTCATCACCTTGACCAGATCGCCGGTGGCCCAGGTGTTCACCTGCCAGCCCAGCTTGGTCTGCACCTCGACCTTGTCGCCCTCGGTGACGGCCACCTCGCGCATGTTGTCGCCAAAGCGCATGACCTTGAGGCTCTTGCTGAACGCCACGCCGACGGCGGCACGCATCCAGCTGCCCAGGCGCTTCTGAACGGCCTCGTCCTTCCAGTAGCCGGCGATGACCTTGCGCGGCATGCGCAGGCGCGCGGCGATGAAGCCGTGCTCGCGGTCGCCATGCGCGGCCTGGTTCAGGTTCATGAAGTCCATGTCGATCTCCTCGTTGGGGATCTCCAGGTTGTACTGCGTGGCAAAGTGGCAGTAGGGCTTCTGCAGATTGGCAAAGCCGTTGATCCACATCTTGCTCGGGGAGAAGGTGTGGCACCAGGTGATGATGCCGGCGCACTTTTCGTCGTAGTTCGCCTCACGGACGATGTCGGTGATTTCCTTGTTGGTCTTCGCGGTGACCTTGTAGACCAGCTTGCAGGGCAGGTTGCCGGAGGCGTTCAGCGCGTCGGCCATCTCCGCGGCGCGGGCGGCGACGGTCTCAAGGACCTGCGGGCCGTAGAGGAACTGGCTGCCCACGACGAACCAGAATTCATACTGCTTCATGCTCATGGTGATTCTCTTCCTTTCTAACAACTCATGTCTCATCGATAGGGTAAAGATGCTTTGGAAAACGCGAAGCGAAGAAAGGTTTTGGGCGGAAGCCCACGTTTCCCAAAGGCTTTACAGCTTGGCAATCGCGGCCTTCTGCGCGTCCAGGCACGCGGCGAACTGCTTGGTGTACGCCTCAAGGCCCGCCACGTCGGCCGCGTCCGGGGCGATGGACACGCTCTTGGCATGGGCGAAAACCTTATCGTTTAAATACGCTTCCAGGGTCTGGTTTTCCTGCTTGTTCGCGCGATAAGCCGCCAGAAGCGCCATGCCCCACGGGCCGCCCTCGCCGGCGGTCTCCATGACGGAGATCGGGGTGTTCAGGCTGGCGGCGAGAATCGTCTGTCCGGCGACCGGCGTCTTGAAGTAGCCACCGTGACCAAGCAGCGAGTCGATCTTCACGTTCTCCCGGGCGAGGATGTCCATGCCCAGCTTGAGGCTGGTCATTGCGCCTGCGACGAGGCTGCGGGAGAAGTTGGCGAAGGTCAGCGCGGCGTCCGGCGTGCGCACCATCATCGGGCGGCCCTCATTGAGGCCGACAACCGGCTCACCGGAGAACAGCGGCAGGTTGATCACGCCGCCGCAGTCCTTGTCGCCCGAGAGGGCGGAGGTGAAGAGCGCGGTGTAGATCTCGCCCATGGAGACGCTCTTGCCGGCGGCCTCACAAAATCCCTTCAGCATGCCGGCCCAGGCGTTGATGTCGCTGGTGCAGTTGTTGCAGTGCACCATGGCGACGGGCTTGCCGGTGGGCGTGGTCACCATGTCGATCTCCGGATACACCTTGCTCAGCGGCTTCTCCAGCACGACCATCGCGAACACGCTTGTGCCTGCGGAGACGTTGCCCGTGCGCACGGCGACGGCGTTCGTGGCGGTCATGCCGGTGCCCGCGTCGCCCTCGGGCGGCGCGACGAGCGCGCCGGCTTCCAGCGTGCCGGTCGGGTCGAGCAGCTTCGCGCCCTCGGCCGTCAGGCAGCCCGCGTCCTCACCCGCATTCAGCACGGCGGGCAGAATGTCCAGCAGCTTCCAGCCGTAGCCCCTGGAGGCGATCGCGTCGTCAAACAGGCGCACCATGCGCGCGTCATAGGTGCCGGTCTGGCTGTCGATGGGGAACATGCCGGAGGCCTCGCCCACGCCCATGACGTGCTTGCCGGTGAGCATGTAGTGCACATGGCCGGCGAGCGTGGTCAGGCGGGCGAGGCTCGGCAGGTGGCTTTCATTGTTCAGGATGGCCTGGTACAGGTGCGCGATGCTCCAGCGCTGGGGAATGTTGAAGTCGAACATCGTGGTCAGCGCGTCGGCCGCCTCGGCGGTCATGGTGTTGCGCCAGGTGCGGAATTCGCACAGCTGATGGCCGTCCTTGTCGAAGGGGAGGTAGCCGTGCATCATCGCGGAGACGCCCAGGGACGCGAGCCGGGTCAGCTTCACGCCGTACCTGCTCTCCACATCGGCCGCGAGCGCGGCGTAGGCGTCCTGGATGCCGGCCCAGACGTCGTCCATGTGATAGGTCCACACGCCGTTTTCCAGGCGGTTTTCCCAGGTGTGATCGCCGGAGGCGATGGGCGCGTGATCCTCGCCGATGAGCACGCATTTGATGCGCGTGGAGCCGAGCTCAAGGCCCAGCACCGCGCGGCCGGACTGAATGACAGAGGCGATGTTGTTCATATAGACTCCTTCTTTTGCCCTAAACGATGACGGAAGGCCGGGCGAGCGCCGAAGCGTATCGCAGCGGCCTTCCGCCAGGAAAGGGATGATGACTTATTCCTTCTTATGCGACGGATCGGACTTCTTCTTGAAGATCTTGCCGTGCATGACGATCTGCTGCAGCGCCACGAAGAGCAGCACCAGCGCACCGGTGATGATCTTGCCCCACCAGGAGGAGAGCGTGCCGTTGAAGGTGATCAGGGACGGGATGACGGCCTTGAGCAGCACGCCGAAGAACGTGCCGATCATGTAGCCGACGCCGCCGGAGAGGAGCACGCCGCCGATGACCGCGGCGGAGATGACGTCCAGCTCGCCGCCCTGCAGCGCCAGGTTCCAGCCGGACTTGACGTACAGCGCATAGGCGATGCCCGCCAGCGCGGAGCAGAAGCCGTTGAAGCCGTAGACCATCATCTTGGTCTTGTCCACCGGCAGGCCCATCAGGCGCGCGGACTGCTCGTTGCCGCCGACAGCGTAGACATTGCGGCCAAAGCGGGTCTTCTGCAGGATGATGGTGCCGATGATGATCATGACGATGAAGATCACGACGTTCAGGTTGATGTAGGCGACGGGCTTGATCTTGACCCACTCGCCGCCGGAGTACTTCATGAAGTACATCTTCCAGCCGGCCATCTTGTCAATCAGCTCGTTGTTGATGGAGATGGATTCGCGGCTGATGAGGGAGCACACGCCGCGCGCCAAGAACATGCCCGTCAGCGTCGCGACAAACGGCGGGATCTTGAGGTAGGTGACCAGCGCGCCCATGCCCAGGCCCAGCAGCACGCCGACCAGGATGGAGAACGCCATGCACAGCACCGGATCAAGCCCCAGCACGGTGGTGCCGTAGGCGATGAACATGCCGGTGAGGGAGGCGACCGCCGCCACGGACAGATCGATGCCGCCGGTGATGAGCACCATCGTCATGCCCACGGCGGAGATGCCGATGTAGGCGTTGTCCACGAAGAGCATCATGAACGTGCGCAGCTTGGAGAAGCCGCGGTCGCCGTACATGAGGATGCCTGCGCCGTAAATGACCAGGAAGATGCCGATGGTGGCGAGCACCATGAGGTACTTCGGGTTGGTGACAAAGTTCACCAGCTTGCTGCTTTTCTTCTTATCCACGGAGCTCACCTACCTTCTGCCTGCGGGCCTGGCGCGTGGCCAGCCACTTGCCGACCGGCTCAGACTGGATGACGATGACGATCAGGATGATGACGGCTTTGAACGCCATGATGGATTCGGACGTGATGCCGAAGTAGTACACCAGCGTCGTGATGGTGCGAATGATGAGCGAGCCGATGATCGTGCCGGTCAGGGAGAACTTGCCGCCGGTCATGCTCGTGCCGCCCAGAACGACGGCGAGAATCGCGTCCATCTCGTAGTTCACGCCCGCGTTATTGGAATCGCAGGAGGAAATGCGGCTGGAGTAGATCAGGCCGGCAATACCGGAAAGGAAGCCGGTCAGGGTGTAGACGATCATGATGATCTTGTCGGACTTGAGGCCCGTGACGCGGCTGGCATTCGGGTTGACGCCGACGGACTCGACGAAGGTGCCGAACGCGGTCTTGCGCACGAAGATCATGACCGACGCGCAGACGACGATGGTCACGATGATCGGGAACGGCAGGCCGAACAGGCTGCCCTGGCCGATGAAGCGGAACGGGGTATAGCCGGTGGTGAACTGCTTGCCGTTGGTGGCGATCTGCGCGATGCCGCGGCCCGCGACCATCAGGATCAGGGTCGCGATGATCGGCTGGAGCTTGAACTTGCCGATCAGCACGCCGTTGAACAGGCCCATGGCCGTACAGATGAGCAGCGGAACGAGGATGACCAGGATGAACGGCTTGACGGTGTAGTCGCCCGGGGTGGGGTACATCGTCACGTCCCAGCGCAGCAGCTTGAGCGCGAACGCGCCCGCCACGGCGACGAGCGCGCCGACGGAAATATCCGTGCCGCCCAGCGCGATGACCATCGTCATGCCCATGGCGATGATGGTGATTTCCGCGCTGCGGTTCACGATGTCGATCAGCGAGCCGTAGAACATGCCGGTCGTTGCATTGTACTCGATGTGGAAGAAGTTCGGTTCGAGGATGCCGGCGACCAGGAGGATCAGAAGCTCGGCGACGACCGCCCAAGCGAGTTTGTTCTTAAAGATGGATTCCTTGCTCTTCTTCATGCGGTCTCACCGTCCTTTTCGCCTGCAATGATGCGCATGATGTCGGCCTGCGTGCAGTTCTCGCCGGAGAGCTCGCCGGCCTTCTTGCCGTCGCGCATGACGATGATGCGGTTGGAGCAACGGATGATCTCATCAAGCTCGGAGCTGATGAAGATGATGGACATGCCCTCTTCGCACATCTGCAACATCAGGCGATGAATTTCGGCCTTCGCGCCGACGTCGATGCATCGGGTCGGCTCGTCTAGGATCAGCAGATCCGGCTCGGTCGCCATCCAGCGGGCGAGGATGACCTTCTGCTGGTTGCCGCCGGAGAGCTCCTTGATCTTCTTTTCCGCGTCCGGGGTGGCGATGGAGAGCATCTTGATGTACTTGTCCGCCAGCTCGTCCTGCTCCTTGCGGCTCATGGGCTTCATCATGCCGCGGCGGGCCTGAAGCGCCAGCGCGATGTTCTCGCGGATGGTCAGGTCGCCGATGATGCCGTCACGCTTGCGGTCCTCCGGACAGAAGGCGATCTTGTGGTTGATGGCGTCCATCGGCTCGCCGATCTTGATCGGAATGCCGGCAACCTTGAGGTCGCCGTTTTGCATCTTCGTCACGCCGAAGAGCATCTCGGCGGTCTCCGTGCGGCCGGAGCCGAGCAGGCCGGCAAAGCCGAGCAGCTCGCCCTGCTTCTGGTTGAAGGAGATGTCCTCCACCTTGCCGGGCACGCCGATGTGATCGGCCTCAAGCATCATCTTCGCGTCCGGCTTCTGCGTGGCGCGCTTGAGGTCGAAGATCTCGTCCAGGTCCTTGCCGATCATGCTGGAAACGAGCTCCAGCTTGGTGATTTCGTTTGCATTGTACACGCCGATGAGATGGCCGTTGCGCAGCACGGTCAGGCGGTCGCTCATCTCAAACACCTGATCCAGGAAGTGCGTGATGAAGATGATACCCATGCCCTGGGCCTTCAGATCGCGCATGACGTCGAATAGGCGCTTGACCTCCTCGTTGTCCAGGGAAGAGGTCGGCTCGTCGAGGATCAGCACCTTCGCATCCACATCCACGGCGCGGGCGATGGAAACCATCTGCTGAATGGCGGTGGAATACTGGGAGAGCGGGCGCGTGACGTCGATGTGAATCTTGAAGCGCTCAAGCAGCTCCTGGGAGCGCCGGTTGATTTCCTTCCAGTCGATCTGGCCGCGCCGGATGGGCTGACGGCCGATGAAGATGTTCTCGGCGACGGACAGGTTGTCGCACAGGTTGATTTCCTGGAACACGGTAGAAATGCCAAGATCCATGGCATTCTTGGGATCGGTGGGGCGGATCTCCTTGCCCTCAAGCGTAATCTTGCCGGCGTCCATCTTGTTGACGCCGGTCAGGCACTTGATCAGCGTGGACTTGCCCGCGCCGTTTTCGCCCAGCAGCGCATGTACCTCGCCGCGTCTTAATGAGAAATCCACGCCGTCGAGCGCCTTGACGCCCGGAAACTGGATTTCGATACCTTTCATGGTCAGGATCACGTCTCGATCCAATGTTCATCATCCCTTCGCAACCACTAAGCAAGCGGATGGGAGACAGGCTCCCATCCGCTGCAATGGTTTAGTTACTTATCCGTCAACGGTCAACGGATGGGGGGGTCTTAGTACTTGCGCTCAGCGATGACGTCCGCAGCCTTCACAGACAGAAGCTCGCCAGCCTCGTCGTACGCAATGCCGCCCTCGGCGCAGAAGACGCCCTCGGCCGGATGCAGCAGCTCGCGGGTGCCCGGCTCGCCGGCTTCGAGCTTCTTGATCAGCTCAGCCACGGCGTCGCCGTACAGCGGGTTGCACTCGATGGTGGCGTTCATGTCGCCAGCAACGATGGCGTCAAACGCAGCCTTGACGGAGTCGCAGCCAACGATGATGATGTCCTTGCCCGGAACCTTGCCGGCGGCCTTGATGGCGTCGATGGCACCCAGGGCCATGTCGTCGTTCTCTGCGAGGAGGACGTCGATCTTGTCATGCGCCTTCAGGAAGCTCTCCATGACGGCCTGGCCTTCAGCACGGGTGAAGTTGCCGGTCTGGGAAGCGATGACCTTGAAGTTCGGATGAGCAGCGAGGATCTCGTTGATGCCGGTGGTACGGTCGGTCGCAGCGGCGGCGCCGGTAGTGCCTTCCAGGATCACGACGTTGACGTCTTCGGTGGTGTTGAAGTAGTTGACGGTCCAGCGGGCCATGCGGCGGCCCTCCTCGATGAAGTCACCGCCGAAGGCACCGACGTAATCGATGGAATCCATGCAGTCAGGCATACGGTCGATCAGCAGCAGCGGGATCTCCGCCTCGTTGACTTCCTTGAGGACCTCGTCCCAGCCGGTGGTCACGACGCCGGTGAAGAGGATGTAGTCCACGCCCTGGGTGATGAAGTTGCGCAGAGCCTTGACCTGGTTCTCCTGCTTCTGCTGCGCGTCGTCATACACCATCGTCCAGCCTTCCTTCTCGGCCATGGCCTTCAGGCTGTCGGTGTTGGCGGTGCGCCAGTCGGACTCCTGGCCGACCTGGGAGAAGCCGATGGTCAGCGCGGACGCGTTGGCGACGCAGCCGATCACGAGCACAAGGGCCAGAGCGAGGGTAAGGAACTTCTTCATAAGATTTGCCTCCTGTTCTGTTTTAAGTTCCGTTTGCAGCAGACATTCTCTCCTGTCTGCCTCTTGTTTGTAAGAATACCACATTCTAGACAAAATGACAAGGGGTGAACCTGATTTCCTTGTGAAAAAACGATGCCGGTCATCGCGGGGAATTGTCAAACTAGAACAAGAATTGCATGAACGGCGCGAAAACGCGCCGGGATGCAAAACAGCGCTGTCCCAGGCGCCGAAAGTATGCTATACTATACAGCATATGATGCATTTTTTGGAGGCGATAGGGCGATGAACATGGAACAGTGCGTTTCTTCCCTGAGCATGCCGCTGCCGGAGGATATCATGAAGCGCAAGTGGGCGGGCGATCTTGACGGCGCAGTGAAGGCGATCGACATGCGCCTGGACACGCCGCTGCCCGAGATGCTGCGCGCGCGCCTGGTGTGCGAAAAGGAGCGCATCCGCCGCCTGCCCACGCAGTACCCCTACAACCGTGCCGAGGCGCTTGAGAAGCTGAGCGAGCTGGTCGGGAAAGAGGTGAGCGGGGAGGAATTTGACCGTCTGGAGCTTTCCGGCTGGATGGACTTCATTTATATAAACGGCGAAAAGCGCTACTTCGTCCGCTTCCACCGCAGCATGCTTCACAACGGCGTGCTCGAGCACCTGACCGGGCAGAAGAAGGGGCCCGGGAACGCGTACCTGGATCCGATGATCGCGGAGATCATGGAGAAGGGCGAGGCGAAGCGCCGCATCACGCTCAGGGCCAGCCTGTACGTCGACAAAGAGGCGTTTGTCCCCGGCGAGTACCTGGCGCACCTGCCGCTGCCCATCGAGGACGCGCAGCAGAGCGACGTGCGGCTGCTTGGCGGCGATCCGGACGGCCTGGGCGACGCGCACGCGCCGGCGCGCACGGCGTACTGGCGGCGGACGCTCGAGGCCTGGCGCTCCTTTGACGCGACGTACAGCTACGTCAGCCATATCCGCTATGCCGATCCGCTGGGCAGGCCCGCGCCTGACGCGCCGCTGTACCCTGCCTGCGCGGCGCCCTGCGCGGAGGACCTCGGCGAGCGCGGCGCGTACCTGCGCTTCACGCCGTATCTGCGCGGCCTTGCGCAGGAGCTGACGGCGGGGGAGAGCAGCGACGTGATGAAGGCGTGGCGCATCTACGAGTTCGTGACGACGAAGGTCACCTACTCCTTCGTTCGCGATTACTTCCAGCTGGACGATCAGGGCGAATACTGCGCGGTCAATCTCAAGGGCGACTGCGGCCTGCAGGCGCTGCTGTTCATCATCCTGTGCCGCGTGAGCGGGATTCCGGCGCGCTGGCAGAGCGGCCTGTCCATCGACGAGGACTATGTCGGCAGCCACGACTGGGCGCAGTTCTACCTCCCGGGCTGGGGTTGGCTCTTCGCGGATCCCAGCTACGGCGGCAGCGCCTACCGCGCGGGCAGCGAGACGCGCCACAGGTTCTACTTCGGCAACCTCGATCCCATGCGCATGGCGGCCAACCGCGTGTATCAGGCGGAGCTGACGCCGGAAAAGACCCAGCTGCGCGTCGATCCGTTCGACAATCAGTCCGGCGAGATCGAGCGCATCGGGGCCGCGCAGCCCTTCACCATGCGGCAGATGGACTGCGACGTGGAGCTTCTTGCATGCCAGACGCTGTAAAAAACCGGATCTCGGGCGCGGCAGACCGAAAAGCCTTATAAAATCGACGGAATATGCGCCCGTATCCGGAAATGCTTTGGAAAAAATGAAATTTCTGTGCGGCAGAGATTGCATTTTTCTCTAAAGTATGGTAAGGTGACACAATACTGGCTCATGAGCCGGATGAATCTTGAAAAGGGGGAACTCACATGAAGAAACTGATGGCGCTTGCGCTGTGCCTGGCCGTTGCCCTGAGCATGGCCGTGATGCCGGCTGCCGCACAGAGCACCGCGTACCGCACGCTGTATTCTGGTGAATTCACTTCGCTCAACTATCTGATCACCGCGACGACCAACGAGTTTGCGATGGCCGCCAATGTCATCGACACGCTGGTGGAGTACGACAAGTACGGCCAGGTGCAGCCGTCTCTGGCTGAGAGCTGGACGTACGACGAGGCGAACCTGACCTACACCTTCAAGCTCCGCGAGGATGCCACCTGGGTGAAGGCCGACGGCACCGAGTATGCCAAGGTGACGGCGCACGACTTCGTGACCGCCGCCAAGTACATCCTGGATGCGAACAACGCCTCCTCGACCGCCAACATCTTCTACTCCGTCATCGCCGGCGCCGAGGCGTACTACCTGGGCACCAGCACCCCGGAGGAGGGCAAGGAGCCCTATCCGGTCATGGACTGGGACACCGTCGGCGTGAAGGCGCTTGACGATTACACCCTGCAGTACACGCTGGTCGAGCCGGTTCCCTACTTCCTGTCCATGGTGACCTATGTGTGCTTCATGCCGGTGAACGCGGATTTCCTCGCGGAGAAGGGCGCGGACTTTGGCGTGGCCACCAGCAACGAGAACCTCCTGTACAACGGCGCCTATGTGCTCTCCACCTTCGAGCCGCAGCAGAAGCGCGTGTACACCAAGAACGCCTCCAACTGGGATGCGGACAACGTCCTGATTGAGACCATCGAGCAGACCTACAACAAGGAAGCGACCACCATCGCGCCGGAGCTGTACAAGCGCGGCGATATCGATCAGGCGGACATCGATTCCACCATCGCCGCCGAGTGGCTGGCGGACGAGACGACGGCCGATCTGATCCATCCGCTTCGTCAGACCGGCTTCTATACCTATTTCTATGCGTTCAACTTTGACCCGCACTTCGACGCGGCCTATGAGCCGGAAAACTGGAAACTCGCGGTCAACAACGAGAACTTCCGTCTGTCCATCGCCGCGGGCCTTGACCGCGTGAAGGCGATGCTCATCACCGATCCGGACAACCCGGAGGCGCTGATCTTCAACACCGTTACCCCGCCGGAGTTCGTCTCCATCGACGGCGTGGACTACACGGAGATGGGCGCGCTGGCGGAGATCACCGCCAAGGGCGTGGATACCTTCGACGAGGCGCTGGCCCTTGAGTACAAGGCCGCTGCCGTCAGCGAGCTGACCGCCGCGGGCGCGACCTTCCCGGTCAAGGTGCTCATGTGCTACAACCCGTCCTCCACCGGCTGGGCCGAGGAGTGCGTGGTGGTCGAGCAGCAGCTTGAGGCTCTGCTGGGCAGCGATTACATCGACGTGATCGTCGAGGCCGGCCCGTCCTCCGGCTTCCTCAAGGAGATCCGTCGCAGCGGCAAGTACACGCTGATGAAGTGCAACTGGGGCCCGGACTACGCCGACCCGAACACCTATACCGATCCCTTCTATGACAGCAACTACAACTGGCCGGAGAAGGCGACCGAGTACAACGACGAGAACGGCAACAGCATCTACTACAACCTGGTCGACGCTGCCCGCGAGATCACCAACGATCTGACCGCCCGCTACGAGGCGTTTGCCGAGGCGGAGGCGTTCCTCATCAACAAGGCGTTCATCATCCCGTTTGGCTACGGCACCGGCGGCTATGACGCTTCCCGCCTGAATCCGTTCGAGTCCCAGTTCGCGCCGTTCGGCATTTCCAGAGAGCGCTACAAGGGTCAGAGCGTGATGGAGAAGCCGATGAATACCGACGAGTACTTCGAGGCCTATGATCAGTGGGAAGAGGATCGCGCCGCGCTGGCGGGCAAGTAATCCGCTGACCCCGTTTTTCCTGTCCCTTCGGTCGATTGCAATTCGCCCGGGCGGCGCCACAGGCGCCGTCCGGGCTGTCGTTGCACATTGGCGGAATGGGTTTTTCTCCAGAATTCACTTTGGCGGCAGTCCAAAATGAAGAAAAACCCATTGCGCGCGGTGCCGAAGAAGGCCGTGCTCATGCGAAAAAGAAAAAGGTTGTGAAAAGAGCATGCTGAAATACTCCCTGAAAAGGTTGTCCTCCTCGTTTCTGACGCTGCTGATCATCATTTCGGTGGTCTTTATTCTGCTGCGCCAGATGCCGATCGAGGGCTATTTTGATAATTTCGAGAAGGCGGACGAGGCGATGATCCAGGCCAAGCTCAACCAGCTGGGCCTCAACGATCCCATCCCCGTGCAGCTGTGGAACTTCCTCAAGGGCCTGGTGCACGGCGATCTGGGCACGTCCGCCCGTTACAGCGTGGGCGCGCCGATCTCCGGCATCATCGCCAAGAAGGCGCCGCTGTCCATCAAGATGGGCGTGCTCTCCATGGCGCTGTCGCTGCTGATGGGCATTCCGCTGGGCGCGGCCATGGCCAAGGGCAAGGGCAAATTCTGGGACAAATTCGGCACGATCTACATCGTCTTCATCAACGCGGTGCCCGCGGCGGTGTATTATATCTTCATCCAGCTCTATGGCACCAGCTTTCTGGGCATCCCCATGCTCTTTGACGAGGCCAATCCGGTCACCTGGATTCTGCCGGTGTTCTCCATGTCCCTGGGCAATACGGCGTATTACGCGATGTGGCTGCGCCGCTACATGGTGGACGAGCTGAACAAGGACTATGTCCGCCTGGCGCGCGCCAAGGGCGTCTCCGGCAAGAGCATCATGATGAAGCACGTCCTTCGCAACGCGTTCGTGCCGATGATCCAGTACATCCCGACCTCGCTGCTCTACACCGTCTGCGGCTCCATCTATATCGAGTCGCTCTACTCCATCCCGGGCATGGGCGGCCTGCTGGTGGACGTCATCGGCCGTCAGGACAATCCGATGGTGCAGGCCATCGTCATGATTTACAGCTGTATCGGCATTGTGGGCCTGCTGCTGGGCGATCTGCTCATGGGCCTGATCGATCCGCGCATCAGCTTTGTGAAGAAGGAGGGTGCGCGCTGATATGCTGAGCATCAAGGAAAACAAGAGCAAAAAGCTGGAGGCCGCGCTGGAAGCGCAGCTCACGAAGGAGCTGGATGCGGCGCGGGCCGGGCAGCAGGAGATCAACGAGGACGAGCTGTTTGTGCTGGCGCAGTACGACGAGGCGGCGGGCGAGAAGACCGGCTACTCCAACTATTCCTACTGGCGCTCCACGTTCAAGGTCTTTCTCAAGAACAAGGTGGCGGTCTTCCTGTTGTTCGTGCTGGCGGGACTGCTGCTGTTCACGTTCATTCAGCCGCTTCTGCCGGGCCAGTATCCGGCCAACCAGATCAACAACAACCCGCAGACCGGCAAGCAGCTGTCCAACCTTTCGCCCAGCCTGACGACCGTGCTGGTCACCGTGCCCGAGGGCACGACGCTGAGCGCCGCGCCCGTCAAGGACAGCGAGGGCTGGTACGCGGTGCATAACGTGCTGGAAACCCTTCAGGCCCGCACAAAGTTCATCGTCCTGGAGTACGGCGAAGCGTGGTGCAAGGTCGAGTACAAGGACAAGACCGGCTACGTCAAGAACAACTTCCAGACGAAGCTCAAGCTGCCGGACGATCCGACAGCCACGCCGTACGAGAGCCGCTCCAACTTCAAGCTGGAGATGTACATGGAGCCGCAGGATTACACCAACAACGGCACCGCGCTTTATGTGGATGCCGGCAAGCTGACGCTCGCGGAGGACGGCACGGCGGTCACCAACGCCGAGGCGGAGCTGCGCGTGCTGCCCAGCGAGCATGCCTTCTGGTTTGGCACCAACAACATCGGTCAGGACCTCTGGTCCCGCGTGTGGAGCGGCACCCGCACGAGCCTGCTCATCGGCTTCATCGTCGCGCTGGTGGAGGCGGTCATCGGCATCACCGTCGGCGTGCTCTGGGGCTATGTGCGAAAGCTCGACCGCATCCTCACCGAGATCTACAACGTGGTGGACAACATTCCCCAGACGATCATCCTGATCCTGATCTCCTACATCCTGCGGCCGGGCTTCGGCACGCTGGTGTTCGCCATGAGCCTGACCTGCTGGCTGGGCATGGCGCGCTTCATCCGCAATCAGATCGTCATCATCCGCGACCGCGACTACAACCTCGCCTCCCGCTGCCTGGGCACGGGCACCGCGCGCATCATCATGAAAAACCTGCTGCCGTATCTGGTGTCGGTCATCATGCTGCGCCTGGCGCTGTCCATCCCCAGCGCCATCGGCAACGAGGTGTTCATCACCTATATCGGATTGGGTCTGCCGGTGGACATGCCGTCCCTGGGCAACCTGATCAACGAGGGCCGCAAGCTCGTCACCTCCGAAACGCTGCGCTATCAGCTCATCTTCCCGGCGATCGTGCTGTCCGTCGTGACCATCTCCTTCTACATCATCGGCAATGCCTTCGCGGACGCCGCCGATCCCAAGAACCACATGTACAAGTCCTAAGGAGGCTGAATCGGCATGGAAGAAAGAGAGACCGTCCTTTCGGTCCGCAATCTGAACATCAAATTCAGCCTGCGCGGCCGCACGCTGCACGCCATCCGCGACGTGTCGCTGGATCTGCATCGGGGCGAGAGCCTGGCGATTGTCGGCGAATCCGGCTCCGGCAAGTCCGTCTTCGTCAAGAGCTTCATGGGACTGCTCGACGCGAACGGCTGGGTGGACAGCGGCGAAATCCTCTATGGCGGCGAGAATCTGACGAAGTTCACCACCGAGAAGCAGTGGCTGCGGGTGCGCGGCAAGCAGATTGCCATGGTGCTTCAGGACCCGATGACGAGCCTCAACCCGCTCAAGACCATCGGCGCACAGATCATGGAGGCCATCGAGCTGCACCAGCACCTGCACGGCGAGGCCGCGCGCAAGGAGATGCTCTCCGTGCTCACCGACGTGGGCATCAGCGAGCCGGAGCGCCGCGCGAAGCAGTATCCGCACGAGTTTTCCGGCGGCATGCGCCAGCGCGTGGTCATCGCCATCGCCGTGGCCTGCCGCCCGCAGATTCTCATCTGCGATGAGCCGACGACCGCGCTGGACGTGACCATTCAGGCGCAGATCCTCGACCTGATCCGCAGCCTCAAGCGAAAGTACAACCTGACCACCGTCTATATCACGCACGACCTGGGCGTCGTCGCCAACGTGGCAGACCGCATCGCGGTCATGTACGCGGGCGACATCGTGGAGATTGGCCTGTGCGAGGAGGTCTTCTATGAGCCCAAGCATCCGTACACCTGGGCGCTGCTCAGTTCCCTGCCGCAGCTGGGCGTGAAGGGCGAGCCGCTGTATTCCATTCACGGCACGCCGCCCAACCTCTTTAACGAGGTGAAGGGCGACGCATTCGCTCCGCGCAACCCGCAGGCGCTGAAGATCGACTTCGTGAAGCGTCCGCCATATTTCGAGGTTTCTCCCACGCACAAGGCGCGCACCTGGCTGCTGGATCCGCGCGCGCCGAAGATCGAGCCGCCGGAGGCCGTCCGCAAGCTGGCAACGGAAGGGGTGAAGGGCTATGCCTGACAACAGAGAGGTCCTTCTCTCGGTCAAGAACATGTCCATCTGCTTTGGCAAGGGCAAGCACCTGTTCAAGGCCGTGGACAACGTGAGCTTTGACATCTACAAGGGCGAGACGTTCGGCCTGGTCGGCGAGTCCGGCTCCGGCAAGACGACCATTGGCCGTGCGATCATCCGCATCAACCCGACGACCTCCGGCGACGTCATCTTCAAGGGACAGAAGATCAACGGCAAGATCAGCAAGGAGCTGGATCGCCGCGTGACCCGCGAGATTCAGATGATCTTCCAGGATCCGATGGCGTCCCTGAACGAGCGCGCGAAGGTTGACTACATCGTCTCCGAGGGCCTGTTGGGCGGCGAGAAGCTGCCGGAGGCGGAGCGCAGGGCGCGCGTGGAAAAGGCGCTTGCCGAGGTCGGCCTGCTGCCGGAGTTTGCCAGCCGCTTCCCGCACGAGTTTTCGGGCGGCCAGCGCCAGCGCATCGGTGTGGCCCGCGCGCTCATCATGCAGCCGGACTTCGTCATTGCGGACGAGCCGATCTCCGCGCTGGACGTGTCCATCCGCGCGCAGGTGCTCAACCTGCTCAGCGACCTGCAGAAGGAGCGCGGCCTGACCTACCTGTTCATCTCGCACGACCTGTCGGTCATGCGCTTCATCTGCGACCGCATCGCGGTCATCCACAAGGGCGTGCTGGTGGAGCTGGCACAGACGGAGAAGCTCTTTGCCCATCCGCTGCACCCGTACACCCGCGCACTGCTCTCGGCCATTCCGCTGCCGGATCCGGCCCGGGAGAAGAACAAGAAGCTCGAGGTCTATGACCCCACGCAGCATGACTACTCCGTCGACAAGCCCTCCTGGGTGGAGGTCGAGGAGGGACACATGATCTGGGGTAATCAGAAGGAACTCAGCAGATATCGCGAAATGCTCAGGGCGTAATGTCACAGAGCTGCCGTATGAGACAGCGGCAGCTCTTTTTGTCTGAGTTTGCTTAAGGGAGCTATTGTTAACGAAGCAAAGAAGCATGTTAAGCAATAATTCGCAGCTTAGGAGAACGCGCTCCGCTGGGGCCAGAAGGGTCGGGGAGGGTTTCGATGCCCTCCCCAGACCCTCCTGGACCTCCCATTCCCCTCCC
>JAGBDL010000078.1 GCA_017937505.1 Clostridia bacterium | reverse complement strand
TGAGGAAGGTGCGGCCCACGTTTTTCAGGTCGAACGCCGCGCCCTTGGGATAGTTGTACTTGTACGCCTGGAAGAGGGCGATGGCGATGAGCACAGCGCCCATCAGCGCGCCCGGCAGGAAGCCGGCCTGGAAGAGACGGTTGACGCTCTCCTCGGCGATGACGGCGTAAAGCACCATCGGGACGGACGGCGGAATGACGACGCCGATCGTGCCGGCGGCGGCGACGAGGGAAGCGGCGGAGTCCTCACGGTAGCCGCGCTTCTTGAGCTCGGGCACCAGCGTCGCGCCGACGGCCGCGGTGGTTGCCGCGCCGGAGCCGGAGATGGCCGCAAAGAACATGCCGGCCAGCACGGACACCACGGACAGGCCGCCCTTGATCATGCCCAGCAGGCTCTCACAGAACTCGACGAGCACCTTCGAAATCTTGCCGCCCGCGAGCAGATCGCCCGCGAAGATGAAGAACGGCACGGCGATGAGGGAGAAGGAGTCGCAGCTGGCAAACATGCGCTGCGCGACGATCATCATCTTCGCGTCGCCGTAGCCGGCAAACATGGTCGCCGCCGCGGCGGAGCAGATCGAGAAGCCGACCGGCACGCCGATGAGCAGCAGCAGGATGAATACGCCAAAGAGAATCAGTGCCATCAGCCTTTAACCTCCTTCGTCGCTTCCTCAAGGGCCATCAGCAGGGCATGCACCATCATGATGGCCATGCTGATGGGGATGCACAGGTAGATGTACTTCATTTTGATGGGCAGGGCGGTGGCGGTCTTGTTCAGCTTCATGCAGTAGCGGCTGGAATAGTACAGCAGCACGGTGAAGAGCGCAAGGCACACGGCATGCACCAGCACGCGCATGGCCTTGCCGGCCCTGGCGGGCACGAGATCCTGCACAAAGGTGATGGAGATATGGCCGCTGTGGCGATAGACCACGGTAGCGCCCAGGAAGGTGGACCAGATGAGCAGATAGCGCGTGACCTCGTCCGACCAGGTCAGCGCGGTAAACCATGTGCGGCAGACAATCTGCGCGCCGGTGATGACCACCATCAGCCCCAGCATGACGACGATCAGCACGGAGCAGACCTTGTCGAGCGCGTCGCTGACGGGGGTCAGGACTTTTTTGAGAGCGTTCATGTTTTCCCTCCGATAAAAGACGGCGCTCCGCGTGGAGCGCCGCTTTATTCAGTCGTTCGTTACTTCGCGAGCGCGGCCTGGATGCGCGCGATGTAGTCGGCGTACTGCGGATAGGCCTCGTACACCGGCTGCACAGCGGCGCGGAAGGAATCGACGTCCGGATTCTCAACGATCTCCATGCCGTTGTCCTTCAGGGCCTGAATCTGATCGGCTTCCTTCTCGGCCACCCAGGCACGCTCATACTCGGCGGCCTCCTGCGCGGCGTCGAGGAAGATCTGCTGGGTCGCCTCGTCCAGGCTGTTGAAGACGTCGAGGCTCATGGTGATGATCGCGGTCGCGTAGGAGTGGCGGTCGAAGGTGACGTACTTCTGGCCGTAATCCCACAGGCCGTAGGAGTACATGACGTTAACCGGGTTCTCCTGGCCCTCGATGGTACCCTGCTGCATGGCGGTCAGCGCCTCCGCCCAGGCCATCGGCACGGCGTTGACGCCCAGCGCCTTGAAGGTGGCGGTGTAGACCTCGTTCTCCATGACGCGCAGCTTCAGGCCGGCCAGATCGGCGGCGCAGGACACGGGGCGCACGGAGTTGGTCACGTTGCGGAAGCCGCGCTCGGCGTAGGCCAGACCCTTGAGGCCCGCCTCCTCGAGGGAGCCGAGCAGCTCCTTGCCGATCTCGCCGTCGAGAACGGCGTAGGCTTCCTCATTGGTGGCGAAGAGGTACGGCATATCGAGCACGCCCATCATCGCGGAGAAGTTGACGAACGGGCCGGAGGTGATGATGCCCATGTCCAGCATGCCCATGGTCATGGAGTCGAGCATCTCGCTCTCGCCGCCCAGCGTGCCGTTGGGGTAGATCTCAATCTTGTATTCGCCGTTCGTGCGCTCGGCCACCAGCTCGGCGAACTTCTCCGCCGCGACCTGGAAGGAGTCCTGCTCGTTGACGGTGGTGCCCAGCTGGAACACGGTCTCCGCCATCGCGGAGGCGCACAGGCACAGCGCAAGCGCCAGAACAAGGATCGTCATCAGTTTCTTCATGTTTTCTTCCTCCAATATTGCTGCAGCGCGCTTCGTGGCGCTGCAAATTTCGGTGCGTGAACACCATTTTACACCGATTCCGCAATTTGTCAATATTATTCATCGACCAAGTGAAAAACGTTCATCAAACAGGGACGACAATGCATGAAATGTGCATGATGGGCGCGAATGTTCGTGAAACGCACAGGAGCCGTACGCATGGCATACGGCTCCCGGCACTGTGAGGGAGGGGCTGCACGCGGCAGCATGCGCTCCGCCCGATGGGCCGTTCTGCGGGCGGATGCGCGATCATGACGATGGCGGATTCGTCGGCAGCTCCGGCTTTCGGGTCTCAGGACGGTCCTGAGCTCCCCGGGGATTATCCTGCCCGCGGACAGCGCGGTTCATGCGCCCGGCGGGCCGATCCGCATGGAAAATTTCTCCCGCCTTATTCCGCCATGACCACGCGCGCAAAATCCTCGTCGGAGAGCGTCGCGCCGTCCGTGGCGACGACTGCGGCGGACACGCGGTTGGCCAGCGCCAGGCTGCTGCGCAGGGACAGGCCGCGCGTCAGGCCCAGCAGCGTCGCGCCGGCGTGCGAATCGCCCGCGCCGATGGTGTCGATCACGCGTTCAGCAGGCTCGCCGACGACGCTGTAGAGCGTTCCGTCCTCCAGGCAGCGCACGCCGTCCGCGCCCATGGTGGCGATGACGGTATTGCCGGTGCGCGCATGCAGCGCGCGCAACGCGTTGTCGAGATCGTCATAGCCGGACATGGCCTTCGCCTCGCCGGCGTTCAGGTGCAGCATGGGGCGCAGCGCGAAGAGGCGGTCGGTCAGCTCCTTTTTGACGCGCACGCCGCGCGGGCCCGGCGCGTACAGAATCGTGCCGACGGGCGCGGTCTCCAGCCAGGAGACGAGCTTTTCGCCGGTGTGCTCCTCGACCTCCAGGCCGCACACGTAGCCATAGTCAAACGCCTTGCCCGCATACGGCGCCATCCACGCGGGATCAAACGTGTATTCCGCGCCGTGGATGGAGCAGAAGGTGCGCTCGCCGGTCTTTTCCACGAAGCAGTAGCAGCAGCCGTTCTGCTCCTGCGGCAGATCGACCATGGACGCAAAGGGCAGCCGGGCGAGCTGCTCGCGCACGAACGGGCCGAACACGCCCCTGCGGCCGACCGGCGTGACGAACGTCATGTCCGCGCCTGCGCGGCCGAGGATGTTGGCGACGTTGTAGGCGCAGCCGCCGATGGCGAAGCGCTGGGATTCGGGATGGAGGTTCTCCTCTGTCCGGGGCAGATGATCCACCCGGATGATGACGTCCACGCAGGTGGAGCCGATGACGAGCACATTCTTCATATTGCATTCCTCACAGGATGATTTCCGTTTCAGTATACCCCGCTTGAACGCGCGCGTCAATTATGCTATCATCAAACCATCCGTTTCAGACGGAAAATGACGGGAGATGAGCCAACATGAATACAGAAATCATCCGGCGCAGCGAGGCGCTTGCGCCCTGGCTGACGGAGCTGAGGCGCAGCATTCACCGCTTCCCGGAGACGGGCTGGCTGGAGATGCGCACCAGCGCGCTGATCGCCAAAGAACTGACACAGATGGGCTTTGAGGTGATCACGGGCCGGGCCGCCTGCGCCGAGGCATCGCGCATGGGCGTGCCGGACGAAAGGACGACGCAGGCGCACCTTGCGCGCGTGCTCGCCTATGGCTGCGAGGAGGCGTACCTGACGCCTGACATGCGCGAGGGCTTCACCGGTGTGGTGGGCGTGCTGCGCTGCGGGGAGGGCCCGACGGTCGCCATGCGCTTTGACATCGACGCGCTGGGCATGCAGGAGTGCCCGGATGACGCGCACCGTCCGGCGTGCGAGGGCTTTGCCAGCGTGAACCCCGGCATGATGCACGCCTGCGGCCACGACGCGCACGTGGCGATCGGATTGGGCGTCGCCAAGGTGCTCTCCGGAATGAAGAAGCAGCTGCACGGCACGGTCAAGCTGCTGTTCCAGCCGGGCGAGGAGGGCGCGCGCGGCGCGAGGGCCATGGTGGCGGCGGGCCATCTTGACGACGTGGACGTGTTCCTCGGCGCACATGTCGCGCCGACGGACAGCCTCGATGATGGCGACGTGACCCCGGGCACCTACGGCTCGCTGGCGACGACCAAGTACGACGTGACCTTCCGCGGGCTGGCCTCACACGCGGGCGGCTTCCCGGAGAAGGGCAGGAACGCGCTGCTGGCGGCGGCCTCCGCCGTGCTGGCGCTGCACGCGATTCCGCGCCACAGCGCGGGCGAGAGCCGCATCAACGTCGGCACGCTGCACGCGGGCACGGGCCGCAACGTCATCCCGGACGAGGCGGTTTTGCAGCTGGAGGTGCGCGGCGAGACGACGGAGATCAACAGCTTCATGGCAGCCTCCGCCGAGGACGTGTGCCGCGGCGCGGCGGCGATGCAGGGCTGCACCGTGGAGATCAAGAAGATGGGCGAGGCCGAGGGCCAGCACAGCGACGGGGCGCTGATCGCGCGCGTGGCCGACGTGGTGCGCCGTGACCTGCCGCACCTGACGGTCAGCAGCGTGGAGAACGCCAAAAACTGGGGCAGCGAGGACATCTCCGTGATGATGAACCGCGTGCAGGAACGCGGCGGTCTGGCGACCTACATGCGCGTGATGACGCCGATGGCCAGCGCGCAGCACACGGTGAAATTCGACCTGGACGAGCGCGTGCTGGTCACGGGCGTGCAGGTGTTCTGCGCGGCGGCGATGGATTTCCTGAGGTGAGCGGATGAATACGCTGTTTGAGCACGCGTGGATCCTGACGATGGACGACGCGTTTGCCGAGTACAGGGACGGCTGGCTGCTGGTCAGCGGCGGCACGATCGCGGCGCTGGGCGGCGGCGAATATTCGGGCCAGGCGGAAATTGACGAGCGCATCGACTGCCGCGGCGGCATTCTGCTGCCGGGCTTTGTGAACACACACTGCCACGCGTCCATGGTGCCCTTCCGCACGATGGGCGACGACTGCCCGGACCGCCTGCGCCGCTTCCTGTTCCCGCTGGAAAACGAGGCGATGACCCCGGAACTGGTGTACCTGGGCGCGAAATACGGCGTCGCGGAGATGCTGCTTGCCGGCGTGACGACGTTCGTGGACATGTACTACTTTGAGGACGAGGTCGCGCGCGTGTGCCGGGAGACGGGCATGCGCGGGTATCTGGGCGAGACGATCATCGGCCAGACGACCTGTGACAGCCCGGATGCGCCCTACGGCGGTTTTGCCCTCGCGGAGGAGATGTTTGCGCGCTACAGGGGCTGCGATCTCGTGCGCCCGATCGTCGCGCCGCACGGCACGACCACGCTGGACGGGGACGCGCTGCGCCGCTGCCACGAGCTGGCGCTGCGCCATGACGCGCTGATGACGCTGCACGTCAGCGAGATGGACTATGAGATGAAGCATTTTGCCGACATGGGCATGACGCCGATGCAGTTCCTTTCCAGCATCGGCGCGGCGGACGAGCACCTGCTGGCGGCGCACTGCATCCACCTGACGGCGGAGGACGTCGCGCTGATGGCCAGGCAGGGTGTGCGCGTGGCGCACTGCATTGGCAGCAACACCAAGGCGGGCAAGGGCGTCGCGCCGGTGAAGGCGTTGCGTGCGGCGGGCATTGCTGTGGGCCTGGGCACGGACGGCCCGTCCTCCGGCAACACGCTGAGCATGTTTGACCAGATGCGGCTGTTTGCCGTCTGCCACAAGACGGCCAACCATGACCGCAGCCTGTTCCCGGCGCGGGAGATCGTGGCGCTGGCCACGCGCGGCGGCGCGCAGGCGCTGGGCGCACAGGGGGAATTCGGTCAGCTGCGGCCGGGCATGCGCGCAGATCTCGTGCTGGTGGAGACAGGCAGCGTCAACATGTTCCCGGTGTACAACCCGTACTCCGCGCTGGTGTACAGCGCGAATGCCTCCAACGTGGAGGCCGTGATGGCGGGCGGCGTGCTGCGGGTGAGGGACAAGCGGCTCACGCAGATCGACCTGCCCGCGCTCAGAGCGCAGCTTCTGGAGGCGATGGGGCCGTTTACGGCAAGCGCGGCGCAGTACGCGGACATCATCTGACGCGGCGGACCGCGCGTGGGAAGGCCGGGGAGAGGATGCACATGCGCCTGTGAACATTTGTTAGAAAGCGTCGAAATTGTTTGGATGAAACGTACAGCAAAAATACGGAATGACCGCAGTTTTGCTATAAAAATGACGCCTTTATTGTTGACAAATGCAGAGAAGCGTCCTATAATGACTATATGTTTGAAACCGGTCTGCGGTTTCCCCGGACAAATGCCTTGAGCTCCCCGGAATGGGAGTAAAAAATAAAAGGAGGTTTTCCCACTATGAAGAAGATCCTGGTTATCGCGCTGGCTCTGGTCATGATCATGAGCTGCACCGCCCTGGCGGAAGGCAACAAGATCGGCTACACCTGCATGGACGGCACCAACCCGTTCTTTGTGACGCTTGAGGCGTCCATCCGCGAGGTGGTTGAGGCCCACGGCGACGAGCTGGTTTCCCTTGACCCGCAGAACAGCAACGAGAAGCAGATCTCCCAGATCGAGGACCTGATCTCTCAGGGCATCGTGGCGATGTTCGTCAACCCGGTCGACCGTGACGGCATCATCGCGGGCCTGGACAAGCTGAAGGAAGCGGGCATCCCGATGTTCGGCTTCGACACCGAGGTGGCCGACATGTCCTACCTCGTGTCCTACGCGGGCTCCGATAACTACAACGCCGGCTACGTCTGCGGCGAGGACCTCGTGGCCAAGTGCCCCGACGGCGGCAACATCATCGTTCTGGACAGCCCGACCATGCAGTCCGTCGTGGACCGCACCGACGGCTTCCTGGCCGCGATTGAGGGCAAGGGCTTTACCGTCGTTTCTCAGATTGACTGCATGGGCAACCAGGAGCAGGGCAACCTGAACGGCACCGACGCGCTGACCGCGCATCCGGACGCTGTGGCCATCTTCGGCGGCAACGACCCGACGGCTCTGGGCGCTTACGCGGCGGCTGAGGCGGCCGGCTCCAAGGCGCTGATCTACGGCGTGGACGGCTCCCCGGACATCAAGGCCCTGATCGCGGACGGCAAGGTCACCGGCACGGGCGCGCAGTCCCCGATGTCCATCGGCAAGACCATCGCCGAGGTGTACTACAAGGTGCAGGCTGGCGAGACCGTCGAGGCCCGCTACCCGATCCCGACCTTCATGATCAACGCTGACAACGTCGCCGAGTTCGGCACCGACGGCTGGCAGTAATCAATGGCGTCATCTTTCTGAATAATCTTACTGGCTGCTGATTCAGCCTGGCGCAATTCTCCGAATGCCGGCGTTTCTCCGGAAGCGCCGGCATTCGGCAAATCATGAGGCGGCTTTGTTCTTTCGGGCAAAGCCCCTTTTCTGGCTTATGGGAAATTACACCCCAAATCGTGCAGCGAGCACCGGGCGACCTGATGTTGTCAGGCTGTTCGGAAGGGGAAGCAGGCACGGCCCGCCGCCAAACCGCATGGGGAATTGTGCTAAATATCGTGCAACGAGCACCGGGCAACTTGGTTTTGTAAAGTTATTCGGAGGCGGGAGCGGGTACTGCCCGCTGTCTAAGCGTATGGGAAATTGCACTCAATATCGTGCAACGAGCACCGAACGACTTGATTTGGTCAGGCTGTTCGGAGGTGGGAGCGGGCACTGCCCGCTGCCTGGTTCCACAAAGAAGAAACGGTGGTGAAACTCAGTGAGCGAAAACCTGCTCGAAATGAAAAACATCTGCAAATCATTTCCGGGCGTGAAGGCGCTGCAGAATGTGGATTTCCAGCTCAAGCCGGGTGAAATCCACGCGCTGCTGGGCGAAAACGGCGCCGGCAAATCCACGCTGATCAAGGTGCTCGGCGGCATCTATCATCCGGAGGAGGGGCAGATTTTTATCGACGGCAAGGAGGTTGCCATCACGGACGTCAACTCCGCGCGCGACAACGGCATCTCCATCATCCACCAGGAGCTGGTGCTGGTGCCGTACATGACCGTCGCGGAGAATATCTTCCTGGGCCGCGAGCCCAAGGGAAAGTTCGGCGTGGACTTTGCGCTCATGCGCAAGCGCGCCCAGGAGATGCTCGATCAGTTTGACCTGGGCATCGACGCGGATACGCTGGTGGCCAACCTGAGCATCGCGCAGCAGCAGATGGTGGAAATCGTCAAGGCGATCTCCTTCAACTGCCGCATCCTGGTCATGGACGAGCCCACCTCCTCCATTTCGGACAAGGAGATCAGCGCGCTGTTTGAGATCATGCGCAATCTGGCCCGCCAGAACGTCGGCATCATCTACATCTCCCACAAGATGAGCGAGCTGAACGAGGTCTGCGACCGCGTGACCGTCCTGCGCGACGGCACCTATGTGGGCACCCGTGACGTGGCGACCACGCCCAAGGACGACCTCATCGCCATGATGGTCGGCCGCGAGCTGGATCAGTACTACACCCGGGATCATGTGAAGTCCGACGAAGTGGTGCTCAAGTGCGTCGATATCGACGACGGCAAAAAGAAGCACAAGCGCGTGGATCACGTCAGCTTCGAGATTCACAAGGGCGAGATCGTCGGCTTTGCCGGCCTCGTCGGCGCGGGCCGCAGCGAGACGATGCAGTGCGTCTTCGGTTTGACCCCAGGCTCCACGGGCGAGATCTACATCGACGGGCAGAAGGTTCAGATTCACAGCGCCGTGGACGCCATGAAGCACGGCATCGCCATGGTGCCTGAAAACCGCAAGGTGGAGGGCCTATACCATCAGCAGAGCGTGCGCTTCAACTCGACCATCGAGGTGCTCGAGCAGTTCATCAGCAAGCTGCGCGTGAACGAAAAGCGCGAGGCTGAGATCACGCAGGAGTTCATCAACAAGATGAGCACCAAGACCCCCAGCCATGAGCAAACCGTGACCAACCTCTCCGGCGGCAACCAGCAGAAGGTCATGATCGGCCGCTGGCTGGCCACGGCGCCGAAGATTCTGATTCTGGATGAGCCGACCCGCGGCGTCGACGTCGGCGCGAAGGCGGAAATCTATGAGATCATGAACGAGCTGACCAAGCAGGGTGTCTCCATCATCATGATTTCCTCCGAGCTGCCCGAGATCATCAACATGAGCGACCGCGTTTACGTCATGTACGATGGCAAATTGACCGGCTGCATCAGCTACGATGAGGATCTCAGTCAGGAAGCCATCATGAAGCTCGCCACGCAAGAATCGGCAGGAGGGAAAACCGTATGAAAGCAGTAAAGCGTTACCTGAAGGACAATCTGGGCATTCTGATCGCGCTGGCCGCCATGATCCTGTTCCTGTGCGTCTGGCCCGCCACCGCGAAGACCTTCCCCACCAAGACCAACCTGTTCAACCTGCTGCGCCAGAGCTCCACGAACCTGATGCTGGCCTGCGGCATGACCATGGTCATCATCCTGGGCGGCATCGACCTGTCCGTCGGCTCCATCATCGCCATGTCCGGCTGCTTCGCCGCGGGCGCGGTCGTCTGGGGCGGCATGCCTGAGATCGTCGGCCTGACGCTCGGCGTGCTCTCCGGCTTGATGTTCGGCCTGTTCAACGGTGCGGTGATCGCCTGGACCAACATCCCGCCGTTCATCGTCACCCTGGCCTCCATGAACCTGGCCAAGGGCATCGCCTACGTCTTCTCCGGCGGCAAGCCGATCCGCTGCATGACCGAGGCCTGGAAGTTCCTGGGCGCGGGCTATGTGCTCGGCATTCCCACGCCGGTGTGGACGATGTTCATCGTGTTCTTCCTGTGCGTGATCTTCCTGAACCGCACGCGCATCGGCCGCCACATCTACGCGGTCGGCGGCAACAGCACGGCGGCGAAGTTCTCCGGCATCAGCACCGCGAAGGTCAAGTTCACCGTCTTCGCCATCAGCGGCACGCTGGCCGGCCTGGCGGGCGTGACCATCGCCTCCCGTCTGTACTCCGGCACCTGCACCTCCGGCAACGCGGCCGAGATGGACGCCATCGCGGCGGTCGTCATCGGCGGCACCTCCATGTCCGGCGGCTCCGGCAAGCTGGGCGGCACGCTGATCGGCGCGCTGATCATCGGCATCCTGAACAACGGCCTGAACCTGATGGGCGTCAACTCCGACTGGCAGTACATCATCAAGGGCATCGTCATCCTGGGCGCGGTGTACGTCGACTACCTGCGTACCCAGAAGAAGGCCAAGTAATCCTGAACATTCGAGTAGAATCCTCCCCGGCGCCGGCATGATGTGAACATGCTCCGGCGCCGGTTTTGCTTCGGCGAAAAACCGCGAAGGGGAACGGCTGGAAAGCGCCTCTGTTTGGTTGACGTTGTCACCCATCTATGCTAAAATATATTGTCATTATACCGAACGTTTATGTGTGGAAAGGAATGAACCGCCGGTGAGCCGCACCAAGAACGCCGTCTGGCTGCTTCTGATTCTGCCGGGAACGCTGTTTGTGATCCTGTTTATGCTGGTTCCGCTGTTCTCGCTCTGTCTGACCTCGTTTTTCCCGGATCAGTCCTTTTCGCTTTCCTCCTATTTCAGGCTCTTTGGGGACGCGTACTTCCAGCAGACGTTCATGCGCTCCATTCGCCTGAGCCTGCTGTCCACCCTCGTGTGCGCGCTGCTGGGCTATCCCACCGCGTATTACATCAGCAAATTCTCTCGCCACAAGGGCATGATGATGGCCTTTGCGGTGTTTCCCATGTTCACCAGCCCGGTCGTGCGCTCCTTCTCCTGGATGGTCATCCTGGGCAAGCGCGGCATCGTCAACAACTTCCTGGTGTGGAGCGGCCTGTTTGCCAAGCCGCAGGATCTGCTGTACAACGAGTTCTCCATGACGGTCGGCTTCGTGCAGCTGTTCCTGCCGCAGATGATCCTCTCGCTCATTGGCGTGATGGACAACATTCCGGACGACCTGACGCTGGCCGCCGGCAACCTCGGCGCCACAAAGCTCGGCTCATTCTTCCACGTCGTGTTCCCGCTGAGCATTTCCGGCCTGGTGACCGGCAGCGTGCTCGTGTTCACCGGCTGCATGACGGCGTACACCACGCCGCAGCTGCTGGGCGGCACGGATACCCGCGTGCTCTCCACGATGGTCTATCAGTACGCGATGAGCCTGAGGGACTGGACGCAGGCCTCGGTCGTCGCGGTCGTGATGATCGTGGCCACGATGGTCATTTCCAGCGTATTCAATTCCGTCAGCCGCAAGATCAACCCGATGGCGTAAGGAGGACAAACAAGTGGCACTGCTCGAACTGAAAAACATCACCGCCGGTTACGATCAGAACATCATCCTCAAGGATTTTGACCTGAGCGTGGAAAAGGGCGAGTTTGTCTCCCTGCTGGGCTCCTCCGGCTGCGGCAAGACCACCTGTCTGCGCATGATCGCCGGCTTCTCCGAGCCGATGGCGGGCCAGATCATCTTTGACGGCAAGGACTACACGAAGGTACCGCTGCACAAGCGCAACTTCGGCTTCGTGTTCCAGAGCTACGCGCTCTTCCCGCACCTGACCGTGTTTGACAACGTGGCCTTCGGCCTCAAGATGCGCAAGATGGACAAGGAGACCATCCGCCACGAGGTGCTGCACATGCTGAAGGTCGTCGATCTGGAGGGCTTTGAGAGCCGTTACCCGCGCGAGATGTCCGGCGGACAGCGTCAGCGCGTGGCGCTCGCTCGCGCGCTGGTCATCAAGCCGGATCTGCTGATGTTCGACGAGCCGCTCTCCAACCTCGACGCGAAGCTGCGCGTCAAGATGCGCGTGGAGATCCGCCGCCTGCAGCAGGAGCTGGGCTTCACCGCCATCTACGTCACGCACGACCAGGAGGAGTGCTTCGCCATTTCCGACAAGGTTGCCATCATGAACAAGGGCGTCATCGAGCAGATGGACACCCCGAGCGAGATCTACAACCGGCCGAAAACCGAGTTCATCGCCCGGTTCGTCGGCTTTGAAAACTTTATCGATCTTGAGCGCACCGGCGGCTGCGAATTCAAGGCGAACAATGGCGCGCGGATCGTGACGGCGGCGGATCACGAAGGCAGCTGCAAGGGCTGCATCCGTCCGGGCGACGTGACCGTGCATGCCGCGGGCGCTCAGGTGCCCAACGCCATCCAGGGCCGGGTGCTGGTGTCCACATTCCTGGGCCAGCGCAACCAGCTCAACGTGCAGACGGACGTCGGCGAGTTCGTCGTGAGCACGGATCAAAATCAGGTTTTCCCCGTGGGCGAGACGGTGACGCTCTCGCTGGCGGCAAACAAAATCATTCTCATCGACTGATCACCCGAGGAGGAAAAGACAATGAAGAAGATCATTTCCCTGATCGTGGCGCTCGTGCTGGTCTTCAGCCTGTCCTGCGCCATGGCCGAGGCCAAGCCCTACGAGGGCCAGACCCTGACCATTTCCACCTTCAGCTTCAACGCGGAGCTGCTGCAGAAGAACATCTACGATCCGTTCATGGAGCTGACCGGCTGCACCATCGTGGCCGACGGCGCGAGCAACGCCCAGCGCGTGACCAAGATCGTCGAGTCCCCGGAGGACTATGACGTGGTCATCATCGGCGACATGTTCGTCAAGCAGCTGATGGCCGAGGGCGTCATCGACACCATCGACGCCAGCAAGCTGACCAACCTTGACAGCATCTATGCCTGCGGCCGCGCCCCGATGGGCGAGGAATACGGCCCGGCCTACACCTTCAACCGCCTGGGCATCGTCTATGACAGCGCCTACTGCGACGTGGAGATCAAGTCCTTTGCCGATCTGTGGAACCCGGCGCTGGAGGACAGCATCGCGATTCCGGACATGACCGCCACCACCGGCCCGCTGTTCTACTTCGCCACCGCCGAGACCTTCGGCTACACCCCGGGCGTGGACGACGAGGCGATCTTCGCCAAGCTCGCTGAGCTCAAGCCGAACGTCGTGAACACCTACACCTCAGCCAACAACACCATCACCATGCTCAACCAGGGCGAGATCTCCGTGGCCGTGCTGCTGGACTACAGCTACACCACCGCGAAGAACGCGAATCCGGACTACGTCTGGGTCGATCCCATCGAGGGCTCCTTCGCCGGCTACAACATGCTCAACATCATCAAGGGTACCGAGGTCAAGGACCTGGCGACGGCGTTCATCGACTACTATCTGAGCTACGACGTGCAGCTGGCCGAGGCCCTGGACGGCGTGGACAGCCCGGTCCGCACCGACATCGTGCTCGAGCCGGAGCAGGCCGCCAACTTCACCTACGGTGAGGAGATGGTGGGCAGCCTCAAGCTGGTGGATTGGGACGTCATCGTGGAGAACCAGGCCAAGTGGATCGAGATGTGGAATTCCACGTTCTCCGTGAAGTAAGGGAACGAGGAGACGTTAGGGCTGCTGCCCTAAAACCTGCCTGGGGATTTCATTCCCAGACCCCTTCCTCGCTTCGCGCGACATGATCTGACTTTGTATTTTGGAGCGGTTGTTTTATGAGAAAGAAGAACGGAGCGCTGATGCTCATCACGGCCCTGGTCTATGTCTTCCTGATCGGCCCGCTGCTGGTCATCGCCGCGGCTTCTTTCAGCGAGACGAAGGCGCTGAAGTTCCCGGGACAGGGCTTTACCCTGGAATGGTACAGGAAGGTGCTGACGATGAGCTCGTTCATCTCGGCGGCCAAGCTGAGCATCGTCATCGCCCTGGCGGCGACGGCGATCGCGCTGCTGCTGGGTCTGCCGGCGGCGTACGCGCTCAATCGCTACAAGTTCAGGGGCAAGGAAACGATCAAGACGCTGTTCCTCTCCCCGGTGCTCATCCCGTGCATCGTGCTGGGCTTCATCATGCTGCGCTATGTTGTCAATCTGTATAATCTGGAGGTCATCCCCAGTCTGCTGATCGGCCATACGCTGCTGTCGATCCCGTACGTCATGCGCGTGGTCACCTCCTCGCTGGCGAACTTCGACTTCGCGGTCGAGGAGGCGGCGTGCAGCCTGGGCGCGACGCGGGTGTACACGTTCTTTCACATCGTGCTGCCCAACATCAAGTCCGGCATCGCGTCCGCATGCATCATGTCCGTGATCAACTCGTTCAACAATGTGTCGCTCTCGGCGTTCCTCACGGGCCCGGGCGTGAACATGCTGCCCATCGAGATCATGAGCTACGTCGAGTATCACTTCGATCCGACGATTGCCGCGCTGGCGACCATCCTGATGCTCGCTACCCTCGGCGTGATGCTGCTGATCGAAAAGACCCTCGGCCTGCAGAGCGTCGTGTGATTTAAGCAGGAATCGGGGACAGCGCGTCGAATCCGTACATAAGATAAGGCTGCCTGCGTGATTGCGCAGGCGCCTGTTTTTATATTGCTGGAAGGTTGCTTTTCCTAACAGGAAGGAAGTGCGTGTATGCTGGAAAACTGGATTGAACGCAGCGTGGGCGGCGACGTGCGCGAGGAGCGCGTGCGCCTGCAGTATGGCCGGGCGGCGAGCATCGTGGGCGTGGGGACGAACGCGCTGCTCTTTGCGATGAAGCTGCTGGTGGGCACGCTCAGCGGCTCGGTGGCCATCACGGCGGACGCGGTGAACAACCTGTCCGACGCGTCTTCGAGCGTCGTGAGCCTGCTGGGCTTCAAGCTCGCGGACAAACCGGCGGACGAGGACCATCCCTACGGCCACGGGCGCTACGAGTACCTCTCCGGCCTGATGGTGGCGGTGATGATCCTGGTCATCGGCGTGGAGCTGATGAAGAGCAGCGTCGAGAAGATCCTTCACCCGGAACCGGTGGCGGTGAGCGCCGCGCTGCTCGCCGTGCTCATTGGCTCGATTCTGGTCAAGATGTGGCTTTCCCGGTTCAACCGGCACATCGGCCAAAAGATCGGCTCCAAGACGCTGACAGCGACGGCGGACGACAGCCGAAACGATGTGATCGCCACGACCGCCGTGCTGGTCTCCACCGTCATCGGCCACTTCACCGGCTGGATGCTCGACGGCTGGATGGGCGCGGCCGTGGCGGCGTTCATCCTGGTCAGCGGCTTTGGCCTGGTGAAGGAGACGATCGATCCGATGCTGGGCATGCCGCCCTCGCGCGAGCAGGTGGAGGAGATCAGGAAAAAGCTCATGAGCTATCCCGGCGTGCTGGGCACGCACGACCTGATGGTGCACGACTACGGCCCCGGCAGGCAGTTCGCCAGCGTGCACCTGGAGATGGACGCGGCGCTCGATCCGCTGGTCAGCCACGACATGATCGACAGCATCGAGCGGGATTTCCTCGCGCAGGAGCAGCTGCACCTGGTCATTCACTATGACCCGGTGACGCTCGATGACCCGCGCGTTGGCGAGCTGCGCGCGCTGGTGCAGCAGGCGGCGGAGGCGATCCATCCGCGCATGTCCATCCATGATCTGCGCTTTGTGCGCGGCAGCAGGCAGACCAAGGTGGTCTTTGACTGCGTGGTGCCGTACGACCTGACCATGAGCGGACGCGAGATCCGCAAGCGGATCGATCAGGCCGTACGCGACAAATATCCGGAATGCTTCTGCGTGATCACCCTGGAGCACGGCTTTGTCCACGAATAGGGTATCGATCGTGCAGCGGGCAAAGCCCGCCGCTTGCTTCACGGAGAGGCTTGTGCTATAATCAGGACATGCAAACGGGCCAATACGGCGGGAGATGACATCACATGAAGGAGAAGCTTCACGAGCGCCTGCAGATGCGCGCACTGACCACGGACGACACGGCACAGTACAATGCGCTGCTGCGCTATGCCTTTCAGGTGACGGACAGCGAGCTGGCCTCGCTGGGCTGGAACCAGAAGGAGATGGAGCGCAGCAAGAAGCCGGTGCTCAAGAAGACGGAGTCCTACGGCTGGTTTGACGGGGAGAAGCTCGCCTCGCAGATCAGCATCTATCCCATGCAGGTGAACATCTTCGGCCAGATGTACAAGATGGGCGGCGTCACCGGCGTGGCGACCTATCCGGAATACATGAACCTCGGCCTGATGAGCAGCCTCATCAAGACGGCGCTCAACAGCATGCGGGAGAACCACCAGTGCGTGTCGATGCTCGTGCCGTACATGATCCCCTATTACCGAAAGAAGGGCTGGGAGATCGTCACGGACAAGATGACCTACACCATCAAGGACACGCAGCTGCCCAAGCGGCGCGAGGTTTCCGGCATGGTGGAGCGCGTGGGCATTGACAGCGAGGATCTGCGCATCGTCCACAACGCGTTCACGCGCATGCGCCACGGCGCGCTCAAGCGCAACGAGCTGGAATGGGAGGAATACTGGCGCTGGGAGGCGGACGACGTGATCGTCGCCGTCTATTACAACGAGGCGGGCGAGCCCAAGGGCTACCTGGTCTACTACATCGCCAACGACGTCTTCCGCATCAAGGAGCTGGTGTACATCAACCAGGAGGCTCGCCACGGCCTGTGGAACTATGTCTCCGCGCACTTCTCGATGATCGACAAGGTGGTGGGCACCAACTACACCAACGAGCCGATGGCCTTCCTGCTGGAGGACAGCGAGATTCAGGAGGAGATCGAGCCGAACGTGATGGCCCGCATCGTCGATTTCGAAGCGTTCATCAGGAAGTATCCGTTCGACATCATCTCCATCCATGACGACCTGCACTTTGTCATCCACGATCCGGTGATGGAGTGCAACTGCGGCGACTTCAGCCTGCGCTGGGATAAGCAGGGCAACACGATCATCGAGCGCGGCGGCACGCAGGGCGAGCGGGTGGAGTGCGATATCCAGACGCTGACGGCGATGTTCTATGGCTATAAGCGCCCGACGTACTTAAAACGCGTGGAGCGGCTTGACGCGAGCGACGACGCGGTGCGCATCCTCGAGGACATCATCCCCATCGAGCAGCCGTACTTCTCCGATTATTTCTGAGCAGCTTGAAGCCGCCGCGAAGCGAAGAAGGGTCAAGGGGCGATGCCCCTTGCGGGGTTCAGGGGCGGCGCCCCTGAGCGGGTTTGGGCGGCAGCTCAACGTTTTCCCAAATAAGGAAGAAGCATCATGATCGAATCCATCGTAAGCCTTCTGCGCTGCCCGCTGTGCGGCGGTGCATTTTCAAAGACAGAGAACAGCCTGGTGTGTGCGCGCCGCCATACCTACGATATCGCGCGGCAGGGCTACGTCAACTTCGTCCCCGGGCAGAAGGAGATGTTCTACAGGAAGGAGCTCTTTGAGCACCGGGCAAAGGTGTTCGAAGCGGGCGTGTTCGCGCCGGTCGTCGGGCGGCTGACGGAGGCGATCGACCGCTATGCGCCGGGGGAAAGCCCCGTGCTGCTGGACGCGGGCTGCGGCGAGGGCTACTACGCCAAGGCCGTCTGCCCGGGCAGGCGCATGACGCGCATCGGGTTTGATCTCTCCCGGGATGCGGTGCGCCTGGCCGCGCGCGGACCGAAAACGGCGGCGTTTTTCGCCGCGGATCTCAAGCATATCCCGATGCGCGATCATACGGTCGACGTGCTGCTGGACGTCTTCACGCCCGCAAGCTACGCCGAGTTCGGCCGCGTGCTGAAAACGGACGGCGTGGTGATGAAGCTCGCGCCCCGGAGCGGCTACCTGCGTCAGCTCCGCGAGCTGGCGGGCACACAGCTGCGCCATGCGGCCTACGACGACAGCGATGTGGAGCGCTATGCCCATGAAAAGATGGACGTGCTGCATCAGGAGGCGATCACCTACACGCTGGACGTCTCCCCGGAGACGGCGCAGCACTTGGCGCGCATGACCCCGATGCTGGCGGGCATCGATGTGGACGCACTCGATCTGTCCGGCGTATCGAAGATCACGATTGATGAAACCCTGTATATCGGCCGCGTGAAGGCGCAGACGATGACAACGGAAACCCATGGGGAGGACACACGATGAACAAGCTCTTTTTCAGAAACGACTACGGCGAGGGCGCGCATCCGCTGGTGCTTGAAAAGCTCGTGCAGACGAACATGGAGCACACCTGCGGCTACGGCCTGGACGCATACAGCCTGCGCGCTGCCGAGCTCATCCGCGAAAAGTGCGGCCAGAAGGACGCGGCGGTGCACATGATGATCGGCGGCACGAGCGCGAACATGATCGCCCTGAGCGCGTTCATGCGCCCGTATGAGGCGGCAATCGCGGCGCAGGGCGGCCACATCAACGTGCACGAGACCGGCACCGTTGAGGGCAGCGGGCACAAGGTGTGCATCGCCGCTTCCCGGGACGGCAAGGTGCTGCCCGAGGGCGTGCAGGCGGTGGTGGACGCGCACACGGACGAGCACATGGTGCATCCGCGCGTGGTGTACATCTCCCAGCCGACGGAGATCGGCACGGTGTACAGCCTGGCGGAGCTTCGCGCGCTGCGCGAGGTCTGCGACAGAAATGACCTGCTCCTCTTTGCGGACGGCGCGCGCCTGGGCAGCGCGCTGACGGCAAGCGAGGCGACGGCGACGCTCAAGGACATGGCGGCGCTGACCGACGCGTTCTATATCGGCGGCACCAAAAACGGCCTGCTCTTTGGCGAGGCGCTGGTGATCGTGAATCCGGCGCTGCAGAAGGACTTCCGCTTCATGATCAAGAACCGCGGCGGCATGATCGCCAAGGGACGCCTGTGCGGCGTGATGTTCCTGGCCGCGCTGGAAAACGACGACTACTTCGCCTGGGCGCGCCATGCCAACGAGATGGCGGATATCATCCGCGCGGGCATGGAGCGGGGCGGCGTGAAGCCGCTGATCGCGACGACGACCAACCAGATCTTCCCGATCGTCACGCGCGAGCAGGAGAAAAAGCTCGCCGAACAGGTCGAGTTTGAGCGCTGGGGCGAGGTGGACGATACGCATGTGGCCATTCGCTTTGTGACCAGCTGGGCGACGACGCGCGAGGACGCGCAGGCGCTTGCCGGCCTCATGGAGGCGCTGTAAGCATGGCGCGCGAGGCAAAATCGCACGTGAGAAAGCGGCGGCGCGGCTGCATCAGCGGCTGCCTGACCAATATTCTGCTGCTTCTGGGCCTGGGCGCGTTGCTGTTTGTGGGCGCGTGCGTGCTGGGCTTTGTGAAGAACGACCCGGAAACCGGCGCGCCGAGCCTGTCGCTGGACGGCGTGGCGGGACTCACTAACCTCCGTCTGCCGGACGTCAGCCTGCCGGACGTGTCGCTGCCGGGCTGGGCCTACGGCGTGAGCAAGACGGGCTTGACGGTCAAGACGCTGCGCGCGGGAGACGGCGAGACCGTGCTGGTCTGCGCGGACGGCTACACGATGCTCCTGGGCGGCGGCAGCGGCATGGGCGTGACGCTCACGGGGCAGCTGCTGCTGTGCGGCGTGAGCCACCTCAACGCGGCGGTGGCGATGAGCAGCCAGCAGAGCCAGATCGGCGGTCTGCCGCTGGCGATCACGCTGATGCCGCCGCAGTACCTGCTCTTCCAGGATTCGCAGACGAAGGGCGCAGCCTACAACCGGCTGATCGCCCAGGCGCAGAAGAAGAGCGGCATTCAGGCCATCGTGCCGGAGCAGGGGCTTTCGTTCATGCTGGGGCGCGCGCGGGTGACGTTCATCGGCCCGGCGCGCACGGCGCACACCGATGAGCGCGACGACGGACTGTCCGTCCGCATCGACTACGGCAGCACGTCTGTGCTGGTCATGGGCGCCATCACCGCAGGCGGCGAGCGGGAGCTGATCTCCTCACGCGTGAACCTCGACGCGGACGCGCTCATCTGCGCGCTGGGCGGCAGCGAGGAGGCGACCTGCGCGGAGCTTGTCAGCGCCGTGTCGCCAAGCATCGCCCTGATGACGGGCAAAAGCCCGGCCAACGCCGTCAAGGTGCGGCTGACCCGCGCGGGCGCGCAGGTGTATACGGCGAAGGAGCATGGCGTCATGACGCTTGTCTCCGACGGAGAAACGATTCAGATCAAAGAATAAGCCTTCCTTGCGGAGGGCTTTTTGTTATGTAAATCTTTCCGTACAGTGCCGTTCTCGGGCACAGAGCCTCATGATTTACGGAACTTTGTCGGTGATGCCGCCGGCAGCATGCCGGTTTTGATATGGGGAGTACGTTAGGGCTGCCGACCAACGCTCCTTTCCCGTATATTTCTACATCCTTCCGCGCATCCTGTAGGGAAGAAAGGGGATGCGCCGGATGATGAGAGCCTTTTTGCGGATGAAAGCGTGGATGATGGACTACGCGTATCTGGTGACGCTGGGCGCTGTGATCGCTGTAATCGCGGGCAGCGCGATCTACACGCAGCAGGTGAGGCGGCAGAGCGAGGCGGGCGTGCAGGCTGCGGCCGACGCGCCGGAGCTTGCCGCGAGCGCGTCGCCTTCACCCGACGTGACCGTCACGCCGCTGCCGACGATTGCGCCGCTCACCGTGCGTCCTGTGATGCTCACGACGGCGGCTGCCCAGTGGCCGGTTGAGGGCGAAGTGCTGCGCGTGTTCGACGATCAGGCGCTCGTCTGGTGGGAAAGCCTGGGCTGCTGGCGCACGCATATGGGACTGGATATCGCGGGCGAGGCGGGTCAGGCCGTCGCCTGCTGCGCGGACGGGAAGGTGAAGAGCAGCACATGGGACGAACTGTGGGGCTGGCGGGTGATGATCGAGCAGACGGATGGGCGGCAGGTGACGTACTGCGGCCTGGAGAGCAGCGTGGTGAGCATCGGCGAGAGCGTGACCCGCGGCCAGACGATCGGCACGCTGCTTGCGCGCATCCCCTGCGAGGGAGAAATGAGCACGCATCTGCATCTGCAGGTCAGGAATAAGGGCGCGGCGCAGGACCCGGAGGCCATGCTGCCGGAGCGGTGATGGACAATAGAGAGATTATGCTAACTAAGAAGCTTTGAAGATTGCCATCTTCAGGGGAAGCGCGCTGCGCTGGGCCCAGAGGGATGAGGGGGGATTTCGATTTCCCCCCTACATCCCTCTGGACTCCCATACCCCCTTGAAACGACCAGGACTGCG
>JAGBDL010000008.1 GCA_017937505.1 Clostridia bacterium | reverse complement strand
GATGCTCGGCCTGCTGGCCCGGAGCCCGGCCTATCGCGCGCAGACGCCGGTGGAGCCGATGCTGGAGCTGGAGGAGATCTGGGCGCTCGAGGACGAGCGCGAGGAGAGCGGGACGCCGCTGGTGGTCGGCATGCGCAACGGCGACCAGGAGATGGGCTACGACGCGGCAAGCGACACATTCTACTGCACCATCGGCATGGAGACGGGCGAAAGCTGGCCGGAGCTGGCGCTCTTTGCGCAGGCGGCGGACGGCGTACAGGATCTGCACGTCGTCTGGGTCGATGATTACAGCTACGACTATGCCAGCGACGCGGTGCGCGACGGCTGGCGCTACGAGCTGCTGGCGTATACGGATACGGAATTTGCGTATGTCGGCGTGGTGTTTACGGGTCTGCCGGTCGTGACGCTGCATGTACAGGCAGATACGGAGATCGGCGATGCCTACATACCAGCAAGGTTCAGCGTTTCGGATGGCGTGGGTGAGCCGGTGGTTGAAGCCGCGAAGGTCCATACTCGGGGTAATGAAAAGCATATTCCTAAGTTTGGATACAGGATTGAATTCCATACGCTTTCGGCGCGGGGGCGGGATAAGAAAAAGGAGGTCAGCGTACTGGGCATGCAGGCAGATACGGACTGGCTGCTGATTGCCAATGCCCAGGATGCGACGACGGTACGGAATCATCTCTGCTTTGATTTGTGGAACCGTTGGAATCAGAACAGCAACGCGCTGCTGAAACAGGAGAGCCACCTGGTGGAAGTATTTGTTCAGAATGAGTATAAGGGGATTTATCAGCTGATGGAGCGTGTGAATCCTCATGAAGATATTGCTGCGGTTGGTGGAAATGCGACAGAGGACTGCCTGATCCGGCTGGGTGGAAATAGGGAAGGAGTTCATCAGATCGATAAAATGGAGGAAGCCGGATTTGTTGCCGAATACCAGTATGAGGCAAAGGGCGACGTCGAGAGGGCACTGCGGCTGTTTGACGACTATGTCAAGCTCAACTGTCTGAATCCGCCCATGAGTGATGAAGAATTTGCTGATCTGGCAATGAAGAGACTTGACTTTGACAGCGCGCTTTCCTATTTTTTGTTTATGCAGAGCTGCGGCCTTGTCTTGGACAACGCTAAGAACAATCTGTATATCTGGATCGCCTGGGAGAATGGAGATTATGTCTATCGCTTCGCACCGTGGGACATGGACTTCGGCATAATGCGTGCGGAATACCAAAGGGATGGCTCGCTGGTTCGGTATTTCGATATGGATCCAATTGCGATCAGGAGAATTCTGGATCTGAATTTGCCAGGAAGCCGGGAAAAGCTGTGGGAGATCTGGAACGAAAAGAAGCAACTCTTACTTCATGATGAAGCAATTGAGAACTGGATTTGCAGTGTAGAGGATGAGATTTATCGTTCGGGCGCCTATCTGAGGGAATCTAAAAAGTGGCTGTATGGTGCCAGATACTTGGATTTGTCAGATTTTCTTGAGTTTGAAAAAAGACAGGTCGAAGTGATAGACGAGGTACTTATGGAGAATTGGCCGATCATTGAGTAATGATGGGAAAAAGGGTAAGAGCGGATGAAAGAAAGAAAAAAACTACTTGGCACGGCACTGCTGGTGCTTCTGCTGGCGGCGCTGCTTTTGCCGGTGACGCGCCTTCTGTCAAGCGGGCAGGACGCGGCGCGCGATCAGACGGCCGACGGCGTGGAGCCGATGCTCGGCCTGCTGGCCCGGAGCCCGGCCTATCGCGCGCAGACGCCGGTGGAGCCGATGCTGGAGCTGGAGGAGATCTGGGCGCTCGAGGACGAGCGCGAGGAGAGCGGGACGCCGCTGGTGGTCGGCATGCGCAACGG
>JAGBDL010000077.1 GCA_017937505.1 Clostridia bacterium | reverse complement strand
GTCGATCGTGGAGATGCCGGTCTGGATGAATTCGTTGGGGTAGTCACGGGCAGCGGGGTTCATGGGCAGGCCGTTGATGTCCTTCATCTCGGCCGCCAGGACCTCGGGTCCGCCGTCCTTCGGGTGGCCCATGCCGTTGAAGACGCGGCCGAGCATATCCTCGGACACGGCCAGCTCCAGCGGGTGGCCCAGGAAGCGGATCTTGCTGTCTTTCAGGTTGATGCCTGCGGAGTTTTCAAACAGCTGGACGACGGCGGTATCGCCGTTGCACTCGAGGACCTTGCAGTGCCGGACCTCGCCGTTCGGCAGCTCGAGCTCTGCCAGCTCGTCGTAGGTGACGCCCTCGACGTTTTTGACGATCATCAGAGGCCCGGAGACCTCACGGATGGTACGATATTCCCGGATCATTCAGCCTCAGCCTCCTTTGCCACTTCTTCGATCTGCTGTTCCATGTCGGCTTCGATCTGCGCGTAGACTTCCTGGTAGCTTTCCGCCGGGACGGTCTTCGCACGGCCGATGGCGGCTCTGGCCGCGATGGCGTAGAGCTTCCAGATATCCGCGCCGCGCGCGATCGCCGCGTCGCAGAGATCCTTGTACCGCAGGATCAGCTCCAGCAGCCGTGCCTGCCGGTCGAACGACGAATACTGGTCGTTTTCGAGGAAGGCGTTCTGCTGCAAAAAGTCCTCGCGGATCATCTTGGCGGATTCGAGCGTCAGGTTGTCGGTGGGGCTCAGCGCGTCCTGACCGACGAGCTTGACGATCTCCTGCAGCTCGGCTTCCTTCTGGAGAAGAGCCATGGCCCGGCCGCGGTTGAGCATGAAGCTTCTGCCGAGATTTTCATCGCACCAGCCGCGCAGCGTGTCGAGATACAGCGAGTAGCTCGTCAGCCAGTTGATGGCCGGGAAATGCCGTGCGTAGGCCAGCGAGGCGTCCAGACCCCAGAATACCTTGACGATACGCATCGTCGCCTGCGAGACAGGCTCGGAGATATCGCCGCCCGGAGGCGAGACCGCGCCGATGGCGGTCAGCGATCCGCGGCGCTCGTCCGCACCGAGGCACTCAACGCAGCCCGCGCGCTCGTAGAACTGCGCCAGACGCGAAGCGAGGTACGCGGGGTAGCCCTCTTCGCCGGGCATCTCTTCGAGTCGGCCGGACATCTCACGCAGAGCCTCTGCCCAGCGGGAGGTGGAGTCGGCGATGACGGCGACGTCATAGCCCATGTCGCGGAAATACTCCGCGATGGTGATGCCGGTGTAGATGGACGCTTCGCGCGCCGCGACCGGCATATCGGAGGTGTTGGCGATCAGGACGGTCCGCTTCATCAGCGGCTCGCCGGTATTGGGGTCGTGCAGCTCCGGGAACTCCATCAGAACGTCGGTCATCTCGTTGCCGCGCTCGCCGCAGCCGATGTAGACGACGATGTCGACGTCGGACCACTTCGCCAGCTGATGCTGCACGACGGTCTTGCCCGAGCCGAAGGGGCCGGGGACGGCGGCGGTGCCGCCCTTGGCCAGCGGGAACATGGTGTCGATGATGCGCTGGCCGGTCATGAGCGGCTGCGAGGGCGTGAACTTCCGGTCATACGGCCGGGCCACGCGCACGGGCCACTTCTGCATGAGGGTGAGGTTTTCCTCGCCCTTCGCCGTTTCCAGCACGCAGACGGTTTCGGTGACCGTGAACGAGCCGGACTTGATCTCCTTGACGGTACCGGCCACGTTGGGCGGGACCATGATCTTGTGCAGCACGGCGCTCGTCTCCTGCACGGTGCCGATGACGTCGCCGCCGGAGAGCTTGTCGCCCGCCTGAACGGTGGGGACGAAGTCCCACTTCTTTTCCCGGTTCAGCGCCGGGACCTGCACGCCGCGGGCGATGGTCTCGCCGCAGAGTTTGCGGATCTCGGTCAGGGGACGCTGGATGCCGTCATAGATGCCCTCCAGCATGCCCGGGCCAAGCTCCACGGAAAGGGGCATGCCGGTCGTCGTGACCTCGGCGCCGGGGCCGAGGCCGCTCGTTTCTTCATAGACCTGAATGGAGGCGGAGCCGCCCGTCATATTCAGGATCTCACCGATCAGCTGCTGTTTGCCGACGCGGACGACGTCCGCCATATTGGCGTCTTCCATCCCCTCGGCAACGACCAGCGGACCGGATACCTTTACAATTCTACCTGACATTTCATCGGATCCTTTCTAAATTCAAAGGATAGTTAAATGATATTCGAGCCAACGGCCCGTTCCACCGCGGCGTTCAGCGCGCTCATGCCCAGCCCCTGGCTGCCGCCCGCGCCGGGGATGAGGATGACGGCCGGCGTGACGCTCGTCTCGAACTTTGCGATCTGCGGCGCCAGCGCGGCGGCATAGGTCTCGGTCACATAGATGATGGCGTACGCGTCGGACTGCCGGGTCAGGCGGTGGAAGGCCTCCGCCGCCTCTTCGGCGGATTCCACGGGGAACACGGCGAGCCCCAGAGCCGCAAAGCCCATGACGCTCTCGCGTTCGCCCAAAACTGCGATCTTATACATAAGGCACCTCGCTCAAAAATACCGCTCCCGCAGCCGCGTGCGGATGGTATCGGCAGGAAGCCCGATCTGCAGGCCGTTCACGATCATCCGCGCCGCGGCGATCTCGGTCTCCAGCGCGCAGAGATAGGCGATCACGACCTGCTCGCCGAAGACGACGGTCCGGGCCTTTGCGAAATACGCCGTGAGCGTATCGTCGCACAGCCGC
>JAGBDL010000076.1 GCA_017937505.1 Clostridia bacterium | reverse complement strand
TACGATCAGCTGTTCATGCTTCCCCTGGGTCCAGGGTCGCAACCCTGGTCGTCTGGGGAGGGGAATGGGAGGTCCAGGAGGGTCTGGGGAGGGCATCGAAACCCTCCCCGACCCTTCTGGCCCCAGCGGAGCGCGTTCTCCTAAGCTGCGAATTATTGCTTAACATGCCTCTTTACTTCGTTAACAATAGCTTCCTAAAGAATACAAAGAGGAGCTGCCAGGTTACGCCTGACAGCTCCTTCATTCTTCATATTATCCCAGATACGCCTTGCGGACGTCGTCATCGTTCATCAGCAGGTGCGCGTCGCCCGACTTGACGATGTTGCCCGTCTCCAGAACGTAGGCACGGTTGGCGATGGACAGGGCCATCTGCGCGTTCTGCTCGACCAGCAGAATCGTCGTTCCGGCGCGGTTCAATTCGCCGATGATGTCAAAAATCTGCTCGACCAGCAGCGGCGCCAGGCCCATGGACGGCTCGTCCAGCATCAGCAGGCGCGGCTTGCTCATCAGCGCGCGGCCCATGGCCAGCATCTGCTGCTCGCCGCCGGAAAGCGTACCGGCGATCTGACGATGGCGCTCCTTCAGGCGCGGGAAGCGCTCGAACACGTCGTCCAGAGAAGCGGAGATTTCTCCGGCAGGACGGGTGTAGCCGCCCATCTCCAGGTTCTCGCGCACGGTCATCTGCTGGAAGACGCGGCGGCCCTCCGGGCACAGCGCCATGCCCTGCGGCACGATCTTGCTGGCGGGCATGCCCGCAACCTGCTGCCCCTCAAAGGTGATGGCGCCGGAGCGCGGCTTCAGCAGGCCTGCGACGGTGTTCAGGGTGGTGGACTTGCCCGCGCCGTTCGCGCCGATCAGCGTGACGATCTCGCCCTCGTTGACCTCAAAGGAGACGCCCTTGATGGCATGGATGCTGCCGTAGTAGACGTGCAGATCCTCAACCTTCAGCATGCTCATCCCTTAGCCCTCCTTCCGCTTGCCCAGATACGCCTCGATGACGATCGGGTTGTTCTGAATCTCTTCCGGCGTGCCCTTGGCGATCACGCGGCCATAGTTGAGTACGCAGATGCCCTCGCAGATGCCCATGACCAGGTTCATGTCGTGCTCGATGAGCAGGACGGCGATCTTGAACTTGTCGCGGATCTTCGCGATGTTCTCCATCAGCTCCTCTGTCTCGTGCGGATTCATGCCGGCGGCCGGCTCGTCCAGCAGCAGCAGGCTCGGATTGGTCGCCAGCGCGCGCACGATCTCCAGGCGGCGCTGCGCGCCGTAGGGCAGGGAGCCCGCCTGATGATCCGCCAGATCCTGCATGTCGAAGATGGAGAGCAGATCCAGCGCGCGCTCGTGCTGCTCGCGCTCGCCCTTCCAGAAGGAGGGCAGGCGGAAGATGCCGGAGACGGTGGAATAGCCGATCTGGTTGTGCAGGCCGATGCGGACGTTGTCCTCGACGGACATATTGCCGAACAGGCGGATGTTCTGGAACGTGCGGGCGATGCCCAGCTTATTGGCCTGCACGGTGTTCATGCCGGCGGTGTCGCGGCCGTTGATGAGGATGGTGCCCATGGTCGGCTGATACACCTTGGTCAGCAGGTTGAAGACGGTGGTCTTGCCCGCGCCGTTGGGGCCGATCAGGCCGGCAATCTCGGTCTTGCCGATGACAAGGTTGAAATCCTCGACGGCGTGCAGGCCGCCGAAGTCGATGCCCAGGTTGCGGGTTTCCAGCACCGGGCGGGAGAGCACGTCGCGCTCCGGAAGAATGCCGTGGCTCGGCGCGGGAACCATCTTGACCGGCTCCCTCTTGTACTTCTGCGTCATGCCTTGTCACCCTCCTTCACGGATTTCTTGAAGATTTTGCCCTTGAGGCTGTCCAGCGTGGACTTGAGCATCGGGTTGTTGGTGACCAGCATGACCACGATGAGCACGATGGCGTAGATGAGCATGCGGTAGTTGCCGAACTCACGCAGCATCTCCGGCAGAATGGTGAGCACCGTCGCGGCGATGATGGAGCCGCGGATGTTGCCGATGCCGCCGAGCACGACGAAGACCAGCACGAGGATGGACGTGTCGAACTTGAACTTCGCCGCCTGGACGGTGGAGTAGTTCAGGCCGTAGAGCGCGCCCGCCATGCCCGCCAGCGCGGCGGAGATGACGAAGGCCAGCATGCGGTACTTGGTGACGTTGATGCCCACGGACTCGGCCGCGATGCGGTTGTCGCGGATGGCCATGATCGCGCGGCCGGAACGGCTGTTGATCAGGTTGAGCACGACGACGAGGGTGAAAAGCACGAGGATGAAGCCGGCCTCAAACGACGCGAGCTTCTTGACGCCGATGGCGCCCATCGGGCCGTTGATGACGATGTTGCCCGGCAGGTTCGGATCCAGGAAGCTGAAATTGAGGTTCGCGCCCTCGAAGGAGAAGTACACGCAGTTGAGCAGGTTGCGGATGATCTCGCCGAAGGCCAGGGTGACGATGGCAAGGTAGTCGCCGCGCAGGCGCAGAACCGGGATGCCGATGAGCACGCCGGCAATTGCCGCTACGACGCCGCCGGTGGCCAGCGCGGCCAGCAGGCGGACGAGTTCGAGATTCGTCTCCGGGAAGGCGCTCAGCAGCCACTGGCTGACCAGGATGCCGGAGAACGCGCCCACGCTCATGAAGCCCGCGTGACCGAGGCTCAGCTCGCCGGAGATGCCGACGGTGAGGTTCAGGGACACGGCCATGACGATGTACACGCAGATGGGGACGAGCTGGCCCTTGAGGGAGCGGCTCATCTTGAAGCCCGGGATGACGCCGGACAAAGCGAGCTCACAGAGCAGGAACGCGACGATCACCATGGCGTAGGTGATGAAATTGCCGGAAAAACTCTTGGATTTGCGGGTTTTCATGTCGCTCACCTCACACCTTCTCGTGGATCTTCTTGCCCAGCAGGCCCGTGGGCTTGACAAGAAGCACGACAATCAGCACGGCGAACACGAGCGCGTCGCCCAGCTCGGTAGAAACGTAGGCCTTGCCCAGGATCTCGATCACGCCCAGCAGAATGCCGCCGACGAGCGCGCCCGGGATGGAGCCGATGCCGCCGAAGACAGCCGCGGTGAAGGCCTTGATGCCCGGCATGGCGCCGGTGGTCGGCATGAGCACCGGGTAGGCGGAGCACAGCAGCACGCCCGCGATGGCCGCCAGGCCGGAGCCGATGGCGAAGGTCATGGAGATGGTGGCGTTGACGTTGATGCCCATCAGCTCGGCGGCGCCGCGGTCCTCGGAGACGGCGCGCATGGCCTTGCCCATCTTGGTCTTGCTGGTGAACTGGGTAAGGGCAATCATGATGATGATGTTGGCCAGAACGGTCACGATGGTCTCGCTGGTGATGCGCAGCTGGCCGCCAAACAGGACGAGCGTGCCCAGATCGATGACGCTCTTGAAGCTCTTGGGGTTTGCGCCCCAGATGAGCAGCGCGATATTCTGAAGCAGCCAGCTCATGCCGATGGCGGTGATGAGCACGGCCAGGCTGGTCGCGCTGCGCAGGGGCTTGTAGGCCAGGCGCTCGATGGTGATGCCCAGCACCGTGCACACCGCCACGGAGAGCAGCACGCCCACCAGCGCCGGCACGCCCAGATACTGCGTGGCGCTGAAGCAGATGAAGGCGCCGATCATGATGACGTCGCCGTGGGCGAAGTTGAGCATCTTGGCGATGCCATAGACCATGGAATAGCCCAGGGCGATGATGGCGTAAACGGAGCCGAGGCTGATGCCGTTGACCAGATATGAGAGGAACTGAATCATGTTCCGTAACGTCTCCCTTCCGTAATTCTGTTGCTTATCGGGGGAATAATACGCGAAAGGCTCCCCGACCCTTGAGCCAGGCCGGGGAGCTTTGAAATTCCCAAATTGAGCGATTACTTCGCGCCGACGTACACGCCGTCCTTGATGACCACGGCGGTCGGGGTCTTGTCAACCTCGCCGTCCGCGCCCCAGTGCATGGTGCCGGTCAGGCCCTCGATGGTGATCTGCTGCATGGCGGCGATCATCGGATCGCAGGCGTCTTCCGGAGCGGTATCGGCGGTCACGCCAGCCAGCTCGACAGCGGCCTTGAGGGCATAGATGCCGTCATACGCATCGGCGGCGAACTGGTTCGGGATCTCGCCGTGCTGCGCCTGGTAGGTGGCGACGAAGTTGCGGGTGAGCTCATCGTCAGCATCGGCAGAGAACGGGGTCAGGAGCATGACGCCCTCGGCCAGGGAGGCGTCGAAGCCCTCCAGCGTCAGGATGCCGTCCATGCCGTCCACGCCGAAGAAGACCGGTGCGTAGCCCACGGAGGCGCACTGCGCGAGGATCAGGGAAGCCGGGGTGTAGTAGATCGGCAGGAAGACCAGCTCGGCGCCCGCCTCCTGCATCTTGGCGATCTGCACGGAGAAGTCGGCATTGGTATCGTCGGAGAACGCGGCCTCAGCGACGATCTCCAGACCCAGCTCGGCAGCCTTGGCCTTGAAGGAGTTGTAGATGCCGATGGAGTAGTCCAGCGCGTTGTTGTAGATGACGCCGACCTTGGTGGCCAGCTTGTTGTCCACGATGTACTGCGCGGAGGCCAGGCCCTGCGCGGAATCCTTGAAGCAGACGCGGTAGATGTTGTCCTTGCCCACGGTGATCGCGTCGGCAGAGCCGGACGGGGTCAGCATGAACACGCGCTCCTCATTGGCCACGGTGCTGACGGCCATGCAGGAACCGGAGGTGACGGTGGAGAGCATGATGTTGACGCCCTTGTCGAGCAGGTCGTTGTAGGCGTTGACACCCAGCTCGCCGTCGCCCTGGTCGTCGGCAGCCAGGATCTCGAACTGGATATCGCCGCCCTGCGCGTTGATCTCATCAGCGGCGATCTGCGCGCCGTACTGAACGGCCAGGCCATACACGGCGTACGGACCGGTCATCGGGCCGATGACGCCAACCTTGATCGCGTCAGCCATCGCCAGAGAAGCGGTCGCCATGAGGACGAGCGCCAGAGCGATTGCGAGAATCTTCTTCATAAACCATTCCCCCTGTATTTGGGCGTATGCCCGGTATGATATCATGCCCTGCCCCAGCGGGGCAGCTGCAACTGATGTCGCCTATTATACCGCAATTTTTGTGGCAAGACAAGCCATTTATATGCAGTTTCCTTCACGTTTCTCATGAATCCTTTTCATTTTGTGAATCCAAGAATCAACGAAATTGCAATCTCTGCCCGATTTGTGCGCTTTCGCCCTGTACAGACGCCGGATTTGAATTTATAATGAAGTGAATCAAACGGCTTTGAAAGGTTGTATACGCATGAACAGGAAGCATATGATCCCGCTGCTGGGCGCGTTTTTGTGCTGGGGCAGCCTTTATGTTGTCTCCAAGCTCGCGCTTGAGACGATCCCGCCGGTGACGGTGCTGGCGCTGCGGTATCTGGTGGCGATTCCCGCGCTGTTTCTTCTGCTCAAGGTGCGCGGCGCGCTCAGGCCCGTCAGGCGCGAGCACGTCGGCACGCTGCTGGCCATCGGCCTGCTCGGGTATTTCCTCTCCTTCTGCCTGCAGATGCTGGGCATCAACCGCCTGTCCGGCTCGGTTTCCTCGCTGCTGGGCGCGATGAATCCGATCTTTATCCCGATTCTCGCGGCCGTCTTCCTGGGGGAGAAGCTGACGAAGGAGAAGATCGGCTGCGTGATGATCTCCATGGTCGGCGTGGTGCTGATCGTGGGCGTGAACGGCACGGTGGACGTGGCTGGCGCGGCGCTGATGCTGCTGAGCGTGTTCCTGTGGTCGAGCACGTCGATCATCATCCGCCGCCTTGCCGGGGCGTACGACCCGATGCAGGTGGCCATGCTGGCGATGCTCTTTGCGCTGCCGTTCACCGGCGCCTGGGCCGCGGTCGAGCTGCAAAGCAGCGCCTGCACGCTGTCGCTTTCCGCTGCGCTGGCGGTGCTGTACATGGGCCTGGTGGGCACGGCGGCGGCGCATTCGCTGTGGAATTACAGCCTGAGCAAGATGGACGCGAGCTTTTGCTCGATGTTCTATCCGCTGCAGCCGCTGGTCGCAAGCATCCTGGGCGTGCTCATCCTGCACGAGCGGATCACGGTGAATTTCGTGATCGGCGGCGCAGTCATCTGCTGCGGCATTGTCGCGGCGGTGCGCAGCGGGCAGAAAAAGGCGTCATGAGCTAATGAAAACAGGGCAAGGCGAAAACCTTACCCTGTTTTTTCGCGCATGGGAATGGTGCAAAGCATCGTGCAGCGTCACCGAATGGCTTGATTTTGCAAAGCGGTTCGGAAGTGGGTGCGGGCATAGCCCGCCCGCTCAGATCGACGACGGCGTGAGCGAGATGAGCGTGACCGTCGGCGGATTGAACAGCCGGAAAAAGAAGAGCGGATAGTCGTCGTTCTCCGTGCCCAGGCCGGGGCTGACGTAGAGCCGGGTTTTGCCCTCGCGGGTCAGGCCGTAATGGGTGTCTCTGCCGGGAAAGAGGCCGTAGCGCGGGAGGCTGGGCGATGGAATGAAGACGGGGCCGGCGAGGGGCAGGCGGATGAGGCCGCCGAGCGCATGGCCGCAGAGCACCAGATCGACGTCCCGGTAGATCTCCGAGGCGAGCTCGCCTGCGGCGGGTGGCGTGTGCGTGAGGGTGATGACCGCGTCCTGACCGGCGATCGCCTTGCGCGCGGCCTGCGTTTCCTCTAGCCATTTGAGATTGTGCCTGGCCAGCTCGATTTCGTTCTCGTCGCCGGCGTCAAGCGCCCTGAGGTACTGCAGCTCAAACTGGCCCTGCATGGTGTCCACGTCCAGGCTCAGGTGATTGCCGGCCATCAGCCAGAGGGTCTGTTCCCCGCGCGTGACGGCCTGCGGGGAGGCGAGCAGCTGTGCGCCGCGCTGCTGCGCGCCGAGTACCCACGGGGCGAACGGGCTGCCGCCGGTAAAATACGCCGTGGAGGTGACGGGCGGGTCGTCGTCGCCGGCGATGAAATAGATGGGCGCGTCGGGAGCGCATGCGCGCAGCCGCTCGATGAGCGCATAGAGCGGCTGCGCGTTTTCGTGCAGGGAGAGCATGTCGCCGGTCAGCACGACCGCGTCAAACCGGCTGTCGCCCAGCGCGAAGGAGAGCAGATTCTGATCGCTGCCGAAGACCGCGCCCTTGAGATCGGAGATGTGCAGCAGGGTGTAGCCGTCGAATTCCTCGGAGAGACCGGTGACCGGCACGGTGACGCGCGCGACGTGCACAAACTGATTGACGGCAAAATTGACGGCGAGCAGCGCCAGCACGAGGAGAAAAAAAGAAAAGGCCATCCGCAGAGCGAGCGGCTTTTTCTTTCGTACATCGAAGAAGTCGTTACCGGGCGTGGAGGCGGTGAAATGCGCGGCATGACGCGCGCTGAAGGAGTCATAGCCCGTTCGGCTCTGACTGGGGCGTCGGTTCATCGGAAGGCCTCCCTGACAAAATGGAATTGTACCCTGAATTATAGCGTAAGCCGGCGCGGAAGATCAACAGAAAACGTGACGAATTTGGATATGCATGCGAAAAAAAGCCCGGCGCTTTGCACTGCCGGCGAAATGTGATACAATACGGGTGAGAAAACGACGCAAAAGCGCCCCGGGAGAGAGAATATGGCGAAGGAAAAGACGGTTTATGTATGCAGCGCGTGCGGATATGAGATGCCGCGGTGGATGGGCAAGTGCCCGGGCTGCAATGCGTGGAATACGATGGAGGAGCAGGCGCCGCAGGCCAGCGTGAGCCAGGCAGCGCCGGTGAAGGCGAACAAGCAGCGCGGCGGCACGGGCGCCAGAGCGCTGCGCCTTGACGAAATCCCGGAGGAGACGTCCGCGCGCGCATCGACCGGCATCGCGGAGCTCGATCGCGTGCTGGGCGGCGGCGTGGTCGAGGGCTCGCTGATGCTGGTGGGCGGCGATCCGGGCATCGGCAAATCGACGCTGCTTTTGCAGGTGAGCGAGCATCTGGCCCGGCAGGGCGCGCGGGTGCTGTACATCTCCGGCGAGGAGAGCGCGCGGCAGATCAAGATGCGCGCGCGCCGGCTGGGCGTGAGCGCGGACAGCCTGCTGATCCTCAGCGAGAACGCAATGGACGCGGCGGAGAAGCGCTGGGAGGAGATCCAGCCGGACTACATGATCATCGACTCGATCCAGACGATGTACCGGCCGGACATGGCGAGCGCGCCGGGCAGCGTGTCCCAGGTGCGCGAGTGCGCCAGCCTGCTGATGCGCATGGCGAAGACGACCGGCTGCGCGGTGTTCCTGGTGGGCCATGTGACGAAGGAGGGCGCGATCGCGGGCCCGAGAATCCTGGAGCACATGGTCGACGTGGTGCTGTACTTCGAGGGCGACAGGCAGCACGAGTACAGGATTCTGCGCGCGGTGAAGAACCGCTTCGGCTCGGTGAACGAGCTGGGGCTGTTTGAGATGCATGAGAAGGGCATGATTCCGGTGGCCAATCCGTCGGAGATGCTGCTCTCCGAGCGGGCCAAAAACGTGCCAGGCTCCTGCGTGATTCCGGCCATCGAGGGCTCCCGGCCGATGCTGGTGGACGTGCAGGCCCTGGCGCTGCAGACGGCCTACGGCACGCCGCGGCGCACGACGAACGGCTTTGACGCGGGCAGGCTGGCGCTGCTGCTGGCCGTGCTGGAAAAGCGCGCGGGCGTGTCGCTGTTCAATCAGGATGTGTACGTCAACGTGGCGGGCGGCCTGAGCCTGAGCGAGCCGGCAGCCGATCTGGCGCTGTGCGCGGCGGTCGCCTCGAGCGTGCGGGACACCTGCATCCCCGGCGACTGGGCGGTGATGGGCGAGGTCGGCCTGGCGGGCGAGATCCGCGCGGTGTCCCAGTGCGAGCGCAGGCTGAGCGAGTGCGCGAGGCTGGGCTTCACCTCGGCGGTGCTGCCGCGCGAAAACGCGAGGCACCTGAAAGCGCCCGAGGGCATGCGCGTCTACGGCGTGGAGACGCTCGCCGAGGCACTGTCCATCCTCATCGGATGACGCATAGAAACGGGCCATACGCGCGAAGCGAAGAAGGGAGTCTGAGGGACAATGTCCCTCAGGCAGGGGTATGGGGGCGAGGCCCCCATCGTTCCCATTCCAAAGAAAAATGCAGTTTCAGAGCAGGTTACAAAGCAGCCTACGATTGAAACGGGTGTGATCCGCAAAGCAAGAATCTGGACGAAATTGGCATCAAAATCGCCTTCAGATGGAAGAGCGGCGCTTCCGTCCGAAGGCGATTCTGATTTTCAGCTTGATGCTGTTGAACGCGTCATACGATTCTCAAATCCATTCAGGCCTGTTTCAAGCGTCGTTGACGGAATCGCAATAGTCGCCTTCGGCTCCGCTGCGATTCTTGCCTCTCTTGCTTCGCTGATGGGGAACGTCAGGGCTGCGCCCTAAAACCCGCTCGGGGACATCGTCCCCGAACCCCTTCTTCGCTTCGCGTGCTCCATCAAGGCAGTTTACAGCACCGGCACGATCAGCTCGGAGAACTGCCGCTGTTGGCCGTTTTCGTCCACATGCCAGGAGTACTGGCGGGTGTAGCCTTCGCAGACGGGCGTGAGATGGTTCTCCTCCAGAAAGGCCTGCGTGCGCGCGATGACCGGCGACAGGGATGTGCGCTGCGGCGGGCGCAGGTCAAAGAGCATGCGAACCGTGCGCGGGCCGGCGCTCATGCGCATCTGGGAAAAGTCCGCGTGGATCAGCGCCGCAAACTCCGCGGGCGCGCAGATGCCCGTGCGCGTGGGCGCGTCCCCGCCGGTCAGGCGCGCCAGCGGCACGATGGTG
>JAGBDL010000075.1 GCA_017937505.1 Clostridia bacterium | reverse complement strand
TCTGCCGTCACCGACTTCGATGGTTCGAATCCATCCCTGCCCACCATCTTCGCGGGAATGGCGGAATTGGCAGACGCGCTAGATTCAGGTTCTAGTGAAAGCAATTTCATGCAGGTTCAAGTCCTGTTTCCCGCACCAGAAACGTCGCCTGATTGGGATATCCAGTCAGGCGGTTTTTGTATTTGCGCAAAATGCGAAATTGCATTTATATTTGTCCAATGCGATCATGAAATGGAAAGAAATGGGGATGCCGGCGCGTCTGCGATATGAAGGAGGCGAAGGATGATGAAAAAGAGGATAAACGTCCATGAACGTCAGGAAGAACTCTGCCTTCACGATGAGCTTGTCAAGGATATCAGGATCACAGAGATCAACTACGCTGAGTGGAATGTAGAAATCCGACAGGCAGCAGATCACCTGGTGATCCGCTGCCTGTCCTTTGCGTTTATGGATGCTCCTGCGTCAGCGCCTTCAGCCTGGCGGTGAGCAGCATATTTTCCCGGTAGTCGATCGGGCAATCAATGACGGCGGGCACGTCCTGAGAAAATGCCTCCTCAAGGATGGAAATCAGGTCGTCCGCGCGCTCGACGCGATAGCCCTTGCAGCCCATGCTCTCGGCCAACAGCACGAAATCCGGGTTGGTGAAGCTGGTCATGTTCGTGTGGCCGAAGCGGTCGTTCTGCTTCCACTGGATCAGGCCGTAGGCGCTGTCGTTGAAGATCAGGGTGACAAAGGGCAGACCCTCCCGGCGCGCGGTTTCCAGCTCCTGGCAGTTCATCATGAAGCCGCCGTCGCCGGTGACGGCCAGAATGCGCTTGTCGGGGTGCACCAGCTTGGCGGCCAGCGCGCCGGGCACGGCAATGCCCATCGTCGCAAAACCGTTGGAGATCAGGCAGGACCGCGGCTCGTCGCAGGGATAATGCCGGGCAATCCACATCTTGTGCGCGCCGACGTCGCTGAGCAGGATGTCGCCGGGGCTCATAATCCTGCGGATGTCGCTGAGCACACGCTGGGGCTTGAGGGGATAGCCGTCGTCGCTTGCAAATCCGGCAAACTCGTCGAGCATGCGCGCGCGCAGCGCAAAGGCCAGCTCCGGCTCCTGGATGCGAACGGTCAGCTGGCCGAGGTGACGCAGCGTTTCGGCCATGTCGCCGATCACCTCAATGGCCGGCGGATAGCACCGGTTGACGTGCGCCGCTGTCCCGCTCACATGGATGATCGTCTTGTCCTGACGGGGATCCAGGCGGGCGGGGGACAGCTCCACGATGTCATAGCCGACGCACAGCAGCAGGTCGGCCTGCTCCAGCAGCAGATCCTGGTAATCCCGCTGCGGAATGCCGATGGTGCCCATGGCATAGGGATCGTCGCTGCGGATGACGCCCTTGGCCATCATGGTGTTGACCACTGGCAGATGCGTGGCGTGCGCCAGCTCCGTGATTTCGGCGGCGATGTCGGCCCTGGCGGCGTCTGCGCCGACCAGCATGACGGGGCATTTGGCACGCGCCAGCAGCTTGGCCGCCTGGGCGATGGTCTCCAGATCGGCGTATTCCGGGCGGCTGTTCTGGGGAATCATGGGCTTCATGTTCTCCGGCACGTCCATGCGCGCCACGTCCACCGGCAGGTCGATGAGCGTCGCGCCCATCTTGCCGTCCCGCTGGGCGTACTTGAAGGCGAGCCGCACAATCTCCGTGATGCTGTCCGGCCGCATGACCAGCTTGGTCCGCTTGGTGATCGGCTCAAAGAGCTTGTTCAGATCCAGATACTGATGGCCGGTAATGTGCATTCTCTCGGTGGACACCTGCCCCGTGATGGCCACCAGCGGCGCGCCGTCCGAATTGGCGTCCGCTACGCCGGTGATCAGATTTGTTGCGCCGGGGCCGAGCGTCGCCAGGCAGACGCCGGCCTTCCCTGTCAGGCGGCCATACACGTCTGCCATAAACGCGGCGCCCTGCTCGTGACGGGTGGTGATGAAACGGATGGGCGAGGCAGCCAGCGCCTCGATGATCTCCAGATTCTCCTCGCCGGGAATACCGAATACGACCTCCACGCCCTCTGCGGCGAGGCATTCTACCAGTTTTTGGGCAACGTTCATGTCGATTCCTCCCCATAATATAAAGAAAGCGGGCCGAACCCATGCGTGGGTACCGCTCGCCTTTGAACAGAAATAGTATACTCCGGCGTTGGAAATTGTCAAGGGCTCCACTTTATTTTTGCGGAAATATTCGGCATAAAAACGACTTGAATATGCAGAAATTAAGGAATTTTTACGAAATAAGAAAATAATCTGGCATAATTGGAAAACGAACTTGCAAATCTTTGGGCGCTATGATATCATGTCTTTCATGCAGTGATCCGATGCGCCGCCCGGCGCATCACTTGCCAAGGAGGAATGACCGTGCCGGATACCAGAGAGCTCACCAAGCACACAGAGGAGATCAACGAGCTGCTTGCACGATATGGGGTCAAGTTCGGCCTGTACAAGCATGGCGTTTTCAAGGAGCAGCTGTTCCCGTTTGACGCCATTCCGCGCGTCATCAGCGAGGAGGACTTTGCCGGGCTGGAGAGGGGACTCAAGCAGCGCGTGATGGCGCTCAACTGCTTCATCGCCGATATCTATGGAGAAAAGAAGATCATTCGCGACCGGGTGGTGCCGGAGGAGTTTGTCTTTGACAGCCCCGGCTATCTCGCCCAGTGCGAGGGCGCGAAGCCGCCCAAGGGCGTCTGGTCGCACATCTCCGGCATCGATCTGGTGCAGGCAAAGGACGGCGGTTGGTTCATCCTGGAGGACAACCTGCGCGTGCCCTCTGGCGCGTCCTATCCGATGATCGCCCGGGAGCTGTGCCGAAGGGCCAGCCCGCGCACGTTCCAGACGAATGGCGTGGCGGACAACCGGGACTATGCGGCCCTGCTGCGCTCGGCCATGGATCATGTGAACACCGGCGGCTGCACGGTGATTCTGACGCCGGGCCGGTACAACGCCGCGTATTTTGAGCACTCCTATCTGGCGGAAAAGACGGGCGCACACCTGGTGACCGGCAGCGAGCTGACCGTGGAGGACGGCTTCCTGTGGTTCAACGGCTACGACGGCCGCAAGGAGCGCGTCGGCACCGTATACCGCCGCATCTCCGACGATTATCTCGATCCGATGAGCTTCCGCGCCGATTCGCTGATCGGCATCCCGCACATCTACGAGGTGTTCCGCCAGGGCAATGTCGCGCTCATGAACGCGCCCGGCAACGGCGTGGCGGATGACAAGGGCATCTATTACTTCGTGCCACGCATGATCCGCTACTATCTGGGCGAGGAGACTGTGCTTCACAACGCGCCGACCTATCTGCCCTACTACGAGCAGGACATGCAGTATGTGCTGGATAAGTTTGATTCGCTCGTGCTCAAGGATGTGGCGGAGGCAGGCGGCTACGGCGTGGTGTTCGGCAGCAAGATGACGAAGGCCCAGAAGGAGGACTTCATCGCGCTGCTGAAGAAGGAGCCGCGCCGCTTCATCGCGCAGGAGGTCATCGATTTCCGTGACCTGGACATCATGCAGGGCGGCGAGCCGGTGCCGCGCAAGGCGGATCTGCGCGCCTTTGTGCTGATGGGCGAGGAACCCATGGTCTGGAAGAGCGGCCTGACCCGCTTCTCGCGCAACCCGGATTCCTTTATTGTCAACAGTTCGCAGGGAGGAGGCTTTAAGGACACATGGGTATTGTCTCATTGACCAACACGGACAAGCTCTATTGGCTGGGCCGGTACAGCGAGCGCGTCTACACCACCATCCGCCTGTTCGGCGAGAGCTTTGATCATCTGATTGAGGGCGAGGTGCAGAGCATCGGCACGTTCTGCGCCTCGCTGAACATCCCCAACATCTATACCTCGGGCGACGACTTCGTGGAGCGGTACCTGTTTGACGCGGAGAACCCGGATTCCGTCCTTGCCAATCTGACCCGCGCGTATGACAACGCGATGACGCTGCGCGAGGAGATTGGCAGCGAGTGCGTCAGCTATATCCAGCTGGCCATCTACGCGATGAACAGCCTGCGCGGCAGTGAGAACCCGATGTTCGGCCTGCAAAAGGTGGTCGACGACATTCTGGCCTTCTGGGGGCTGACGGATGACATCATCCCGGACGAGAACGTGCGCAACATCATCAAGGTCGGCAAGCGCGTGGAGCGCCTGGATCTCTATGCCCGCCTGAGGCTGCCGCAGAAGGACATCCTGCGCGAGGTCAGAAGGCTGGCGGTGCGCATCAGCCGCACCAACCTTCAGTACGCGCAGGCGGACGTCGAGCGGCTGATGGCCCTGGCCATGGCCGGGGAGACGGCGTATGACGAGATCGTCGCGCTGGTGGATGGTCTGGTGAAAATCTGACGAGACGAGGTGCTAATGAGGAGACTGGCGTTTTCGTTCCGGCTGCGGCTTGATTTCTCCGCGCCTGTTCAGAAGCATCATTATACGCTGCGCTGCCTGCCGACCGATGCGCCGCATCAGCGCGTGCTGTCCGCTTTGCTGCGCGTGGAGCCTGAAAGCCGGGCCATCACGTCTGCGGATGCGTGCGGACGGTTCGATTTTGGCTGCATTGTTCCGGCGCATACCGGCTTTGAAGCGCTGGCGGAGGGCTGCGTGCTTTCCGCGCTGGAGGGAGGCGAGCCGGCTGCACCGGACTGGCAGCTCGGCCCGTACCGGATGTTCACGCCGCTGACGGCGCCCGGGCCGTCCATTCGCCGGCTGAATGACGAGCTTGCTGCCGGAGCGCAGGGCGACGGGTTGACGGATGAAATCATGGAGCTGCTGCGCAGACGCTTTGTCTATCTGCCGGGCAGCACGCATGCGCTGACCACAGCCGAGGAGGCGGCCGCGGCCATGCGTGGAGTTTGCCAGGACGAGAGCCACATCATGATCTCCCTGCTGCGCCTGCGCGGCGTGCCCTGCCGCTACGCCGTGGGGTACATGCTGGGCGAGGGCTCAACTCACGCGTGGGTCGAGCTGCTGCGCGCGGGCAGGTGGATCGGGCTGGATCCGACCAACCACCGCGCGGTGGGCGATGAATACATCCGGGTGTCCGTCGGCCGGGACGCCGGAGACTGCCCCGTCAACCGGGGCGTGTTCTTTGGCGGCGCGTCACAGGCAAGTGAAAGCGCCGTGCGCGTCTGGGATGCGCAGACGCCGGACGGGAGCACGGAAATGGGGAGAGAGCGGAAATGATCGAGATTGTCACGCAGGTCGGCCTGCCCGTGGACGAGCGGCTCTGCATCAAAAAGAACCGTCTTCGGCCGGCGGACGGCGGCAACGGACGGCGCATCAGCATCATCACCGGCATCCACGGCGACGAGCTGGAGGGACAGTATGTCTGCTGGCGGGTGCAGCAGCGCATCAGCGAGCACCCCAAATGCCTGCGGGGCACGGTGGACGTCTATCCCGCCATGAATCCGTTTGGCATCGATTCGGTTACGCGGGGCATTCCAGCATTCGATCTGGACATGAACCGCATCTTTCCCGGCAGCGTGGACGGCGATATGAACGAGTACATCGCCGCGCAGATCATCGGGGACATTTCGGGAAGCGATCTGGCGCTGGACATCCACGCCTCCAACATCTATCTGACCGAGATCCCGCAGATCCGCATCAACGAGATCAGCGCGCAGCGGCTCGTGCCCCTGGCGCAGAAGGCCAACGTGGACTTTGTGTGGGTGCATGGCGCGTCCACCGTGCTGGAATCGACCCTGGCCTACAGCCTCAACAGCTGGGGCGTGGACACGCTGGTGGTCGAGATGGGCGTGGGCATGCGCATCACCCGCGCCTACGGCGAACAGCTTACGGACGGCATCTTCAGCCTGATGCGCGAGCTGGGCATCTGGACGGGCGAGGCGCAGACGACGCATACGCCCATCGTATCCAGGAATCCGGATGAGGTGGAATTCCTGAACGCGCCGGTCTCCGGTGTATTTGTCAAGTCGGTCTCTCACGGCGCGCTGCTGATGCCCGGCGATGAGATCGGGCTGATCGTGGATCCGCTTCGCGGAGAGGTGCTTGACCGGGTGGTCTCGCCCTGTGAGGGCTGGCTGTTCACCGTGCGGGAGTATCCCATGGTGGATCAGGGCTCGCTGATGGCCCGCATTCTGAAGGGACACATGGAAGAGGCGGCCCGGAAGGGAGGCGCGGCGCAATGAAAAAGGAAGTGCTCTACGAGATCAAGGCGATCTACCGGGACGACTTCCGCGTGACCGGCTATACCTTCGGCGAAGGCGAAAAGGCCCTGTGCATCGTCGGCAGCATGCGCGGCAACGAGAATCGGCAGCTGTACTGCTGCTCCCGTCTGGTGGCCAGGCTCAAGCAGCTGGAGGAGGAAGGCAGGCTGATTCCGGGCAAGCAGATCCTGGTGATTCCCTGTGCCAATCCCTATTCCATCAACACGAAGAAGCGCTTCTGGTGCACGGACAACACCGACATCAACCGCATGTTTCCGGGCTATGCGCTGGGCGAGACGACGCAGCGCATCGCTGCGGGCGTGTTTGACGTCATCAAGGGCTGGCAGTATGGCATTCAGTTTGCTTCCTTTTATATGCCGGGCACCTTTGTGCCGCACATCCGCATGATGGACACGGGCTATCAGGACACGGAGCTGGCCTGCGAGTTTGGCCTGCCCTATGTCGTTGTGCAGAAGCCCCGGCCCTTTGACACCGCGACGCTCAACTACAACTGGCAGATCTGGGGCACGCACGCCTTCTCCCTCTACACGACCAATACGGCGCGGGTGGATGAGGAAAGCGCGCTGCAGGCGGAGAATGCGGTGCTGAGCTTCATGGCCAGGCGGCGGCTGATCAACCATCATCCCCACGGCGGCTATCGCTCCGAGGTGATCCGTTCTGCGGATTTTGTCAGCGTCCGCGCGACGTGCTCCGGTTTTCTGCAGTGTCTGGTCAAGCCGGGCCAGCGCGTCGGGCAGGACACGCTGCTGGCGCGCATTCTGGATCCCTATGAGGGCTGCGTCCGCGCGGAGCTGAGGGCGCCCGTCCCGGGCGTGATTGCCTTCGCCGGGGATGAGCCCATGGTTTACGAGAACACGGCGGTGCTCAAGCTGATCCGCGAAGAGACGTAAGAAACCGGTCAAAACAGCATACAAAGAGGCTTTCCCGCAGCATGGCGAGGGACGCCTCTTTTTGATATGGTTTCAAAGCTTTCCCTTCCTATGCGCGACGTATCCGATATTTCTCTGCTATTCTGTCAGGAATCGCGTTGCCCGCGGCATAACAGGGTGAAAAGCAAAACGGAAAGGAACGACAGCCATGAAAAGGATGCTGTGGACGTTTGCGCTGATCCTGCTGGTGCTGTGCCTGATGGTCGGGCGGGGCGGCATGAACGATGCGCGCGCGGAGACGACCGTGCGCCTGACGTTCGCCGGCGATGTGACGCTGGGCAGCGAGGAGGCGGTGCGGCCCAAGGGGTATTCGCTGGACAGCTTTGCCGGGGTCTATGGATACGACTACTTCTTTGCGAAGGTCAGGGACCTGTTTGCGCAGGACGACCTGACGGTCGTGAACCTGGAGGGCGTGCTCTCGGACAGCAGCGAGGGTGAAAACAAGGACAAGACGTACCGCTTCCGCGGACCCGCGGAATTCGCGCAGATTCTGACCGCGGGCAGCATCGAGATGGTGAACCTGGCGAACAACCACGCGCACGACTATGGCGAGCGCGGCCTGGCGGACACCCGTCGGGCGCTTGAGCAGGAGGGCGTGGCGTACTTCGGGGAGCGCGAGGTGAGCGTCTTCGAAAAGAACGGCGTGAAGATCGCATTCTTCGGCCTGAGCTACTCGGAGATGCGCAAGGCCGACCGCGAGTGGGCGGCGAAGGAAATCAAGCGACTTGAGCGGGAGGAAGGGGTCAACGCCGTGGTGTTCACCTTCCACGCGGGGCGCGAGTACAGCGAGGCGCGCACGGCCAAGCAGCAGGAATATGCGCGATGGGCCGTGGACGCGGGCGCAGACCTGGTGGTGATGCACCACCCGCACGTGGTGCAGGGAATGAGCGTCTACGATGACCGCACGGTGCTGTATTCGCTGGGCAACTTCTGCTTCGGCGGGAACAAGAACGTGCGCGCGGCGGAATCGCTCATCGCCGTGGCGGAGCTGACATTTGCGGACGAGGGCGCATACCGGAGCCAGCAGATCACGCTGTATCCCGCGCACATCTCCGGCACGCAGCCGCGCAGCAATTATCAGCCGCACCTGGTCACGGGGAAGGACGCCGCGCGCGTCATGCGGCGCGTTCAGGCAGACACGCGGTTCAAGCTCAATCCCATCGATGAGATGACAGGCGCAGCGGTGCAGGAACCGCTGACGGCGAACTAATCAGGGTTCCGTCAAGACGGGCTGAATGGAAGGGGTGAGAGATTGAAAAGCGGTAAGAACAAAAGGGCATGGCATGCCAGGCTTGATATGGAGTACGTGGTCTATCCGACGACGGTATGCGTGGTTTTGCTGGTGGTTGCCACGTTTACGGGGATGTGGATCACAGGAGAGAACCCCTATCGCTCGTATGCACTGCAAGCCTGCGCCTGGCTGGAGGGGCGCCTGGATTTGGGCATGGATTATCCCTGGCTGGAGCTTGCCATCTTTGAGGGCAAGTATTACGTCAGCTTTCCGCCGTTCCCTTCGTTCGTGCTCCTTCCATTTGCGGTGGTTTGCGGCGCCGATACGCCGGATCACGCCCTTTCTGTCCTGTTTACGGTTGTCGGTGTCGTCTATGCGCTCAGGTTGTACAAGATGAAAACGGGTGGCTTTGACCATGCCGGGCAATATGTCCTTTTCCTGTTTCTGGGCAACGGGTATTTGTTCATCGCTATGCAGGGCTGGGTATGGTTTTTGGCGCAATGTATGTGCTTTACGATGTCACTCATGGCGCTGTATTACGCCGAACGCGGGCGGGGTGGAGGTTCGCTGGCCTGCTGGGCGTGTGCGGTCGGGTGCCGGCCGATGGTTGTCGTGTATTTCCCGCTGCTGCTGCTGATCCTGCTTCGGCATGGACGCGAGCAGACAGGCATGCGCGCCATCACTCTGATTCGCTCGAAATGGTATTGGGCGGTTCCGGCGTTTTGCATAGTCAGTGTGTACATGATTCTCAATGTTGCGCGGTTTGGGAATCCGCTTGAATTCGGGCACAGCTATTTGCCGGAATTTATGCGGGTGGAGGAGGGACAGTTCAGCCTCAGCTATTTGCGAAAGAATCTAAGCCAGCTTCTCCGCCTTCCCCAAATGGGCGGCGAGCATGGGGCGCTTATGTATGACACGTATGACTGCATGGCGTTCTGGCTGATCGCCCCCATCTTTATCCTGTTCTTCTTCGTGTGGGCGTACGGCCTGTGCTGTAAGCGCGGGTTATACGGCGCGGAGATCGCGGTAATACCGCTTACGCTGCTTGCGCATCTTCTCATCGTCTGCTGTCACAGGACGCTAGGGGGATATCAGTTTGGAAATCGATATTTGGTCGATATGTTGCCCTACGTATTCTATGGGGTGCTGCTGCTGAAGCCGGGGAGTGAGCGGTTTTCGCTGTGGAGCATGCCTTTATGCGCGATGGGATTTTCGATCAATCTGATAGGCACTGTCGCCACCTACAATCATTGGATTTAGGAAACCGAACGCATGAAGGATAGATGGATATGCGGCAAAATCCCCGGAAAAAACAATTCGTATGGAATAGGGAGGACATGAAGATGCAAAAGAACGAACGGACAATGCACCGCCTGACGATGGTGATCCTGGCCCTGCTGCTGTGCAGCCTTGCGCCGTGCGCGCTGGCGCGCAGCTACAGCCTGGGCGACGAGGCGGCGGAGGTCGCGTCGATTCAGGAGGCGCTGGAGGCGCTTGACCTCTACTACACGGACATCACCGGCCACTACGGCAAGCGGACGCAGTCCGCTGTGCGCAAATTCCAGAAGCGCTACCGCCTGGCGCAGACCGGCGTAGCGGACGAGGAGACGATTGCGCTGCTCTACCGGCTCTCGGATACAAAAGCGCCTGCGGAAAGCACGGCGCTCCCGCAGACGGGATACGGCGCATCGACGCTGCGCGAGGGCAGCCGGAGCGACGCGGTGCGCCTCCTGCAGGAGAACCTGGCGCTGCTTGACTATTACGAGGGCAATGTGACGGGCAGCTACGGCCGGCTGACGAAGGAGGCGGTGCGGCGCTTCCAGCGGGACAACGACCTCTCCGCGGACGGTGTAGCCGGCCCCAGGACGTTTGAAAGGCTGAACGCGCTGCTCACGGACGGCAGCGGGAAGGAGACGCCCACGGTCACGCTGCCTGCCGGCCAGACGCCTGCCGGAACGGGCGCGAAGGCGCCGCTTGAGAACGTGCCGAAGCTCAATACGGAGTGGACGCTCAGGCGCTCCAGCCGTTCCGGCTATGTGACCCGGCTGCAGAAGGCGCTGATCGCGCTGGGCTATTACACCGGCAGCGCGGATGGGTACTTTGGCAGCGGCACGGAGGCTGCGGTCAAGGCCTATCAGCAGGCGAGGGGGCTTCAGGTGGACGGTGTGGCAGGCCGCGCGACGCTGCGCAAGATCAACAGCGACGCAGAAAACGGCGTCACTGCGGCGACGGCCGTCATCGACTGACCGGCGCTTGCCAGGAGAAACCCGATGATGTATGATAGAAACCGAATCACGAGGGGGAGACAGGGATGAACGAACAGACTGAACGGGAATGGTTTGAACGGGTTTATAACGACCATGCGGACATGCTCTTTCGCCTGGGCCGCCATCTGCTCGGCGGGCAGGACGACAGCGCGCTGTACGATCTGATGCAGGATACGTTTCTGGACGCGTGGAGCAAGCGCGAAAAGCTGACGGCGCATCCCAACATCGGCGGCTGGCTGGCGCTGTCGCTCAAGAACCGCGCTTTGTCCGCCCGGCAGAAGGCCCAGCGCAGGGGACTGCGAAACGCATATTCACTGGACGACGAGGAGCGTTTGCCCATGGCGGACGCCGCGATGACGCCGGAGCAGGAGGCGCTGCTCGGCGACCGCGTGGCGGCGCTGCGCGAGCTGCTGGGTGAGGAGAACGCGGCGCTGTTCCTCTCCTATGCGGTGGACGGCTGCACGGCGAAGGAGATCGGCAAGCGCTGGGGGCTGAGCGAGGACTGCGTGTGGATGCGCATCTCGCGCATGAAGCGCAAGCTGATCGCGCATCCGGAGATCTTCTACGCGATGCTGCTCATTGCCATCGGCGTAGGCTGAGAAGGGAGGCGGCAAAACATGGATAACCGAATGAAGGAAAAGATCAGAAGCGGCCGTCTGACGAGGGACGACGTGAGGCGGTTGATCGACTGGCAGCTGACGCTGGAAAGCGAGAGAATTGACAGCAATCTGCTGGGCGAATGCCTGCTGTTCCTCTACCCGCAGGAGCCGGCGCTCCGGCAGGAGGACAAGGAGATGCTTTGGAACCGGATCAGGGCCGCGGCCTTCGGCACGTCCCGTGTGCACAGGCGGCAGGCGCACCGCCGCCGTATTCCCGTGCGTACGATCCTGATCGCGGCGCTGCTGCTGCTTCTGCTGGCGGGCGCGGCCATCGCCGCGGTGCTGGGCACCTTCGGGCGCTTCACCACCGATCCGATGATCGAGATGAGCCACACGCGGCTTAATCACCTTGAAGAGGTCGCCGAAAGCGTGGGCAAGACGATCGCCGTCAGCTCGCCCACAGGCGAGCTTGGCCAGATCGATCTGACGACGGACTATGGCAGGATCCAGGCGCAGCAGTACGGGCGGCAGTTTGAATTGACGGTCGATCAGGTCTACTGCGACGGCAACAAGCTGTACTACTCCTACCAGCTCAGCGAAAAGAACCGCACCTTCGAGCTGCTGGAGGGCACGCCGACGGGCTTTGAGACCTGGGACTGGGAGGAGCCCGGCAAAACGCTGGCGGACACCTACTGGACGCCGGGCGCGACCGAGGAGGAACAGGATGCCGCGAAGGATTGGTTTGCCGCGCATGAAAGGGCGTATGCCATCGAATCCTATTTCGGACTGGGCGACGGTGCGGATCTCAACGACGGAAGCGAGCGGGGCATTTCGCTGAACATCTTTGACAGCGGCATGGAGCAGATTGACCCGTATACCAAAGTGGGCTTTCAACAGGTCGATTTGCCGGAGGACTATGTGCCGGGCGAGACGATCGACTTCCTGCTTACGGTCATGTACGGTACGGAGGTGGTCTGCCAGGACGGAAGCGGCGTATACCGCACCGGCGTGCGCCAGATGGAGAACCGCGGCTTTATGCGCGTGCCGGTCACGGCGAAGATTACCGGCAAGCCGGAGGAATTCGTGAAGACCGCTCAATTTGACGATTACGCCGCCGAGGTGCACCTGGCGATCTCGGATGTGGACATCTCCGGAACGGTGTACATCGACGCGCCGCAGGAATGGATCGACGCCTACCAGAAGATGGATGGCTGGGCGGATTGGGTGACCGACTACAAGCTGATCGCCGACGGCCAGGAGATGCCCAATGTGGGCGGCGGATACGGGATCGGCCGAAATGAGGAACGTTGGAGGGTGTACATCCGCTACGACCTGCCGCAGAGCACGGAGCACCTGACGCTCGTGCCGTACAGCGGAAGCAGGCAGCGCAGCGAAGCGGAAAGCATTGTTATCCGCTGAGCGGAAAATCCTGCCAGGGCGCGGCATTTCCGACGCGGATGCATTGAGCGCATGCCTTTTGCGCACAATAGGGCCACAAGAATCCTTGGAGGCGATGTGCGTGAAACATGAGCGGCACAATCTGATTCCCTATGCGCTTGAGCCGGTGCCGCGCCCCGGCGACCGGGAGACGCGCGTGCGCAGGCCGCCGGACGGCATGCGCATCCGCAACGAAAGGAGCGCGGCGCATGGAAGGTAATCCGCAGCCCAAAAAGCGGCAGCAGCGCTACGCCCAGCTGGTCGAGCGCCTCTCCCCGAAGAGCGATTTCGCGCAAGGCCTGTTTCGCGCCTTCTGGGTCGGCGGCGTGATCTGCATGATCGGTCAGGGCATCAACGACATCTTTTGCTTAGGGCTCAAGTGGGGCGCACAGGCGTGCGCCACGGGCACCAGCATCTGCCTGGTCTTCCTCTCCGCGCTGCTCACCGGCATCGGCGTGTACGACAAGATCGGCAAGTACGCCGGCGCAGGCAGCATCGTTCCAATTACAGGATTTGCCAATTCGGTCGTCTCCCCGGCGATGGAGTTCCGGCGCGAGGGCCTGGTCATGGGCGTGGGCGCGAAGCTCTTTACCCTGGCGGGGCCGGTGCTGGTGTACGGCATCTGCGCGTCGATCATCGTGGGCCTGATCACATTTGTCATGGAAGTGATCTGAAGAGGCCGCCACAGAGCGTTTTTCTGCGGCGGCATATTGTTTTCTGTGAACACTTGCGATGAAGGAGTGAATGCGGTATACTTTGGGCAGGAAGCTCTGCATGCGGGCTGAAAATGCCGCTTTGGAGCAAAAAACAAGCAGAATAACGGAGGAAGAACCATGAGTCGGCAGATTCCGCGTCCGGAATACCCGCGGCCGCAGTTTGTGCGCGCGGGATGGATGAACCTGAACGGTACCTGGCAGTTTGAGATCGATCACGGCGACTCGGGCCGCATGCGCGGCCTGGTGGAGAAGGACCCGCTTGACGGCAGCATCCTCGTGCCGTTTTGCCCGGAGAGCACGCTGTCCGGCGTGGGCGTCAGGGATTTTATGCGCGCCGTCTGGTACAGGCGCACGGTGACCCTGCCAATGGAGGCGAAGGGCAAGCGTGTGCTGCTGCACTTCGGCGCGGTGGACTACGCGACAGAGGTGTGGGTCAACGGCAAAAGCGTCGGCACGCATAAGGGCGGCTACACGCCCTTTGTCTTCGATGTGACGGATGCGCTCATCGAGGGTGAAAACGCCATCGTGGTGTGCGCGCAGGACGACACGCGCAGCGGCCATCAGCCCAGCGGCAAGCAGAGCCAGAGCTATGAATCCCACGGCTGTCTGTACACCCGCACGACGGGCATTTGGCAGACGGTCTGGATGGAGTGGGTCGATCCCTGCTATATGCGCGAGGTGTACCTCACGCCGCACGCCGAGGCTGGTACGGTGACGGTTCGCGCCCTCGTCTCCGGCGCGTGCACGCTGCGCGCCTGCGCGTCCTTCGAGGGCAGGCCCATGGGCGAAATGCAGGCGAACACCTCGGGCGGCGTGGCGGAGCTGGTGCTCCCGCTTGATGAGAAGCACCTGTGGAACGTCGGCGAACCGAAGCTTTACGACCTGGCGCTGGAGCTTGTCCGGGACGGCGCAGTCTGCGACCGGATTGACAGTTACTTCGGTCTGCGCAGCGTCCGCTTTGACGGCATGCGCTTTCTCCTCAATGACAGGCCGGTCTTCCAGCGCCTGGTGCTCGACCAGGGCTTCTATCCGGACGGCATCTACACTGCGCCCACGGACGAGGCGCTGCGCCGCGACATCGAGCTCTCCATGGCGATGGGCTTTAACGGCGCGCGCCTGCACGAGAAGGTCTTCGAGGCCCGCTTTCTGTACCATGCGGACCATCTGGGGTATCTGTGCTGGGGCGAGATGGCGAACTGGGGCCTTGATCACAGTGAGGACGCCGCACTGGCGGACTTCCTGAACGACTGGATTCCGGAAGTCAAGCGCGATTACAGTGCGCCGAGCATCATCGGCTGGTGCCCGTTCAACGAGACCTGGGATCAAAGCGGCCGCGCGCAGCGCGACGACGTGCTGCGCATGGTGTACCGCATCACCAAGGCGATCGACCCGACGCGCCCGTGCATCGATACGTCCGGCAACTATCACGTGGAAACCGACGTCTTTGACGTGCACGAGTACGAGCAGAACCCGGAGGTCTTCCGTGGCTATTACGGCGCGGGCACGCCGCTGCTGTATGATCGCCTGGGCAAGCGGCAGACGTACACGCCGGGCCTGCCGGTGTTCGTTTCCGAGTACGGCGGCATCTGGTGGAGCGACACGGACAAGGACGGCTGGGGATACGGCGAGCGCGTGAAGAGCCGCGAGGAGTTCCTTGCGCGCTACCGCGGGCTGACACAGACGCTGCTGTCCAATCCGGATCATTTCGGCTTCTGCTATACGCAGCTGACCGACGTGGAGCAGGAGCAGAACGGCCTGTATACCTACGACCGAAGGGCGAAGTTCCCGCCGGAGGTCATCCGCGCGATCAACAGCCAGAAGGCCGCGTGCGAGGAATGATGCTTTTCACCGCGCGAAGCGAGAAGGAGTCTGGGAAATGAAATCCCCCAACGTTTTCTTGCCGCGAAGCGCAGTTGGCAAGAATTGAAGCGGAGATGAAGGCGACTATTGCGATTCCGTTATGCTGCTGTAAACAGGCCCGAACGGAGAAGCGCACAAGCCGGACGCGATCCGGCCAAACTGCATAGCAAAACGCCCGGAGCACAAACCGCTCCGGGCGTTCATGATGCTGTTCACAGCGTGCCCTTGCGCACACAGATGCAGATTGCGCCGTTCATCACGGTGCAGTCGAGGTAGATCGGGAAATCGTAGTCGTTCTGGAAACGGAGGTTGAGGTTCTCCGCGCCGACGGCCGCGTCCACGCCGTGGGGCGCGTACTTCGCGCCGCCGGGGCCGTGCGGACGGCGCCAGAGAATCGTGATGCCGTCAGAAAGCTGCAAAAGCGAGTTGTACAGCGTCGTGGAAACCTGGCAGGTGCCGCCGCCGTAGCCTGCGACCGTGCCGCCGTCGATCAGGACGGGCGAGGGCATGTAGCCGCGGCTCTTGCGGTACGGGCCGGCGATCTCGTTGAAGTCAAACACCTCGCCGGGCTGATAGGTTCTGGCGATGTACTGGCAGCCCACGCGCAGGTTTTCCATGCGGCCGATGTTCAGCTCGGTCGTCTTGGTGGAATAGAACGTGGTGAACGCGGCCAGAATGTCGCCCTCGGCAGCCTCTTCGACGTCGGGCGCGACGGGCGTGAGCGACTCGAGGTCGCCCACATACACATAGCCGACCAGACGGTTATACGGCACGACCGCCCAGCCGTCGCGAATCATCCACATGCTCAGACGTGTGCCGGCGGGCAGGGGAATGATCTCCTCAGCCTCCTCGCTCGCTTCGGCGCGCAGGCTGGTGTCGTTTGAAACGGTGGCGATGAAGCGGTGCCTGATCACGCCGTAGGGCGCGACGTCCGCAGAGACGGGCTCGATGGTATCGACGTTGCGGCGGCGGATGTAGTAGATGCCCACCTCGTCGTCCCAACAGAAGAGCCAGTCCTGATCGTAGCCCCAGATCTGCACGGTCTTGCGCTCCGTCAGCTGGCCGAGGGACGCGCTGTCCAGATCAGGCGCGCTGCGCATGTTCAGGCTCAGGGTCGTCTTGGCGGTGTAAAGCACCCGGGGCTTGCCGTTTTCATCGGCGGATTCCATAAAGTCCTCAAAGCAGATATCATAGCCGGTGTCCTCCGCGTCGGCGAGCACAAAGGCGGGCGTCAGCAGAAGAGCCATCAGGCACAGCAAGGCAGCAAAGTGATGATTTCGCACGAAAGGGCCTCCATCAAGAGAATCGATTATCTTATTATACAGCCAAACGACGGGCAAGGCAAGCGCGAATCCGGCATAGATTGGGACAAGTGGAAGCCAAGGGAGGGAGCGCATGGGAAAAAGCTTTGTGCTCAAGGATGCGGCGGGCCGTCCCGGCGGGTATCTGATGCAGGGCATGCGGGAAATTTGCTGTCGGGCGAATGCGCTGACGCAGCAGGCCCAGGCCGTTTTGCTCTTTGAGGACGGAACGTCGGAGGAGCACGCGCTCTGCGGCGGCCAGGAGGCGCGCTGGCCGGGCGACGGACGGATGCTGCGCGGCGGCATGATCTGTGCAGACGGCAGAATGCTGCTGGCGACCGGGGAGGAAGCGCGCGGCGCGTTTGAGCAGATGCTGATGAAAAAGCATGCGGCGCGGGAGCAAACAAGGCCCCGGACGGAAGAATCGCCGGAGCCGGAACAGAGACAGCAGACGAAGAACCCGGCTGTCCCCTCGGGTGCAACGCGCGTATGGCCAGAGCGCCGGTGGCCGCCGCCGCCCTGCTGGCCTCAGGCGGAATACGCACAGGGCCGCTGGCAGGAACAGGTATAAAACAGGCCGCCTGACGCCGGGCGGCCTGCTTTTCTATGTCAGCGGATGATTCTGCATCGGCGCGCGCCGGAGGGCCGCGCTGTGGCGGGACTGGATGCCGGCGATGTAGTGCGTGCGCCGGGCGGGCACGGAGGACAGCAGAGGCGGCGGGGACTGCACGGCGGGCGTGTCTGCCTGAGCAGCGGCCACAGGCGCCAGCGGCGGGGGAATCTGCTCCCGGCGCTGCTGGGCCTGGCTGTACAGGTCATAGGCGGTGACGATGGTGGGCGCCGGCTTTGGCTTGCTGGCACAGAGCAGCGCATAGGGAGAGATGCTTTCCAGCATGCGGATCACTCGTCCTTTCTCGGGCGGCGGACGCGAAAGCGCGCCGTTTTGCTTCCAATATATGATTCTTGGCAGAAAGTGCGACAAATTCGATTGCCTTGTGCCAGCTTTTCTCGAAAATGGGATTGAGAAAAATGGAATAATCCTGTATAATGGGAAAGACGAGATTGTCTGAAATGAGGTGCTAGATTTGGACGAACAGCAGATGAATGAAACGCCCGCCCCGCGCAGACGCAGGCGTGCCGCCGCGCAGGAGCAGGCTTTTGAAGAATTCGAAAGGGCGCAGCAGGCTGCGGCAGCGAGCGAGGAGCCCGCGGCTGAAAGGCCTGTGAGAAAGCCTTCTCCCATGCCTCAGGTTGATGCGCCGAAAACGGTCAAGGAGCCGGTCTGGGGCGATGAGGATGACAACGAGCCGCAGGAGCCCGTGCGCAAGCCGAAGAAAGCCGGAAAGAGCAAGAAGAAAAAGAAGAAGGGCGGCTGCCTGATCGCGGCGCTCGTCGTGCTTGTGCTTCTTGTGGTAATTGCGCTGGGCGGTATGATGCTCTTCCGTCAGAAGCTGAGCGCGATCCTGCTGGAGCCGACGCCGACGCCTACGCTTGTGCCGACGGCTGTGCCGACGCCGACGCCCACCCCGACGGCCACGCCGACGCCGACGCCTACCCCGACGCCGACGCCCACCCCGACGGCCACGCCGACGCC
>JAGBDL010000074.1 GCA_017937505.1 Clostridia bacterium | reverse complement strand
ATTGTCTTGTTAGACAGCAGATAAGATTTTAGTAAATCATTGTGTTCCTTATTAAAAAATAAAGTATAAAAATAAATTTTTTCATTAGGAAGATAATTTTTCAAATCGTGTTCAAAGGCATTTGTATCATAGCAGCTGCCCCGCGTGAACAACAAGTCCGTTCTGCTCATGATCGAGTACGGTGAGCGCCGTATCTTCTTCGCCGGCGACATTCAGGCCGCCACGCAGACGCTGCTGGCCCAGGACGCGGCAAACCTTGACCTGAAGACCGACATCCTCAAGTATCCACATCACGGCTACGAGGCGCTTCAGGAAGGGTTCCTTGAGATGCTTTCCCCCGCTCTGGCGATCTGCACCTGCGGTCAGTCGAAAACGGACGGACTCACGCAGATGAGGGAGCGCGGCATCTCCTTCCTGCTCACCGGCAGCCAGCAGCTTCGCCTGGCCACGGACGGCAGCGTCTGGACCGTCGAGAAGCTCAAATAAAGCATCCCCGCAGCCAAGCAAAAGTCCATGCCCTGATCCGAAGGCGGGCATGGACTTTTTGTTATGCATCCCTGAGGAACGCGTCGATCGCCGCGCATGCCTGATCAAAGGCGTCGCCGGACATATCCAGCCACACGATCTCCGGGTTGCGGCGGAACCAGGTCATCTGGCGCTTGGCGAACTGCTTGATGGCGATCGCCAGCTTGTCAAGCATCACCTGCTTGTCGGAAATTTCGCCGATGAGGTACTGCGTGATGAACTTGTATTCCAGGCCCAGGCCCAGCAGGAACTCGGTGGTTGCGCCCTCGTCCATCAGGCGCTGCACCTCCTCGATCATGCCCTGCTCAAGGCGGCGCTCAAGGCGCTCGTCGATGCGCTGGTTCAGCACCTCGCGCGGCCAGCTCACGCCCAGGCGCAGGCTTTCAAACCTCGCCTGCTTGCCCGGCGTCGCATCGTCGCCGTCATGAATCCGCTCAATCATGCGCATGACGCGGTTGCGGTTGTTCTTCTCCACCTGCGCGTCGGGCTTCAGCGCCAGCAGCATGTCGTACAGCTGCGGCGTGGTCAGCTTTTCCAGCTCCGCGCGGTAGGCGAGATCCGGCTCCTTGTCGGAAAGCAGATACCCGTCGAGCACCGAATCGACGTACAGGCCCGTGCCGCCCACAATCATCGGCAGCCGTCCCCTGCCGCGGATCTCGTCGATCGCCTGATAGGAAAGCCGCTGGAAATCCGCCATGGAGAAGAATTCATTGGGCTCGCGCACGTCGATCAGGTGGTGCGGCACGCCCTGCGTCTCCTCGGGCGTGACCTTGCCGCTGCCCAGATCAAGGCCGCGGAACACCTGACGCGAATCCGCCGAGATGATCTCCGCGTTGTATTTCTTCGCCAGCTCGATGCCCAGCGCGCTCTTGCCGGACGCGTTCGTGCCCACGACGGCGACAACCTTCGGTAATCTGCTCATATGCTTTCTCCCATCGCTTTGCTGTCCTCGATTATAGCATACGGACGTGAATTGAGCAAGAAAAAGCCGCCTGCGCGGGCAGGCGGCGAATGTCAGACAGCTTTTCTGCGCTCAATGGACCTTGGGATAGTGACCCTCGATCTGCCGGCGAATGGACAGCATCTTCTGATCCGTTTCGCTGACGGTCTGCGCGCACAGCACCAGCTGCTCGGCAATCTGCTTGGCGTGCTCCTGGGGAATGTCCTTCTTGTAGCGCAGCTTGTGCTCCAGGCTCGCCCAGAAATCCATCGCAATCGTGCGCAGCTGCACCTCTACGCGCATGTAGCGCTTCTCCTTGGACAGGAAAATGGGCACCTCCACGATCATGTGCAGGCTGCGGTAGCCGCTGGGCTTGGGGTTTTTAATGTAATCCTTGACCCGCAGGACGCAGATATCATCCTGCAGCGCCAGCATGTCGGCCAGCTTGTAGATATCGTCCACGAACGAACAGATGACCCTGACGCCCGCGACGTCGGAAAGCTCCCTCTCGATGGAGTCAACCGTCACCGGCTTGCCGATGCGCTGCATCTTTTCCACGATGCTCCGCGGGGATTTCAGGCGGGTCTTGATGTTTTCGATAGGGTTTCGATCGTATCCTCTGTTGAGCTCGATGTTGAGCACCTTGAACTTGGTCTCAATCTCCATCATCGCCGCCGTATAGTAGCTCATCAGCCGCGCGAAATCGTTCGCGTGATCCTTGAACTCCTCAATGATCTCCATGTTCAGCCACGGAGCAAATGTAACCTCTTTACTCTCCTGCATGAGCAGGCTCCTCCTTTCGGTCTTTCTGTCTTTATTGTACACGATTTGCCGAATCATGTCAAATTGTACAGTCTGACCGAAGGAAAATTGTGCCAGTTTACAGCACCTTCAGCTTGTCGACATCTCTGCCGACCACGGATCCCGCGCAGGTTTGCGTAAAGACGCGATGGATCATGCGCTCCACATCCGCACGGGTCACGGCCTCAATCTTTCTGACCACGTCCTGCGGATCGATCGCCCTGCCGCGCAGCAACTTGCTGCGGCCGATGGAGGACATGCGCGAGGAGCTGCTCTCCAGCCCCAGCACATAGGACACCTTGAGCTGATCCTTCGCCATGGCGAACTCCTCGTCGGTGATGCCGCCGTCCAGCAGCTTTGCGATTTCGCCGTGCAGCGCGTCGATGACCGGCTGGGCCAGCTCCGGCGACGTGCCGGCGTAGATGGTCATCGTGCCGCAGTTGGCATACGAAGACGGATAGCTGTACACGGAATACGCCGCGCCCATCTCCTCGCGGATATGCTGGAACAGGCGCGAGGACATGCCGCCGCCGAAGAGGTTGTTCATCACCGTCAGCGGGTACAGGTCATCGTCGTCCTGCGCCACGCCCGGATACGCCAGGCAGATATGCACCTGCTCGATGTCCTTCTTCCTGCACAGGAGCCCGCCGTCGCATCCAACCGCCGCCTCGGGCGCCTTCGTATCGCCCGTCGCCTGCCAATCCCCCAGATAGCGCTCGGCCATGGCCTTGAACGCTTCCAGATCGAACTGTCCGGCGATCGCGAGCACGGTGTTGTCCGGGCGGTAGTGCTTCTTGCGGAACGCGATGAGCGCCTCGCGCGAGACGGACGCGATCTGCTGCTGCGTGCCCAGGATCGGGCGCGCCAGCGGGTGGTCGCCAAAGTACGCCTCGGCGAGCAGATCGTACACCAGATCCTCCGGCGTATCCTCGCACATGGCGATTTCCTCGAGAATGACGCCGCGCTCCTTTTCAAACTCCGCCTCGTCCATCTTCGCATTCAGCAGCAGATCGGACAGCAGGCTCATTGCGCGATCGAGGTGCTCCGCGATGACCTTCGCGTAGTAGCAGGTGCATTCCTTCGCCGTGAACGCGTTCACCTGGCCGCCGATCGCATCCATCTCCACGGCGATTTCCTTCGTCGTGCGGTTCTGCGTGCTCTTGAAAAGCATGTGCTCCACAAAGTGGGACAGGCCGTTCTCCTCCTTCGTCTCGTACATGGAGCCCGCGCCGATCCACAGGCCCACGCTCACTGACGGGAAGTGCGGAATGTACTCTGCCACCACGCGTACTCCGTTGGAAAGCACGAACTCCTCGCACATGCGCTGATACCCTCCGTTCATGATTTCTCCTATTCTTTGCTGATTGGTTTGAAATATTCGTCATACGATTCTCAGACAAATCGCGATCAATAAGCGCGAAGCGAAGATGGAGGTTGGGCGGCAGCCCAACGTATCCCCATTTGAAGCAGAAAATCGGGCTGACCGCGAGCCTTTCAGCTCACAGCCAGCCCGGCTCATATTGACTTGCGCGCTTGCCCGCAGCGGATCAGCGGCGGTTGGCGTCACGGCGCGGCGGGCGCTGGCCCGGGGCGCTGCGGCGCGGCATCTCCGTGTTGTCGTACTCGATGTCGTTGCGGATCAGGTTCACGCGGCCCTGGGAGTCGATCTCCACGACCTTGACCTCGATCTCGTCGCCGATCTTGACGACGTCCTCGCACTTCTCCACGCGGCCCTTGGCCAGCTTGGAGATGTGGATCATGCCGTCCTTGCCCGGCAGCAGCTCAACGAACACGCCGAAGTTCATCATGCGCACAACCTTGCCCATGTACACCTCGCCGACCTCGACGTCCTTGGCAATGCCCTCGATCAGGCGGCGTGCCTTCGCGGCGGCCTGCGCGTCGCTGGTGGCGATGAATACGCTGCCGTCGTCCTCGATGTCGATCTTCACGCCGGTCTCCTCGATGATCTTGTTGATCATCTTGCCGCGCGGGCCGATGACATCGGCGATCTTCTCCGGGTTGATCATGAAGCTGACGATCTTCGGGGCGTACGGAGACAGCTCGGCACGCGGCTGCGGCAGGGTCTCCAGCATCTTGCCCAGGATGAACAGGCGGCCGTCGAGCGCCTGAGACAGCGCCTGACGCAGGATCGCCTCGTCGATGCCCTTGATCTTGATGTCCATCTGGATGGCGGTGATGCCGTTCATGGTGCCCGCGACCTTGAAGTCCATGTCGCCCAGGAAGTCCTCGAGGCCCTGGATATCGGTCAGCACGGCGACCTTGCCGCTCTCCACGTCCTTGATCAGGCCCATCGCCACGCCGGCAACCGGCGCCTTGATCGGCACGCCCGCGTCCATCAGCGCCAGCGTGGAGCCGCAGACGGAGGCCTGGGAAGTGGAGCCGTTGGAGGAGAGCACCTCGGACACGACGCGTATCGCATACGGGAACTCGTCAACCGGCGGGATCACCGGCTCCAGCGCGCGCTTGGCCAGCGCGCCGTGGCCGATCTCGCGGCGGCCCGGGCTCTTGAGGCGGCCCGCCTCGCCGGTGGAGTACGGCGGGAAGTTGTAGTTGTGCATGTAGCGCTCGCTGGTCTCCACGCCCAGGCCCTCGATGACCTGCGCCTCGGAAACCGGCGCCAGGGTCGCGATGGACATGACCTGGGTCTCGCCGCGGGTGAACACGCCGGAGCCATGGGTGCGCGGCAGCACGCCGGCCTCGCACCAGATCGGACGGATCTGGGTCAGGCTGCGGCCGTCCGGGCGCACGCCCTGCTCGATGATCTTGCGGCGCATGACCTCCTTCTTGAGGTAGTACAGCGCGTCGTCGACCTCGCCCATGCGGCCCTCGAAGCGCTCGGCATACTTCTCGTGCGCCTCGGTCTCCACGATCTTCTCGCGGTCGCTGCGCTCGTGGCGGTCAAACGCCTCAAACGCCCACTCGATGCGGCCCAGGAAATCCGCACGGACGACTTCCTTCACGTCCTCGCCGGTTTCAAAGACCGGGAACTCGCGCTTCTCCTTGCCGATCTCGGCAACGATCTCCTTCTGGAAGGCGACGATCTTCTTGATCTCCTCGTGGCCGGTCAGGATCGCGCGGAGCATGTCCTCCTCGCTGATCTCCTTCGCGCCGGCCTCGACCATCAGCACGGCCTCGTCGGTGCCGGCGACGGTCAGGTTGAGCTTGGAAACCTCGCGCTGGGCGACGGTCGGGTTGATGACGACCTCACCGTCGACCAGGCCGACGTTCACGCCGGCGATCGGGCCGGCCCACGGGATATCGGAAACGGCCAGCGCCGCGGAGGCGCCGATCATCGCCGGGATGTCCGGCGTCACGTCCTGCTCGACGGACAGCACGGTTGCCACGACCTGCACGTCGTTGCGGATGCCCTTGTTGAACAGCGGGCGCAGCGGACGGTCGATCAGGCGGGAGGTCAGCGTCGCCTTCTCGGACGGACGGCCCTCACGCTTGATGAAGCCGCCCGGCAGCTTGCCCACGGCATACATCTTCTCTTCAAAATCCACGCTCAGCGGGAAGAAATCCTGACCCTCGCGCGGCTTCTCGGCGGCGGTCGCATTGACCATGACGACCGTGTCGCCAAGGCGAACGATCACGGAGCCGTTCGCCTGACCGCAGTACTTGCCAAACTCCAGGGACAGCTTGCGGCCGGCCAGCTCAGTGGTATACACCTTGTACACTTTGGAATCTCCTTTCAATTACCTACACCTGCCAACACACCTTGAGACGCGAACCCTCGCGCTCAAAAAAACGCCGTTTGGAAGACCAAGCTCCCAAACGACGCCATCTGGGACAAAGCCCTTTTGAACAAAGCCCGGAAGAAATTGCGCGATTACTTGCGCAGACCCAGCTTCGCAACCAGCGTACGATAGCGCTCGATGTCGATGCGCTTGAGGTACTCCAGCATGCTGCGGCGCTGACCGACCATCAGCAGCAGACCACGATGAGAGTGGTGATCCTTCGCATGGTCCTTCAGGTGCGCGTTGAGGTGATTGATGCGGGCGGTCAGCAGCGCGATCTGCACCTCGGGGGAGCCGGTGTCGCCCTCGTGACGGGCATATTCCTTGATGATAGCTTCCTTCATTGCCTTATCCATGGATAAAGACCTCCTGAAAATATTTTGCCAATCGCCGCCGGCATAGTAGAGCGTTCGGAGAATCGCCAAACTGCGCCGACGGTTCAGACCGAAGGATATTGTAACACGGAAGCACCGCTTTGTAAACAGCGCTTCCGTGTTTTTTTGCAAATATTTTGAGCTATTCCGCGCTTTTTATGCCTCGATCGCCTTGGCTTTGAAGTACGCGATCGTCTGCGTCCGGTTGCGCATGACCTCCTCGCGCAGCGCCTGAAGGCTGTCGAACTTCTTCTCCGCTCGCAGCCGTCTGCACAGCAGCAGCCGCATGTGGCAGCCGTAGAACTCCCCGCCCTCATAGCCGATCAGGTTGGCTTCCACGGTCATCCTGCCGCCCGGTGCGGTCGGGTGCTCGCCGATGTTCACCGCGGCCATATACCACGCCCCGCGCACGAACGCCAGCGCCGCGTACACGCCCTTCGGCGGCAGCGCCTTGCTCCTGTCCCAGCGCAGGTTTGCCGTCGGGAAATCGAGCCTGCGGCCCAGCTGCTTGCCGTGCTCCACCACGCCGCACAGCGCGTAGGGCCTTCCCAGCAGCTTTTCCGCCTCCTCCATGTCTCCCTCGCCCACAGCAGTGCGGATGCGCGTGGAGGACACCGGCAGCCCGCCGATCTGCACCTCGGGCACGACGTGAGTCTCAAAGCCGAACGCCTTGCCCAGGCGGATCATGTCCTCCGCCTTGCCCGCGCCCTTGCACCCAAACGAATAATTGAAGCCAATGACGACGTGCCGGGGATGCAGGGTTTCGGCGAACGAGCGCACGAATTCCTCCGGAGACAGCGCGGCGTACGCCCGGTCAAACGGCCGCAGCACCGCCACGTCCACGCCCAGCTGCGCGATGGTGCGCACCTTTTCCGAACGCGTCTCCAGCTGCGGCGGCACGCGGTCCGGCGCGAACGTCGCCATCGGGTGCGAGGAAAATGTGTATACCACGCTCGTCAAATCATGCAGCGCGGCCAACTCGTTCGCCGTGCGCATCAGCCTTGCGTGGCCCTCGTGCACGCCGTCGAACATGCCGAACGCGACGACGGTTTCCCCGCCGCGCCATTGCCGCTCATGTGTTAGCAGTTTCATCTCTTCTTACTCCAGAAGCATTGCGTCAAATTTCATCTGTCCGCCGCGCATCCGGCCGATGCCGGCGAACCGGTCGTTCAGATACAGGCGAACCGGCTGGTTCTCGGGCGCCTCGCCGCGCAGCTCTCTGGGCGTCAGCGCGTTGCCGTTGCGCACAAAGCGCTCTGCCCGCGGCGCGACGTCCACACGCGGCACATGGCCAAGCGGACGGTCCATCGCCACCAGCATGCCGGACAGATCGTCGCTTTCCTCAATCTCTTCCATCGTATGCGCGTCATCGAGGCTGAACATGCCGGTCTGCGTGCGCAGCAGCAGGCCCATGTGTGCCTGCGTTCCCAGCGTCCTGCCGATATCGTGGCACAGCGTGCGGATATAGGTACCCTTGCCGCAGCGCACGCGCAGCATGAAGCCGCCGCTCGCCAGCGCGTGCAGCACATCGATGGCGTACACCTGCGTGGGCCTCGCCTCAAGCTCGATTTCCACGCCCTTTCGCGCAAGGTCGCACAGCTTCTGCCCGTCGCGCTTGAGCGCGGAGAACATCGGCGGCGTCTGCATGATCTCTCCGTGAAACTGCGGCAGAACGGCCTGCAGCTGCTCAAGGCTCGCCGCCTCGCCGCTGCCCGCGACGATCCTTCCGTGCGCGTCCTGCGTATCGGTCGCATAGCCGGGCTTCAGCTCCGCGATATAGACCTTTTCCTTCTCCACCAGATAGTCAAACAGTCTGGACGCCTTGCCGATCATCAGCGGCAGCACGCCCGCCGCCTCGGGATCGAGCGTGCCGGCATGGCCGACCTTTGTCCCCTTGGGCAGCCTGCGGCGCACGCGGACGACGACGTCGCTCGAGGTCATGCCCGGCGGCTTGAGCACGCAGAGGAATCCGTTCATGCTGTCCCTCCCATCAACGGGGAGACGCCGGGCTGCCGCCCGGACCCGCCTGAGGGATTTCATCCCTCAGACTCCCTTCTTCGCTTCGCGCGTTTTAACTGAGTTTGGCGGACATGGCCGCGAGGACGGCGGAAACCGCATCCTTCATCGGCAGCTGCATGGTGACGCCAGCCGCCTGCGCGTGGCCGCCGCCGCCAAACTGTTTGGCGATGTCGCTCACCGTATCCGGCTCTACCGCGCGCAGGCTCAGCTTCACGCCGTCCTCGCGCTCCGTCGCCAGAATTGCCATGCGCACGCCCTCAATCTCCAGCGCACGGTTGACCAGACCGCCGGTCTGATTCACTGTCGTGCCGGCGTCCTCGATGTCCTGCCGCGTCAGCTCGATCACGCCAACCTGCCCGTTCAGCTCAAAGCGCAGCTTCTGATAGGCGATGCGCGTCAGATTCACGCTGACCCGGGACTGCGTGCGGTACAGCACGCGCGTGATATAGGACACGTCCACGCCCAGCGCGCGCAGCCTGCCCGCCACCTCAAACGCCAGCGGCGTGGTGTACGGGTACATGAAGTGGCCCGTGTCCGTGGACATGCCCGTCATCAGGCAGGTACCCATATCCAGCGTCACGTCCACGCCCAGGCCCGTGATCGCCTCGTACGCCAGCACGCAGCAGGCGCACTCATCCCCACGGATGTAATTGCAGTCGCCATAGGCCGGGTTCGTCGCGTGATGGTCGATCACCAGACGCACCGGCGCGCTGTCAAAGACCGCCTCCGCCCTGCCCAGCAGCCTGCGATCGCTCACGTCCACCGCGATAGCCGTGTCATACAGACCGTCCGTCTGTTCCGGCTTGAGAAACGCCTCGTACCCCGGCAGGTAGGAAAAGCTCGCGTCCACCTCGCCGTCGCAGACGACATCCACTGCTTTGCCCAGCGACAAAAAAGCAAGGCGCAGCGCCAGCGTCGCGCCCACGGTGTCCCCGTCCGGGGACACGTGAGCAATGAGCGCCAACCGCTTCGCCTTGCGCGCCAGGCAAAGCCAATCCTGAAGATCATTCCTCATCGGACTGACCGCCCTCCGTCTTTCTCACCTGATTGATGAGGCTTGCGATGTGCACGCCGTATTCAATCGTCGTATCGAGCTCGAAGAGGAGCTCCGGCGTATAGCGAAGCTGCACCCTGCGGCCGATGTTGTGGCGGATAAAGCCCGCCGCGCTCTTCAGCGCCTTCATCATCGGCTCGCGCTTTTCCTCTTCATAGATGCTGACATAGACCTTCGCATAGCGAAGATCGCGCGTCACGTCCACATGCGTGATGGAGAACATGCAGTCCGTGCGGGGATCGGATACATCCTCGCGGATGATCCGTTCCGCCTCACGCATGATCTCCGACGCAATGCGGTCCGTGCGCTCATACTGCTGCTGTTTTGCCACAGTCGATTACCTCAAAAGATTGTTAACCCGGTGCTCAGCGCGGAATCTCTTCCATGACGAAGCACTCGATGACGTCGCCTTCCTTGATGTCGGTGTAGTTCTCCAGGCACACGCCGCACTCGTAGCCGTCCTTGACTTCCTTGACGGCGTCCTTGAAGCGCTGCAGGGACGTGAGCTTGCCTTCGTAGACGACGATGTTGTCGCGCAGCAGGCGAACCTGCGCGTTGCGCTGGATGAGACCGTCGGTGACATAGGAGCCGGCGACGATGCCCACGTTCGTGATCTTGAAGACATTGCGCACCTCGGCATGACCGAGCACGTTCTCGCGGAACTCCGGCGTGAGCAGGCCCTTCATGGCCTTCTCGATGTCCTCGATCGCCTGATAGATGACGCGATAGTAGCGGATATCGATGCCGTCGCGGTTCGCAGCCTCGCGTGCCTTCGCGTCCGGACGGACGTTGAAGCCGATGATGGTCGCGCCGTCGATGCCGGCGAGCATGACGTCGTTCTCGGTGACCGCGCCGACGCCGCTGTGGATCGTGCGGACGCGAACCTCCTTGTTGGAGAGCTTCTCAAGCGACTGCTTGACCGCCTCGACGGAGCCCTGCACGTCGGCCTTGATGATGATGTTGAGATCCTTGACCTCGCCCTCCTCGAGCTTGCTGTACAGCTCCTCGAGCGTGGAGGCGGAGCTGTTCTTGACCATGGAGGCACGGGCCTTCGCCGCGCGCTCCTCGACGACCTGGCGCGCCAGCTTCTCGTCGGCCACCGCCATGAACTCGTCGCCGGCCTCCGGCACGCCGCCGAAGCCGATGATCTCCACCGGGGTGGACGGCAGCGCGGTCTTCACGCGGTCGCCGCGGGAAGAAATCATCGCGCGGACGCGGCCATAGGCGTTGCCCGCCACGACCATGTCGCCCACGTGGAGCGTGCCGTTCTGCACCAGCGCGGTCGCCACGGCGCCGCGGGAGTGATCCAGCTTCGCCTCGATGATGACGCCGCGGGCCTTGCGGTCCGGGTTCGCCTTCAGTTCCAGCACGTCGGCCAGCAGCAGGACGTTCTCCAGCAGTTCGTCGACGCCCTCGCCGGTCTTCGCGGACACCGGCACCATGATGGTGTCGCCGCCCCACTCCTCCGGCACCAGCTCGTAGCGGGTCAGCTCCTGCTTCACCGCGTCCGGATCAGCCGCCGGCTTGTCGATCTTGTTGATCGCCACGATGACCGGGCACTTCGCCGCCTTGGCGTGGTTGATGGACTCAACGGTCTGCGGCATGACGCCGTCGTCCGCCGCGACCACCAGGATCGCGATATCGGTCGCCTGGGTGCCGCGGGCGCGCATGGCGGTGAACGCCTCGTGGCCCGGAGTATCCAGGAAGGTGATCTGGCGGCCGTCGACATTGGCGGTATACGCGCCGATGTGCTGCGTGATGCCGCCCGCCTCGCCCGCGGTGACCTTGGTCTTGCGGATGTAGTCCAGCAGCGAGGTCTTGCCGTGGTCGACGTGGCCCATGATGGTGACGACCGGCGGACGCGTGATGAGGTCTTCCTCGGCGTCCTCCACGTTCTCGGCGGAGAGCGCGTCCTCGGCGGTCTTGTCGAGCTTCATTTCCAGCGTCACGCCGAACTCGGAGGCGACCAGCGACGCGGTGTCGTAGTCGAGCTCCTGGTTGATCGTCGCCATGATGCCCAGCAGCATCAGCTTCTTGATGATCTCGCCGGCCGGCTTGCCGATGCGCTCGGTCAGGTCGCGGACGGTGATGGTCTCGGCCGTCATGTAGGCGGTCTCGATCTTGATCGGGGCCATCATCTGCTGCGCGGAGAGCTGCTTGCCCTTCTTCCTGCGGCCGCCGCGCATCACGTCGTCGTCCACGCCGTAGCCGGTCTCGCGGGCAAGCTGCTTGCGGTTCTTCACGTTCTGATGCTCCGGATCATGCTGCCGCTGGCGGAGCTTCTTGTTGGGATCGTAGTTGGAAACGCGCTCCTTCTCCACGGTCGGCATGAGCTCCGGGCCCTTCGGGCCGCGATTGCCGGCGGGACGGCCGGCGCCCATCAGACGGCCTGCGCCGCCCTGCGCGCCCATCGGACGCGGCGCGCCCTGACCCTGCGGACGCGGACCGTTCGGATTGAACGGACGGCCCT
>JAGBDL010000073.1 GCA_017937505.1 Clostridia bacterium | reverse complement strand
CCGCCGTGCTCCACAGCGCGCGGGCCTGCACGAGCAGCGTCTGCCCGGCCAGGTCGATCAGCGCGGTCAGCGCAAACGCGGCGTTTGCCAGCAGCGTGAGGGCCAGCAGCAGATACAGCGCGCCCGTCAGCCTCCCGCGGCTTTCGGGCAGCGTCAGCGCGCGGCGGCAGACGGCCGCCGTCAGCGCCGCCATGAGCAGCGCGGAAAGCGACGCGATCCACGCGCCGTTAAGCGCGATGGGCATCGCGACGCCGGTGCCGAAAAGGAAGATCTGCGCGCCCACGCACAGCCCCGCGGCGCAGCTTCTAACGCGCCAGCATGCGCGCACACGGCCATTAAGCCTCGCCTGATCGTCTTGCAAAGAACGCCCTCGCTTTCTGGAATTTCATCGGCAGGCGCACGAGAAAATCGGGATTCGCGCGCCGGGGCGGCGTGACCGGCGCGGTCAGCGGCGAGCCGACGGAACGCATCGCGCACGCCGCGCACAGCAGGAAAATGAGCAGCAGCGCCATCGCGTACAGCCCGCCCGCCGCGCCCGCCGTCAGGAACAGCAGCTGCACGATCTTGAGCCCGATGCTCAGCGCGTAGCCCGGCACGCAGAAGCCGCCCAGGCCGCTGGCCGCCACCACGATGAGCAGCAGCGGCGAGGCGATGTCCGCGCTCACGGCGCTCTCGCCCAGGATCAGGCCCGAGACGATGCCCACCGCGTTGCCCATCGTGCCCGGCGCGCGCAGGCCCGCCTCATTGATCAGGTCAAAGGCGAGCGTCATCAGCAGCGCCTCCAGATACGCCGGGATCGGGATGCGGGAGCTGGTCTCGTACACGCTGGTGAGCAGCATGGGCGAGAGGAGCTCCGGGTGAAAGCGCAGCACCGCCAGGTAGATGCCCGGCAGGAAGACGTGAATCAGCATGCCGATCAGCCGCACGATGCGCAGATAGGTGCCGTACTGCCAGCGCATGGACGCGTCGTCCGGCGTGTGCAGGTGGTGGAAGATCGTCGCCGGCGCGCCGATGGCCGCGGGCGAGCCGTCCGTGAGCACGACGATCTGCCCCTCGGCCAGAAAGGAGGCGGCGCGGTCCGGGCGCTCGGTGCGGATGGTGCTGGGAATCAGGGCGAGCGGGCTGTCCTCGATGAGCTGCTCCACCTCGCCGCTGGTCAGCGCGAAGTCGTAGGTGCAGCGCTCGATCCGCGCGCGGATGCGCTTGACGAGCTCCTCCTCCGCCGTGCCCCGCAGGTACAAGAGCGCGCAGCGCGTCTTCATCTTGCCGCCCGCGCTGACGAACTCCGTCACCAGCTCCTCGCGCTGCACGATGCGCCGCAGCAGCGTGATGTTCGTGCGGATGGACTCGGTGAAGCTCTCGTGCGGGCCGAGCACCACATGCTCGACCTCCGGCTTGCCGATGCTCCGCTTTTCAAACCCGCGCACGTCCATCACGCAGGCGAGCGTGCAGCCCTCGCACAGCAGCGCGCACTGCCCGCTGAGCACGTCGGCGAGGATTTCGTCCACGTTGTCCTTCGTCTTGACGGGCAGGATGGACACGGCGTTTTTCATCAGAAACGAGACGCGCTCCTCCTCCGGCACGTCCCCGCCCGCGTCATGGGGCAGGTCCATACAGGGCTTGAGGATGTTCTCGTCGATATCCTCGGCGGAGACCATGCCGTCGATGGCGATGATGGCCGATTCAAACGCGCCGCTTTGAAACCGGCGCACCAGCACGTCCTCGTTGAGCGGCGCGTTCAGACGGCTCCTGAAGACATCCAGATTGCGCGAAAGCGCCGCAAGCAGCGTCACCGCATCCTCCATGCCGCTTCCCTTCCTTCCTGTTTCTTCCCGCTATTTTCCCGTTTCGCAGGGAAAATATGCGGCGCGTTTGTATACATCCGACCAGTTGTCAAACCTGTATGAGTTTTGCAAAAGAAATCGCCTATTTTGCTTAATCCTCTGGTTTTTATGAAGAAGTTGTGTTATACTGGTTGTATCCATAAGATGGATTTGTCTGCGAATTTACGATGATCATTTGGAGGAGGGCTATCCCATGCAGTTGACCGTCCGTCAGCCGTCCGCCTCTGCGGACGCCAAGCACTATACCACCGAGCGCCTGCGCAGCGAATACGTCATTGAAACCGTCTTCGCGCCCGACGAGGCGATGCTCACCTATTCCCACTTCGACCGCATCATCGCCGGCGGCGTGATGCCGGTCAGCCGCGCCGTGGAGCTGGTCGGCTGCAAGGAGCTGTGCTCGGATACGTTCCTCGAGCGCCGCGAGATGGGCGTCATCAACATCGGCGGCAAGGGAAAAATCACCGTCGACGGCGTCGTCTACGAGCTCAAGCAGTACGACGGCCTGTACGTCGGCATGGGCGCGAAGGAGATTAAAATGGAGAGCGAGGACGGCGCGAACCCGGCCAAGTTCTACATCAACACCTGCCCGGCACACAAGACCTACCCGAACGTCCACATCGACATCGACAAGGCCAACAAGCGCCCGCTGGGCAGCAGCGAGACCTGCAACAAGCGCGTCATCAACCAGTATATCCATCCGGCCGTCATGCAGTCCTGCCAGCTGTGCATGGGCATGACCCAGCTCGCCCCGGGCAGCAACTGGAATTCCATGCCCTGCCACACGCACGAGCGCCGCATGGAGGTCTACTTCTACTTCGACGTGAAGGATGAGAATGTCATCTTCCACATGATGGGCGAGCCGAAGGAAACCCGCCACGTCATCCTGCACAACGAGCAGGCCGTCATCTCCCCGTCCTGGTCCATCCACACGGGCGTCGGCACGAGCAACTACACCTTCATCTGGGGCATGTGCGGCGAGAATCAGGAGTTTGACGACATGGACAACCTGAGCCCGCTCGACCTGCTGTAAGCATCGCGCCGCCACGCTTCGCCTTGCCTCCCGGATGCTCTTTGCCGGCAGACGGCCTGTGACAGCCTTCGGGACGCATTCCGATATATTCCTTTTAACACGCAATATCCATGAAGGAGGTTTTTCCCATGAACGATTATATGAACAGCTTCCGCCTGGACGGCAAGATCGCGCTGGTCACCGGCGCTTCCTACGGCATCGGCTTCGCCATCGCCAAGGCCCTCGCCGCCGCGGGCGCGACCATCTGCTTCAACGACATCAAGCAGGAGTTCGTCGATAAGGGTCTGGCCAACTATGAGCAGGCCGGCATCAAGGCGCACGGCTACGTCTGCAACGTCTGCGACGAGGACGCGGTGAACGCGCTGGTCAAGCAGATCGAAGAGGAGGTCGGCGTGATCGACATCCTGGTCAACAACGCCGGCATCATCAAGCGCATCCCGATGTGCGAGATGACCGCCGCCGAGTTCCGCCAGGTGGTGGACGTCGACCTGAACGCGCCGTTCATCGTCTCCAAGGCCGTCATCCCGTCCATGATCAAGAAGGGCCACGGCAAGATCATCAACATCTGCTCCATGATGAGTGAGCTGGGCCGCGAGACCGTCTCCGCCTACGCGGCGGCCAAGGGCGGCCTGAAGATGCTGACCCGCAACATCTGCTCCGAGTACGGCAAGTACAACATCCAGTGCAACGGCATCGGCCCGGGCTACATCGCGACCCCGCAGACCGCGCCGCTGCGCGAGATCCAGCCGGACGGCAGCCGTCATCCGTTCGATCAGTTCATCATCGCCAAGACCCCGGCCGAGCGCTGGGGCGAGGCGGACGATCTGGGCGGCCCGGCGGTGTTCCTGGCCTCCGACGCGTCCAACTTCGTCAACGGCCACATCCTCTACGTCGACGGCGGCATCCTGGCCTACATCGGCAAGCAGCCGTAACAAGCTGTCATCACGAAAAAACGACATGAAAACGCGGCTTTGCCTCACGGGCGAAGCCGCATTTCTTCATTTTTTGGATGGACAGCGTATACTTGCTGTGCTATAATTTTCCATGTATCATACTGACAGCCTGGAAAAGAGCTGCCGAAGAGAAAGGAAAGAAACCAATGAAACGGCTTGCAATGATCATGCTGGCGGCCCTGATGCTGGTTTTTGGCGTCGGGGGGGTGCGCTGAGTACAATGGAACCATCCCGGAGACCATCACAGCGCTGCTGAACAACGGCAATTTCACCGATCTGACGTTTGATATGCAGACCCGGGGCAGGGGCAACAGCTACATCATTCTGATGGGCAGCGACGGAACGGGCCGCTATGAGGCGCACTACACCTTTGGCGGCGAGCTGTCCCATTACGATTATACCTATGCGGACGGATGCGCCGTGAGCTATTCCCGTGAGGGCGATATCTTCATGGGCGACCACTTTAAGACGTTTGTTCCGGGCGTGAACGGCACGCTTGAATGGACGGACGGCGAATGGAAGAGGCATGTCATGGGGCCGAACGGCGAATCTTGGGAATCCGTGACGGGCCTGCCGGACAGCCTGAAGAATCATAATCCGGAAGCAAGCCATACCGGCGCGCCGAAGACGTACGCAGAGGTAACGCCGTACATGCCGCCGCAGAACGTGATGGACGCGTATGACTTCGGCGTTGACTATGAGACGCTGAAGACGGCTGCGAAGAACGCATTCCCGGCCACCTACAAGCCGGAATCCGGCAGTGATGCCAACAATACTGCCGTTACAATCGAAGGGACTGAATACAAGGGCTTTGTTCGTCAGGGGAAGACGGCCCTGGTGAAGACCAATACCGCATACGGTACCCTGTACGCAATCTACTCGAGCGACGGTAAGCTGTATGAGGTCTATGCCGGCACACTGTGCTTCAATGTAAAGAATAATTGGTGCGTGATGGCGGGTCACCCGAAATACGGTGCGTTCACCCGTGGCTTCTATGACTGGGAGACCGGCAAGCTGGAGGAGTTCCTCGTCGAGACGCCCGACAAGGAACTGACCGCGGGCTACACGAACACGAACGTCCTTCAGAGCTATGAGATCTGGAGCCGCACCGAGGGCAGGTGGGAGTTCTGGGATGGCCAGTGGGCCTACAGCCCGGATTCGAGAGGCAGCGCGGAGCTTGAGCCGACCGACCCGACTGAAGAGGTGCTCAAGAAAATCCTCCGCGTGCCCGGCGTTGCCGAGTACGAGGGCCTGTGCGTGACCAGCGCCTCGGGGACGATGGACAAGCCATTCCTCCTCACCGACAAGAGCACGATCAACAACGCGACGATGAAGATCGAGTCCAATCTGGTTGAAGGCTCTCAGACGAAGACGAAGTACAAGATCAAGCTCGACGACAACGGCACCAGCGTCCAGCCGACCAAGACGGTCACGCTGTCGCTGCCCTACCCCAACGGCATGACGCCGGAGATCGCGCAGGACTACGGCTTCGCCGTCGTCCATGAGAAGACTGGCGGCGGAACGGATAAGATGAGCTCCGTAGCCGGTTCCGTGACGCTCACGGATCACGGCCTCGAGGTCGAGACGGACAGCTTCAGCCCGTTCACGGTGGACTGGGGCAAGAAGTCCGAAATCGAGAACAGGTACCCCGACGCCATCCCGGGCAATCTGGATACCGGTTCCCTGCCGCAGACCGGCGATGCCTCCAACCTGCCGCTTCTGCTGGCGGTGCTGGCGGCGAGCGCCTGCGCGCTGGCGCTCGTTCTGCGCAAGCGCAGCATGTGCAGGTAATCCATCAAACTGATTCAATTACGGGAGCGTCGGACTGTATATCCGTCTGACGCTCCCGTTTTGTTGCCGTGCCGGATGGGGTGAAGGGCGTTATTGACAACCGCCCGCAAAGCCGCTATAATCATCGCGTTTGATGGAAACCCTTCGCATGAGGAGAACATGACATGCTGATTTCTGAAACCACCCAGCCGGAGACGCAGAAGATCCGTCTCATCTGCCAGGCGGCGCAGCTGGTGCTGGAAAACGGCGGCGAGACCTACCGCGTCGAGGAGACCGCGCTGCGCATGGCCAGCGGACTGGGCCTTGACGATGTGAACATCGTCGCCTTTCCCACCTCCATCTTCGTGAGCGTCGGCGGCCTGTCCCGCATCCGCCGCGTGACGCATCGCGGCACCAACACCTCCCGCCTTGCCCGTGTCAACGACGTCTCCCGCAAGGTGGAGCACGGCCTGCTCACTGCCGACGCGGCCGAGGCTGAGCTTGCCGCCATCGCGGCCGATCCCGGGCTGCATCAGCTGACGCTGATTGCCGCCTACGGCGTTTCCGCCGCGTCCTTCAGCTTGGTGTTCGGCGGCGGTCTGGGTACGCTGGTCGTCGCGCTGTTCATCGGCATGGCCGTGCAGGCCATTCAGCCGCTGTTTTCCCGCATGGCGATGGGCACGCTGCTCTTTGACTTCTGCGGCGGCTTTCTCACCGCCGCGCTGGCGCAGCTGGCGGCCTATGTCATGCCCTACGGCAGCGTGAACGCCGCGATCGTCGGCGGCATCATGCCGCTGCTCACGGGCCTTCTGATGACCACCGCCGTGCGCGACACGATGTACGGCGACCTGATCTCCGGCATTGCCCGCGCCGTGGAGGCGCTGCTGCTGGCCACCTGCATTGCGCTGGGCGTGTATGTGGGCCTCAAGCTGACCGGTATGATGGGAGGCGCGGCGCTGTGAGCGATGTGCTCCGTCAGATCATCCTGCACTCCGTCGGCTCCTTCGGCGGCACGCTGGGCTACGCGTTTCTGCTCAACGCGCCGCTGAGCACCGTGCTGCCCGCCTCGCTGACGGGCCTGCTGGGCTATGTGCTCTACGAGGTCATGGTCAACCTGCTTATGCAGGGCGCGATCTTCAGCTACTTTCTGGCCACCGTGGTCATCGCGGTGCTGTGCGAGATCGAGGCACGGCTGATGCGCATGCCCTCGACCATCTTCCTGCTCACCGCGCTGGTGCCGCTCGTCCCCGGCTACACGTTCTACTGCGCGATGCTCGCGCTGGTGGAGAACAACGGTGATGCCGCCGGGGCCTTCGCCCTGGAGGCCGTGCAGATCGTCGCGGCCATCGCCGTGGGCGCGGCCGTCACCTCCGTGCTCTTTAGGCTGCTGGCCGTGAGAAGAAAGGCTGCAAAGGCGTAATACCGCGCAAATGCTTTTGTGCGCGTGAAGCGAGTAGGGGTTCGGGGACAATGTATAAGTGCCGCAGCCATAGTGCATGCCGTTACATATAACTTCATCTGTTACTGCCTTTTTGTTTTAGGG
>JAGBDL010000072.1 GCA_017937505.1 Clostridia bacterium | reverse complement strand
TCCTCCGCCTTCGCCGCGCCGCCCGGCACGTCCACACGGCGCGCGGCCTCCTGGGCCGCGCCAGCATGGCGGCCCGCCGCGCGCGTGAGCAGGAATGTGCGCAGGCTGCCCAGATAGGACGTGATGAAGTTCATCGCCGCGCCGCCGATGGAGCCGTCCACGTCCGCCGCGGCGTAGAGCAGCTGGCTCACGCCGCCCACGAACTGCTGCGCGCTGTCGGTGCCGTCCTTGTCGTCCATCGCCACGCAGCAGCGCAGCAGCAGCGGCGTGCCCTCCGCAAAGGAGCGGTTCTTGTAGCCGATATTGAGCGCCGCCTCGCTGCCCGCCCTGCCGATGCTCAGCACATCGCGCGAGGGCACGCCCGCGATGAACGCGCGCATCGCCTCGGAGACGCTGCCTGTCTGCTGCGCCATCTTCAGCAGCAGCGACTGCGTGTACATGTCAAGAAACAGCTGGATATCGCTCGCGCCCACGCGCTGCCAGTTGCCGCTCTCCACCAGCAGGGCGCAGGCCTCCTTCATCTGCGCATAGGCTGCGCGTCCCCTTTTCATCTGTTCGCTCATTGTTCTTCTCCTTTACGCCTTGCCCAGTTTGCGACGCACCTTCGCCAGCATGCCCCTGAGTCGGGCAAGCTCCTCCGGCCTGAACAGGAATACGTCGCGCACCGGGATGTTGTAGGTTCTGAGGTAATACGCCAGGAAGCAGCCGCCCGCCACCGCGTAGGAGGCCACCGACGCGGCCGCCGCGCCCATCTTGCCCCACAGCGGGATGGTGACCATGTTGACCAGGATGTTGACCACGACGGAGACGGTCAGCATGCCCAGGTACACGTATTTTTTGCCCTGCGCCAGCAGCAGCGTGCCGATGATCTTGAAATAGCTCATCGGGACGATGCCCGCAATCAGCAGCACCGTGACCGCGTAGGCCGGCAGATACTCCGCGCCGGCCAGCAGCCAGATGACCGGTTTGCCGAGCGCCAGGATGCCCACGATCATCACGAGCGTCAGATAGAGGTTGACCTTCATGCTCATGGTCACCTCGCCGATCGCGTCGTCCTTCGCTGTGCGGGAGAAGAGCACCTCGCGGAACGCGTCCGGGATCAGCCAGCCGTACTCCGAGAGCGACACGCCCAGCGTGTAAAAGCCGATTTCCGCGTCCGGCACGCCGAACATGTAGCCCATCATCAGCGTATCCACCCGGTAGTTGAGCGTGGTCATCAGCGTCGTGATCATCGACACGATGCCGAAGGGCACGATCTTCGCCGCGAACCGCAGGTCCGCGCGCAGCGGGTTGGGCATGCGCCGCATGCGACGCAGCGCCATGACGATGGTGATCAGATCGCCCACAACGACCAGCGCCAGGGAAACCAGGATCGTGCGCTCCATCGTGTAGAACGCCAGGATGGTGATGATCGTGTTGGTGATGCGCGCGGTGAAGAAGATCTTGTTCTTGTACTTCACGTCCTCCACCATGATCATGAAGCTCAGCTGGTTGGCCAGCACCTGAATCGGCGCGATCAGGCAGACCGCCGTCAGCGCGAAGGACTGGAGCACCGCGGCGCCCACGATGCCGATGACCATGTAGGCGACAAACTGCAGCAGGAAGATGCGCAGGAACTTGTCGAGCACATCCGGCTCGCCCTGCCGCTTGTAATACGGATACGGCTGATACAGGCCGAAGTTCGCCGTGACGGCGACGATGGAGATCATCGAGGAAATCTGTCCCAGCTCGCCCTTGAGCTCCGGGCCCAGGAAGCGGTTGGAGTAGCTCGAGGCGATCAGGCCGATGACCACCGCCATGATCTTGGTGAAGATGGTATAGACATAGTCGTTGCCCGTGATGCGCCGGGCAATGCTTTTGAGACGCATAGACTCTCTCCTCAATCAACCACAAATATACAGTTTATATTATAGCGCCTGGGGGATGGATTTGCAAATCGTTTTGGCTGACCTTTCACACCTGTGCCGGTCAGAACATAGCATGCAGTGGAGCCTCACCCTGCAAGCTCCTATCAGGCATCGCCAGATGCAAACTTAGCGGAATCGCCAAAGGCGGCGTTCCGTCTCCCATAAACCTACGGAGGTGCGACGAAATGTCCTTCTGTCATCCTTTTCTGAACGGCTGCGATGGCTTCGGCTGCGGCTGCAATTCCTTCTGTCCCTTCCCGGACTGGATTCATCCGCTGCTGTGCAATCCGACGCAGTTCTGCTGCGTGGGCAATGACAACGGCCCGACGCTGGTGATCCACAGCATCCTGCTCGAGCCCTGCGGCAACCAGAGCTGCACGCCGCGCACGCTGCGCATCCGCATCACCGGTCCGAGCTTCCCCTGCGGCGAATTCTTCACCCTGCGGGTGGGCAGCTGCACCGAGATCGACGAGCCGCTGGTCATCACCAACCTGGAGCCCGGCCAGTACGAGATCGAGCAGATCCTCTCCTCCTGCCGCGAGTTTGACACCACCTTCACCGGCCCGATCTGCAACGGCTGCGTCTCCATCACCTGCTCCGTCGTGCCCACGGTCATCACCATCGTCAACCGCAAGCGCTTCTGCCGCCGCTGCCGTCGGCATGGCTGCGGCTGCGGCAGCTGCGGCTGCAACAACTGCGGCTGCAACAACTGTGGCTGCAATAACTGCGGCAGCTGCGGCAATCGCTGCGACGGCGACTGCGACCGCGGCCGGATCTGCGACAGATGCGGTTGCCGCGACTGCCGCGAGCACCACGAGCACCATCACCACGAGCACCGCGAGCGCGAGGAGCGCTAAACAGTCAAGGGGAGATACGCGCGTATCTCCCCTTCGCCGCGTCAGATCGCGGTTTCGCCATCCTCGGTCTGCGCCACGCGCAGAATCCTTGCCGCCTCGCCCGTCCGCGCGTCCACATACGCGTAGTACGCCGCGCCGGCAAAGTCGCCCCTGAACTCCCAGCAGAGCTTCTCGCCCCCGTCCGTGGGGATGACGCACAAGCGCGTATCCTGCACATGCAGGCGGCTGGACAGCGTTTGCTGCGCCTGCGAAACCGTCAGCGCAGGCGAAAGATCCCTGCGCGTCTCGTGATTCATCAGATACTGCGAGCACTCCGCGCCGACCACGGTGCCCGTCTCCCGGCTCACCTGCATCTTCACCTGATCCGGGTACAGCAGCACGCCGTCCTGAACGCTGGCGAAGTTCGCCACGATCATGCCGTCGTATTCCTGCACGAAGCACTGCTCCATCTCGCCAAAGCCCATGTCGGCCAGGTACAGCTTCGCCACGCGCAGGCACGCCTCCCGGTCGACGCGCGATTCAAACGCCGCCGCCTCCGGCATCATCCACAGCAGATGGCCGCCCTGTCCCGTCACCTGCACGCTCACCGCGCCATGATCCGTCTGCGCGGCAAAGCCAAACGCCTCAAACTGTCCGCCGCTGTCCGCCGCGTCCTTCACCCGGTCCGCTGTCGTGCCGGCATAGCGCGCCGCAGCCTCCCTCGCCTGCTCGCGCGTGATGCGCCCGCCCGTCAGGCCCTTGGGGCTGCCCGAGGTTCGGCCGTCCGAGAACGGGCCGTCGTAGATCAGCGACGGATACTCCATCCCGCTCTCGCCCGCGATCGCCGCCTCCGGCCACCCGCCTGACGCGTCGGCATACAGGTCGATTTCCCCCATCGGCTCGGTGTAGAGCTGCTCGCTCACGCGGCTCAGGTGCGCGTTGAGTCCCTGGCAGGCGACGAGCAGCTGCTCAATCTGCGCCTCGTCGCTGGTGGTCAGCATGCCGCCGCCGGAGACCTGCGCTGCCAGCGTCATCACATAGTCGCCCATCTGCCCGGCGAACTTCATCGCGCCGGCGGCCGCCTCGTGGCTCAGCGGCAGGCGAGACAGCCCATTTTCCACATGCTGCGCCAGCAGCGCCGTCTCGCTGAGCAGGTTCACACTCTGGCTCGCGCCCGAGGCGATCAGCAGCTTCTGCAGGTTCACCTCGATATCGGCCATCGCGCTGACCACATCCGTCATGTCCCGCTGCCGCTCCATGGACAGCCGCATGTTCAGCGCCCGGTTGTCCGCGCTCTGCGCGGCATTCACGCCCAGCGACACGCACAGCAGCACCGCGAACACAACCGCCAACGCCGTGCTGTAGCGCGGCCGCTTTCTTTCCTTCTTCATGCCGCGCCTCCCGTCACACCGCGAAGCTGTGCTCGCCGATGTTCAATCGCACCTCGCGCGTCCAGATCCACTTGCTCGTCGCCGTCGCGGGATTGTAGTAGTACAGGCAGCCGCCTGTCGGATCCCAGCCGTTGAGCGCGTCGCGCGCCGCGCGGCGGCTCTGCTCACCCGGCGTCAGGTTGATCTGACCATCCGCCACCGCGTCAAACGCGCCGGACTGGTAGATCACCCCGGCAATGGTGTTGGGGAACTTGCTGCTCTTCACGCGGTTCAAGACCACCGCACCGACCGCCACCATGCCCACATACGGCTCGCCGCGCGCCTCGCCGTGGATGAGCCGCGCCAGCAGCTCCACATCGCTCGCGTACGAATTGCTCGTGCTGGTCGAGGCCGCCACCGCCGAGACGGGCGTACCGGAGATGCCCAGCGCGTTCAGCGTGTTCTTGCCGACCACGCCGTCAGCCGTCAGCCCGTTTCTGCGCTGGAAGAGCACGACCGCGTCATATGTGGCCTGTCCGAAGATGCCGTCCACCGCGCCGTCGTAATAGCCCCACTGTTTGAGCTTCTGCTGCACCTGACTCACCTGCGTGCCGCGCGATCCCCAGTACACCGCCGCACGGGCCTCCTGCGCGCCCATCGCCATGAGCAGCGCCGCGCACAGCAGGGCGGCGCAGAGGCGCTTTCCCCATCCGCTCACAGGAACACCGCCTCTCCCGCCGTCGCTTCCAGCCACTGCTGCGGCACGAGCTGCGGAAAGAGCATGCTGAAAAATACCGGCTGCGCAGGCGCGGGCATTCCGCGCGCAGGCAGGAGCAGCACGGCGGAAAGAAGAATGGCGGAAAGAAGGCGACCCATGCGAACATCTCCCATCAAGCGGTTTGATATCCACAAGGATCGCCAGGTTTTATGAAATTTATGCATCTTCCCCGATTACCACGCCGCACTCCGCGGTGCGCATCATCCGGCAGGCTGGATAGGTCTTCTGCAGCTCCTGCGCAGCCTTCCGGCAGGCGCCCGCATGCAGGAACACGCCGAACACCGCCGATCCGCTGCCCGTCATGCGCGCGCCGACCGCGCCGGCCGCCTCGATCTCGCGGATGGCCCTGTCGATGTCCGGCCGCAGGCGGCGGGACACCGGCTCCAGCACGTTGCCCAGGCTCCTGCCCAGCAGGCGCACGTCGCCATGCTGCAGCGCGCGCTGCGCAGCCTCGTTGTCCGGGCGATCCTCGTCGCGGATGCCGTCCTCGTGCAGGGCGGTAAACACCTCCCGGGTGGACAGGCCGCGGCACGGCTGAAACGCCACGAGATACAGCGGCCGCTTCATCGCGATGGGCGTCAGCCTTTCGCCCACGCCCTGCGCGCGCTGCAGGCCGCCTCGGATGCAGAACGGCACGTCCGCGCCAACCGTCAGGCCGATCTCCTCCAGCGCATCGTCCGAAAGCCCCAGACCCCACAGGACGTTTAGGCCCTTGAGCGCCGCCGCCGCGTCGCTGCTGCCGCCGCCCATCCCCGCAGCGACGGGGATGTACTTGCGCAGCGTGATGGTCGCGCCCCGGGTGCAGCCGGTGTGCGCCTGCAGCGCCCTCGCCGCGCGCAGCACGAGGTTGCTCTCGTCCGCCGGCACATAGCCGCCGCCCATGCGCACGGACAGCGTCAGCTCGTCCGCGTCCTCCATCGTCATCTGATCGCAGAGCGTGACCGACTGCATGAGCATGTCGAGGTCGTGATACCCGTTTGGCAGGACGCCCACGACGTCGAGCGTCCAGTTGATCTTGGCCCTCGCCTGAATCTTCAGCTTCATCTGTCTTCCCTTTCCCCGCCCGCGATGCGGGCCTTCTGCGCATTTGTGCCCCTTTTCATGGGGATTTTATTGTACCACAGCTTCGCGCAAACCACAACGAGCGCGTTTCCCGCGCGGCAATCATCGTTTATTCTCCACTTGATATTCTGTTTTTCCTATATTTTTCATATATAGCTCCACCTATTCTCCACTTCTTCAGTTTTTCTTCGCTTGACAGTTTTCCTTCTCTCCATTATCATATCTTCTATATATTTATGAAAGGATTTGTTATCTTGCGCATTTCCCTGCGATCCTGCCTGCTTGCCCTGCTGGGCAGCGCCATCCTTGCCTTCGGCCTTTACAACGTGCACGCGTTCTCCGGCGTCACGGAGGGCGGCATCCTCGGGCTGACGCTGCTGCTGCATCACTGGCTGGACATCTCGCCGTCCGTGTCGGGCCTCGTGCTCAACGCGGCGTGTTATCTTTTCGGGCTGAAGACGCTCGGTCCGCTGTTCATCTTCTATTCCGGCGTCGCGGGCGGCGGCTTCTCGCTGTTCTACGCGATCTTTGAGCGGTTTCCGCCGCTTTGGCCGCAGCTGGCCGGCATGCCGCTGCTGGCGGCCGTCGTGGGCGCGCTGTTTGTCGGCATCGGCGTGGGCCTGAGCGTGCGTGCGGGCGGCGCGCCCGGCGGCG
>JAGBDL010000071.1 GCA_017937505.1 Clostridia bacterium | reverse complement strand
CGAGCGGGAACGGATCGCCAAGGTTTGCGCAGCCCAGGCAGAAGAGCAGGTGCGGCGGCCGGGCCGTGCTCGCCAGGCGTTCGGGATAGCCCTCCCCGCCGCGCACGATGAGCCTGACGCCGTCCTCCCAGAGGCGGTCGAGCATCCGTTCCGCGCCCTTGAGCGCTGTGCGCAGCGCGGGAATGCCCTGCGCGCCCAGCTCCTGCCCGAACGCGCCCGGATCGGCCAGCAGCGCCAGCGCGCTGCCCGCCCTGGCGAGCGCGTGCTCCCGCTGCAGATAGCTGATGCCCCGCGTGCTGACCAGAACCGCCATCGCTTCGCTTTCGTTCATCGCAATCCCTCTTTTTACAAAAAGGCCGCAGACATCCTGCGGCCAGCTTGTGTGGTTTATTCCTCGTCGCCGCCCAGCAGCGGGAGATCGTCAAATTCGTCCTGCGTTTCGTCCGTCTCCTCCATCTCGGACACCGTCGTGATGGGCTCGTTCTTGCCCAGCAGCTCGGCGCGCACCAGCGCCTCGATCTCCGCGGCAACCGCCGGGTTCTCCTTCAGGTACTTGCGGGTGTTCTCGCGGCCCTGGCCGATGCGCTGATCGCCGTAGCTGAACCACGCGCCGGACTTGTGGATGATGTCCAGCTGCACGGCGCTGTCCAGCAGGTTGCCCTCCTTGCTGATGCCCTCGCCATAGAGGATATCGAACTCCGCCACGCGGAACGGCGGGGCCACCTTGTTCTTGACGATCTTGGCCTTCGTGCGGTTGCCCACCACGGTGCTGCCGTCCTTGAGCTGCTCGCCGCGGCGGATATCGATGCGCACGGAGGAGTAGAACTTGAGCGCGCGGCCGCCGGGCGTCGTCTCCGGATTGCCGTACATCACGCCCACCTTCTCGCGCAGCTGGTTGATGAAGATGCACACGCAGTTGGTCTTGTTCACGATGCCGGTCAGCTTGCGCAGCGCCTGGCTCATCAGGCGGGCCTGCAGGCCGACGAAGGAATCGCCCATCTCGCCGTCGATCTCGGCCTTCGGCGTCAGCGCCGCGACGGAGTCGATGACGACGATGTCAATCGCGCCGGAGCGCACGAGCGCCTCGCAGATTTCCAGCGCCTGCTCGCCGGTATCCGGCTGGGAGACGTAGAGCTGGTCGATGTCCACGCCCAGCTTCTTGGCGTAGATCGGATCGAGCGCATGCTCCGCGTCGATGAACGCCGCCACGCCGCCGGCCTTCTGCGCCTCCGCGACGACGTGCAGCGCCACGGTGGTCTTGCCGGAGGATTCCGGGCCATAGATTTCCACCACGCGGCCGCGCGGCAGGCCGCCCACGCCCAGCGCCATGTCCAGATCCAGGCATCCGGTCGGGATCACCTCGATGTTCTGCACCGGGCGCTCGCCCATGCGGATGATGGAGCCCTTGCCGAACTGCTTTTCAATGCCCGCCAGCGCCATTTCAAGCGCGCGCTTCTTCTCGCTGCCTTCCTCGGCCACGACGGGCGCCGCCTTGGTGGTCTTCTTCGCTGCCATATCTCTTTCTCCTTTGTCTCTTGATCAGTATCCCATCGCCGCCCTGCGGATCATGTCAAGCGCCCGCAGCGCCGCCAGATTCCGGATGCGCTCGCGGCTGCCGGTGAGCGTCAGCCGCTCCACGCGCACGCCGTGCGCGTCCGCGCAGCCGACGTACACCAGCCCGACGGGCTTATCCTTCGTGCCGCCGGACGGGCCCGCAATGCCCGTGGTGGACACGGCGATATCCGCGCCGCTCATCTCCCGCAGGCCCTGCGCCATCTCCCGCGCAGTCTGCTCGCTCACCGCGCCGTACTTATCCAGCGTTTCCTTCTTCACGCCGCAGTATTTGATCTTCGCCTCGTTGGCGTAGGTCACGTGCGCCTCGCCCAGAGATGCGGAAATGCCGGGATAGTTCACCAGCTTTGCCGCGACCAGACCGCCCGTGCAGCTCTCCGCCGTCGCCACGGTGAGGCCTCTCGCCGTCAGCTCCTGCCCGGCGATCTCCTCCATGCTGCCCGAGGCGGTGGGGAGCACCGCGTAGACGCTCCCGCCCAGCAGCGCCGTAATCGCCTGCACGACGGGCAGCACCCTGTCCAGCGCCGCCCGCTCGCTCTCTCCGCGGGCCGTCACCCGCAGCTGGCACTCGCCCAGTGAGCAGTACGGCGCGACGGTCACCTCGCCGTCCGATTCGATCCACCGGGCGCACAGCTGCGCCACCTGCGATTCGCCCAGGCCGTAGATGCGGATGTAGCGCGAGGCGATGCATCCGCCGGTTTTTTCGGCCAGGCGGTCATAGACCTGCCGGTCGAACATCTCCGCCATCTCATGCGGCGGGCCCGGCAGCTGCACGACGATCTTGCCGTCCTTCTCGATCATACAGCCCGGCGCGGTGCCGCAGCCGTTGGGCAGGATGACCGCGCCCTCGGCGAACATCGCCTGCTTCCGGTTATTGGCCGGGCACACGCGGCCCATCCTGGCGAAGTAATTCTCGATGGCGCGCCAGCTGTCCTCGTCAAAGCGCATCGGCAGACCCAGCAGCTCGGCGACCATCTCCTTGCTCAGGTCGTCCTGCGTCGGGCCGAGGCCGCCGGTGGTGATGACCACGTCGCTGCGCGAGAGCGCCAGGGCGATCGTGTCGCGCATGCGCTGCGGGTTGTCGCCCACGGTCATGTGGTAGTAGACTGAAATGCCCAGGCTCTGCAGCCGGCGCGACAGGTATTGCGCGTCGGTATTGACGATCTGGCCCATCAGCAGCTCCGTGCCGATGGCGACGATTTCCGCGATCATGTGCGCATCTCCTTTTTTCCGGGCTGCCACCCGGACCCCTTCTTCGCTTCGCGCTGTTTGAAGCATCTGCGCAGTAAACCAGCCTTCCCCTCTGGGGAAGGTGCCCGCAGGGCGGATGAGGTCTTACTTCGCCCCGCCGAGCACGGCCCGGTTCTGCCAGACGTATTCGCCCATCGAGTACAGCGTCATCGCCGCGGCAGCGAGCATGACGAGGTCGGTGAGCAGGTTGCCGCCGGTAACGGTCAGCAGCATGACCAGCGCCATCTGAAGCACGGTCTTGATCTTGCCGCTCATGCCCGCCGCGATCACATGGCCCTGCTCCACCGCCACCAGGCGCAATCCGGACACCACGAACTCGCGCGCGATGAAGATGATGCACGCCACCACATTGAGGCGGCCCATGCTGCAGAGCATGATAAACGCCGTGTGCGTGAGCAGCTTGTCCGCAATTGGATCCATGAACTTGCCGAAGTTGGTCACCAGATTCTGGCTGCGGGCGATCCGGCCGTCCAGCATGTCCGTCAGCGAGGCGGCGGCAAACACGATGAGCGCCAGCCAATCCAGCCCGCAGCAGAGCAGCACCAGGTACACCGGCACCAGCGCCATGCGCAGCAGCGTCAGCTTGTTGGGCAGGTTGAGCTCCATGATGCCCGAAATGATTGTTTTCATACGCGTTCTCCCATCAGGTCGTAGGCTTTGGCGCCGGTGATGCGCACGTTCACGAATTCGCCGATCGTGCACGGCTCGCTCGAGCCAAAGTAGATGTTGCCGTCGGTCTCCGGCGCTTCAAACTCGCTGCGGCCGACATAGCGGCTGCCGCGCTTTCTTTCCACCAGCACGCGGCAGACCGTGCCCACGCGTGCCCTGTTCTGCTCGAGGGAAATCTGATGCTGCAGCGTCATCAGCGCGTCGTAGCGCGCCTGCTTGACGGCCTCGTCCACCTGATTTTCCATCTCCGCGGCAACGGTGCCCTCCTCCGGGGAGAAGGTGAACGCGCCCATGCGGTCAAACTTCGTCTCCCTGACAAAGTCCATCAGCTCGTCAAAGTCCTCCTGCGTCTCGCCCGGGAAGCCGACCATCATCGTCGTGCGCAGCATCATGCCGCGCGATTTGAACTTTGCGCAGACCTCGCGGATGTGCTCGCTGGTGTCGGTGCGGTTCATGTCCGTGAGGATGTGCTGACTGATGTGCTGCATCGGCAGGTCGAGGTAGTTGCAGACGTTGGGCAGGCGGGCGATGGTATTAAGCAGCCGGTCGTCCACGCGCTCGGGATAGCAGTACAGCGTGCGCAGCCACTCAACGCCCGGGATCGCCGCGATCTCCTCGATCAGCTCCGGCAGCTGGCTCTCCCCGCCCCGGTCGGTGCCGTAGCGCGTGGTGTCCTGCGCGATGAGCGTGAACTCCTTCACGCCCTCGCCGGCCAGCCGCTTCACCTCGGCGAGGATGTCCGCCTTCGGGCGGCTGCGGTAGCCGCCGCGGATCAGCGGGATCGCGCAGTAGGAGCAGCAGTTGTCGCAGCCCTCGCCGATGCGGATGTACGCGCTGTACTTCGGCGTGGTCAGCACGCGGCCGAACTCGAAGAACCGGCCGTCGTCGTCCACATACACGGGCCTGGCGCCCGCGGTCGCCTCCGCGATGGCCTGGTCGAGCTTCTCATACTCGTTCACGCCCAGGATGACGTCCACCTCGGGCATCTCCTCGCGGATGGCCTCCGGATAGCGCTGCGCGAAGCACCCCGTAGCCACCAGCAGGCGGCATTTTCCGCTCTGCTTGTACTCCGCCATCTCAAAGAGGGTAGCGATGGCCTCCTCCTTGGCGGACTGGATGAAGCCGCAGGTGTTGACGATGATGACCTCGGCCTTCGCCGGGTCGGATACGATCTGGTAGCCGCGCTCCGCGAGGAAGCCGAGCGCCTGCTCGGAATCCACGCGGTTCTTGCTGCAGCCCAGAGAAATCAGTCCAACTGTCGTTGCCAAAGCTTGTTCTCCTTGATGTCAAACGGTTTTTGCATATTCATAAATCAGCGAGTTTATTGTATCATGCCCGCAAAGCAAATACAAGACAAAGCCACACAGGTCAAAGCGCCAAATTCCCCCTGTGCGGCTTCATTATATCACATTTTCAGACGTTTTCAAGAACAAATGTTCTCATTATTTAAGATTTCGGTTTCCTGAGATTCCTCGCCAGCGCGCGCACGCCCATCACCAGCAGGCGATACGCGGTGTAGACCGCGAAGAACGCCAGCACGCCGTACAGGCCCGCGACGACATCCGCGAAATCCATCTCGCCCGTGCCGGAGATGCGCTGGCCGATTTCAATGGCGAAGCCGAGCACCGTCATGACCGTGAAGACGTAGATAAACGACACCGCCGTGATGCTCCATTTCGCCAGGCGCTTGAAGACCGCGTGCACCACGAAGAACAGGAGCATCGCCGCCAGCGCCATGATTGAAAAGTGCAGATCCTTGTCGCCCAGCCTCAGCTCGAATCCGTCGTTGAGGCGCATCAGCGAATCGTGCACCTGCGCCATGATCAGCGTCAGCTCCCGCAGAAGCATTTCAAACATCCGCGCCGATTCCTCCCTTCAAAGGACGCAGAAGGAGAAAGCTGCCGGGATGCGACGCGCAAGGCGTCCTCCCGACAGCTTTCGTATGTCTCAGTATTCGATCTTCTTGGCAAGATAGGCGACCAGATCGTTAACGTGCACCTTCTCCTGCTCCATGGTGTCGCGGTCGCGGACGGTGACCACGCCGGTCTCCTGCGTGTCAAAGTCCACGGTGACGCAGTACGGCGTGCCGATCTCGTCCTGACGGCGGTAGCGCTTGCCGATGGAGCCGGTCTCGTCGTAGTCGACCATGAAGTGCTTGGCCAGCTTCTCGTACACCTCGGTCGCCAGGCCGCCCAGCTTGTTCTTCTGCAGCGGCAGCACGGCGCACTTGAACGGCGCGAGCGCCGGATGGAAGTGCAGCACGTTGCGCACGTCGCCGCCCTCCAGCTCCTGCTCCTCGTAGGCGTTGCACAGGAAGGCGAGCACCATGCGGTCCACGCCCAGGGACGGCTCGATGCAGTACGGGATGAACTTCTCGTTCGTCACCGGATCCATGTACTCCATGGCCTTGCCGGAGTGCTCCTGATGCTGCTTGAGGTCGTAGTCGGTGCGGTCGGCGATGCCCCAGAGCTCGCCCCATCCGAACGGGAACAGGAACTCAAAGTCGGTGGTCGCCTTGGAGTAGAACGCCAGCTTCTCCGGCTCGTGGTCGCGCAGGCGCAGGCTCTCTTCCTTGATGCCAAGGCCCAGCAGCCAGTCGCGGCAGAAGGAGCGCCAGTAGTCAAACCACTCCAGATCCGTGCCCGGCTTGCAGAAGAACTCCAGCTCCAT
>JAGBDL010000070.1 GCA_017937505.1 Clostridia bacterium | reverse complement strand
GGCCGTCAGCACGCGCCAGGGGCGAACCGCGCCGCCCGCAAGATGAACGGCCATCAGGAGCATTGCCGCATTCATGCCCGTATCCAGCAAAATGAGCGCTGTGGTCAACCCCCTTTACAGGTGCCATTATAGCGCTCATGTCTTTCATTCCATTGTCGTTTCAGGGCGCGAAAAAAGAGGAAAGCTCGTCCGTGTTCGACAAGCTTTCCTATATGTTGTATGAATTGTATTCATCCGGCACATCATGTGCCGCATGGCGTCCCATCGTGGGCTTTCGACACGCCTGCTCCATCCTCGACTGCATCAGCGTGAACCGATCGTCATGATTCGGGCTCAAGCCATCCCTCAGGCGCTGACAGGGAGCATGCAAGGCTCCGCATGTCCTCTCCTTCTCTCTTCTGCACCGCCTCAGAACTGCCGATCGGCCAGACGCTCGCCCGTCTCGGGATTCGTCACCAGAATGCGGATTTCCTTTCCGTCTTCCCAGCCGCCAAAGACCTCCTCCGCCTTTGCCTCGGCCTCGCCGCCCACATATTCGCAGATCGTCGAATTGGCTCTGTCCAGCTCAAGGAAGTATGCCTCGTCCGTCCAGACCGCCTCGTCCAGGCCCTCGAGCGGGAACATGTCGCCGGACGACTCGATGTACGCGTTCTCCTCAAGGACATGCGTCCTGGCCATGTTTTGCAGCAGGGCCAGCGTCTGATCCTCCCAGTACAGGTCGGCCTGCGCGCGGATGGCGATGCTTGCGCTTACGGTGTCGTCGTGCAGCAGCATCAGCAGCTCGGGCAGCTTGTCCTGCGTGCTGATCTGCCTGCGCTTGTATGCCACATAGTCCCGTTCATCCTGCTCCCAGCCCGCATAAGCCGCTTCGCCCCGCCGGTCCTTCAGGTCAAAGTGCTCTGCCAGATACGCGCCGATGTAGTCCGTCACCTTTTGGCCGCCGGAAAAATTGAGATGCGCCTGCTGGTCAAAGCAGTCCGTCTCATAATCCGCCACGCTGTCGAGGCTGAGGAAGTTGATGTATGGAACGTCATATTCGCCGGCGATAAAGCCGACCGTGTTCGCGGCCATCTGGGATCGCTCAGAGGACGGATACGGCAGATACACCAGCAGGACGCCGATGTCCCTTTTCTGGCATTCCTCAATCATCTTGCGCATGTAGGCATAGCCCACGCCCTGCTCATCCGCCCATTCATCTCCGCCGATGAGGGTGTACTCCTTCTTGGGCGCCACGCCAATCTTCATCTCCGCGCCCTTCTGGACATTGGGTTCGCCCGAAAACTCGTTCGGCAAGAGCCTTCCCCAGCGGTCATGATACTTGCCCAGCGTAAAGTAATACTCCCATTTCAGATCCACATAGCGGTTTCCGTAGTCGTCCATGACCTCGGGATCGCTCATGAGATCCTCGATGGCCCGCGCCTTCGTGAGGCTCATCGGCCAAAAGTCCAGCGCCGTATGCAGGTTTTCGTTGCTTCCCGTGACCATGATGTCCTTGCGCACGTCGTTGACCGCAAAGACCGCGACCTTCGGCTTGGTATAATCCAGCGCGTTCATCATCACCCAATAGGTGATCGGCAGCGTATTGCCATAGCAGGCGAGGTTATAGCCGGGAATGCCGTAATCTGTCCACATCTCCATCGGGAACATGCTGTTGACAAAGCAGCTGTCTCCGAAAAACAGCACGTCATACTGCTGCGGATTGTCCATAAATGGCTGAAACCGCGCCTTGCCCTCCTTATGAACCAGGCATCGCGACAGCACCCCCAGCACGACGCAAACCACGGCGCAGAAGAGAACGGCCTCCAAGCCGCGCAGAAGGTTTTTCTTTTTCATTCCGAACCTCTCCTCAGAACTGGTAGTAGATAAAGGCCGCCTCGTCAAAGCCGGAGCCGTACACGCCAAACACCAGCACGCCAGCAATGCCCAGGATCAGCACCAGCCAGCGCAGCGGCAGCCGCTGCCGGCTGACCCAGTCGCGCAGCACGACGCCGCGCTCCTGCACGAGCGAAACGGCAAACAGCAGCGCCGTGCACAAAAGCAGCAGCTTCGCGTCCGCCTGCGGCAGGCCGAGGGTGCTCAGCAGCTCGCCCGTCAGCTGGCCTGCGCGCGGATCGCAGACCGTCGTTTTCATCATCCGCAGCGCATCCATGCCGTGCGCGCAGCGGTCAAAGTACCAGCCGATATTCACGATCAGGAACGTGCGCAGCACGCGGAAGATGTGGAAGGGCTTTGACGCGGCAAGCCTCGCGTGCGCTGTGTTCCATGCCTTGTAGGCCGGCTCCATCAGCGCGGAGAAGGCCAGAATCACGCCGTTGTACAGGCCCCAGAGGATATAATTGCTCGTCGCGCCGTGCCACACGCCCACCAGCAGGAACACGAGGATGTTGCCCAGCGCAGCGGGCAGCGCGCGGCCAAACTCCGTGCCAAAGCGCGCCTTCGCCGCCTTGGACAGCCTGGACACCGGTTTGGTCAGCGCGAACGGATAGAACACATAGTCGCGCATCCACGCGCCCAGGCTGATGTGCCAGCGCCGCCAGAAATCGCCCAGGGAGACCGCAAAGTACGGCCGCTTGAAGTTCGGCGCGAGCGCAATGCCCATCTGCTGCGCGATGCCGGCGACCAGATCGATGCCGCCGGAGAAATCGCAGTACTGCTGCAGGGAATACATCAGCACGCCCAGCACCGTGACCGCGCCGCCGTACGTCCCCGCCTGCGCGCCGAAGACGGCGTTCACCACCGGCAGCGCCCGGTCCGCGATCACCAGCTTCTTGAACAGGCCCCAGAGCATCAGCAGAAAGCCGCGCTGCAGATTCTCCCAGTCAAAGTCATGGCCCTCCCTGAGCTGCGGCGCCAGATGATCATAGCGCCCGATCGGGCCCTGGATGAGCTGCGGAAAGAACGAAACGAACAGCGCGAACCTCGCCGGATTCTTCTCCGGCGCGTACTTTCCGTTATATACGTCGATCAGGTAGCCCATCGACTGGAACGTGTAGAACGAAATGCCCAGCGGCAGCAGGAAGCCCAGCGGCGACGCGCCGAACCAGCCGAGTACGTCGTCGGTATACTTGAGCACGGCGAGAATGGCAAAGTTGAGCACCAGCACGCCCACAAACCAGACGCGCTGCCGGTGCTTTCCCTCGGCCTTCAGCCGCTTCTTTTCCTCCTGCGTCATCGACGCCTTTCCGGCCTTGACGCGCTGCTTCGTCTGCTCGCCGATGTCGCCGATGCGCAGCGCGGCCAGCCAGGTGGTCAGCGTGGTCAGCAGGATGAACGGCAGGCCGGTCAGCGCCCTGGAAGCGTAAAAGCCATAGCTGAACGCAAGCAGCACCATCCACCGGAAGCGCTTTGGCACAAGGTAATACGCGGCCGTGCAGGCAAAGCCATACGCGGCAAGACGAAACAGTGACATATGTGTTCCCCTCTCAGCTCCAAAATATGGGTAAGTTTTGCGATGTGAGTTCTTCCTCAAAGCAGCAGACCGCCGGTTTGCCGGCGCTCAGATGCCTGTTCCCTCCCGGTTCTTTGCGCGCGCCATCACCATCTCCGCCGCGATGCTGACGGCAATCTCCGCCGGCGTGACCGCCCCGATGCTCAGGCCGACGGGCGTATGCACGCGCTCCACCCGCTCCTTCGGCACGCCGTCCTCCAGCAGCTTCCCGGTGACGAACGCCCGCTTGGGCCCTCCGCCAAGCATGCCGGTGTAGGCGTGCTCCGTCTCCAGCACCTGACGCAGGACGCACAGATCGGAATCGTGCGTGCTGGACATGGCGACGATGTAGTCTCCCCGGGCCAGCGCCATGTGCTCGCCGATCCGGTCAAACGGCGCGCAGATCACGCGCTCGGCCTGCGGGAACAGCGCTGCCGCGGCCAGCTCCGGCCGGTCGTCGTACACCGTCACGCGAAAGCCCACAGAGGCCAGCAGCGGCACAAGCGCCTGCGCACAGTGGCCCGCGCCGAAGATGACCGCGCGCTCGCCCACCTCCAGCGGCAGGACAAACGCATTTCCCGCCTTGAGGGCAAAGGGCCGGCACAGCGCCGCAGCGCCCTCCGGCGCCTGCCCGAACACTGGCCACCCGTCCTCGTCCAGCAGCGCGGGCGCGCCGCCGTCAAGCCGCAGCATCAGCCATCCGCCCCTGCGCTGCCCAATGCGTTCAAGGAGCGCTTCGGCCAGCGCCGTCCAGTCCGGATCCCCCGCTGCGACAGCCTGAAAAAACACCGTGATTTCCCCAAAGCACGCGGCGCCCGGCTGCTCTCCGTGCCGTCCGCAGGTATGCAGAGCAGACTGTCCGCCGTCAAGCAGCGTCAGGCCAAACCGCGTCATCTCCCGTTCGCCGGTTCCGCCGCCGATCGTACCCGCCACGCGGCCCGCCCGGGTCAGCACCATCTGCGCGCCCAGGTCACGCGGCCCGCTGCCGGTCTGCGCCACCAGCGTTACCAGCAGCGCGTCGTTTCCCGCACGCAGCTGCTCCAGCAGCGCAGCAAAAATCTTCCTCATCTGTTCCTCCACATCCTCCCCGCGGATGTCAAAAATGAAAAACAACCGCCGTTCAAGCCGTCTGTCATGACAACGCCCTGTACCATGGCTCCCGTTTCCATGCGTACCGCGCAAATCCCCCGTTTGCCCTGTGCATTCAGCCGACAGCTCCCGAAAACAGCGTTCCTTCTTTTGGTTCTGCCGCAGCGTTTTTCTGGAAATCACCGTACAATCGACATCATTGTATCTGCTTCTACCGCTTTTTTCAAGCCCTGTTTTCAGCGCGCGGCTCCGGCGC
>JAGBDL010000069.1 GCA_017937505.1 Clostridia bacterium | reverse complement strand
TCCCCTGGGTCCAGGGTCGCAACCCTGGTCGTCTGGGGAGGAGAATGGGAGGTCCAGGAGGGTCTGGGGAGGGCATCGAAACCCTCCCCGACCCTTCTGGCCCCAGCGGAGCGCGTTCTCCTAAGCTGCGAATTATTGCTTTACATGCCTCTTTGCTTCGTTAACAATAGCTCCCTTATGCCAGCGACACCAACCTGATACAAGAAAAAAGCTCCATCTTGCGATGGAGCGATTTTGTGAATCAGTACTTGCGCTTACGGGCAGCCTCGGCCTTCTTCTTGCGACGGACGGACGGCTTCTCGTAATGCTCTCTCTTACGAACCTCAGCGATAACGCCAGCTCGCGCGCACTGCCTCTTGAATCTCCTCAGAGCACTTTCCAGGGATTCATTCTCACGAATACGGATCTCAGACATCTAGTATCCCTCCCCTCGGCTCAAGCATTCGACGATCCATTGCGTCAAACTCGCCGTCAATGGAGTACCGTACGCTTAATTATAGCGCAACTATCTCTATTCGTCAACCGCAATTTGCATTTTCTTCAAAAAGATTTCGGCACCATGCCCACCAAAAACAGCCGCGAATCGTAAGGAAAGCTGTCAGGCCATTTCGCCCGCCATCGCCTTGCCGCCCAGCACGTGCAGGTGCAGATGCCTGACCGTCTGCTGCGCGTCCGCGCCGCAGTTGGAGACCACGCGGAAGCCGCTGTCCACCACGCCCTCCATCTTGGCCACGTTCGCCGCCACGCGCATCAGGTGCGCGAGCAGCGCGTCGTCCTCGTCCTTCGCGTCGTACCAGCCGGAGACATGCTTTTTGGGGATCACCAGCACATGCACCGGAGCCTGCGGCGCGATGTCGCGGAACGCCAGCACCTGCTCGTCCTCATAGACCTTCGTGCTCGGGATTTCGCCCGCAGCAATTTTGCAGAAAAGACAATCGTTCATGGGAAAGCTCTCCTTTCATCCATCTCATCCGCCAAAACCCGCCGCCCGCAGGAGGCTCATTCGGCGATTTCTCCGCTCAGTTCGTCATTTTCGACCCCAATCATCCGCACGCGCACGATCTCGCCCGGCTGCGCGCCCTGCACATGCACGCGCATGTAGGCGCCGGTGTAGCCCGTGCCGCGTCCCTGGGCGTCGATCTCCTCGATGAGCACGTCCTCGGTTCTGCCGATGCGGCTTTCAAGCGCCGCGCGCTCCAGCTCCCGGCCCACGGCGATGAGCCGCCTGGCGCGCTCCTCGCGGAGATGACGCGGCACGCTGCCTTCCATCGCGGCGGCCTTCGTGCCCTCGCGCTCGGAATACGGGAACACGTGCATCCGCGCGAACCCCGCCTTTTTGCAGGTGTCCACCGTCTGCGCGAATTCCTCCTCCGTCTCGCCCGGGAAGCCGGTCATCACGTCGGTCGTCAGCGCGCAGTCGTCAAACGCCCCGCGCAGCAGCGCGCACGCCGCCAGAAACTCGCCGCTCGTGTAGCGCCTGTGCATGCGCGCGAGCACCGTGTCGCTGCCCGATTGCAGCGCCAGATGGAACTGGTGGCAGACCTTGGGCATCGCCGCGATGCCCTGCACGAATTCCTCCGTCACGACCACCGGCTCCAGCGAGCCCAGACGGATGCGCTCGATCCCCTCGACCTCGTGCACCGCGCGGATCGCGTCCAGCAGCGTGATGGCCCCGTGCTGCTCGCGGCCGTAGCTCGTCAGGTGGATGCCGGTGAGCACAGCCTCCTTAAAGCCCGCCGCGGCCAGGCTCTCCGCCTCGGCGCAGATCTCGTCAAGCGGCCGGGAGCGGATCGGGCCGCGCACGGACGGGATGATGCAGTAGGTGCAAAAGCGGTCGCAGCCCTCCTGAATCTTCATCGTCGCGCGGGTATGGCCCTCATGCGCGTGAACCGTCAGGCGCTCAAACGGCGCCTGGCGCAGCGTTTCCACCGCGATGAGCGCGCAGTCCTGCTCAAGCGCCTGACCAAGCAGCTGCACCACCTCGCCTCGCCGCTGCGTGCCCAGCACCAGCCGCACGCCCGGCAGCTTCAATTCGTCCGCCGCGCGCTGCGCGAGGCAGCCCGTCACGACGATCGCCGCGTCCGGGTTGTTCCTGTGGCAGCGCCGGATCGTCTGCATGCTCTTCTTGTCGCCCGTGCCCGTCACCGTGCAGGTGTTGACGACGTAGACGTCGGCCCTGTCCTCAAAATCCACCGTGCGAAAGCCCGCCTCCTCAAAGCGCTCGCGCATGGCCTGCGTATCGTACTGATTGACCTTGCAGCCCAGCGTGTGGAAGGCCACGGTCCTGTTTTCGATCATGGAAATGGTTTGTTCTCCTTCGGTTTACTCTGTAAGTCCCTCTGCAAAGCTTCGGCCTCGATTGCAAAGCAGCGGGACTTGCATGACTTGGTCGGTCATGCAACCGGCATCATGCCGGTTTATTGGATGTCCGCCGCCTCAAACGGCACGATTTCCTTCATTACGCCGCTGGCGAGCACATAGAAGCGGCTCGGCAGCTTCTGGCAGAATTCATACGGATCCTTGTCCTGATAGTCCTTGGTGAAATCGCCGCGGGAAAACGCGACGGAATAGATGAACACTTCCAGCAGTTCGCCGGTCTTCTCGCTCCTGCGCTGTGTGTACGCGGAGACGACGACCTTCTTCGCCTGCGGCACGACGGCAAACACGTGGCTGGCCACATATTCGCCCAGGCCGAAGACGCAGGTACGGTAGTCCTCCACCTGCTCCTTCTTGGTCTTCTTCTTGATCTTGATCGTGCCGTCCGCCAGCTCCGCGAGCTTGTTCTGCGGCATGTCCTCGATCTCCGGCAGGTCGAGGTCGATCATGACCGCGCCCTTGTCCGCGAGCACCTCCGGCTGCACGGAGAACTCGATCGGCGCCTCGCTCTCGGACAGCCACGCCTCAATGTCCGCCTCGGCCTTGTCCGCGTCCAGTGCGCCGGACGCCTTCTTGCTCACGTCCACCGCCTGGCGATGGATGTTCACCAGCGCGATCTCCTGCGCGATGGCGTTCATCTCCTCGTCGCTGGGGCGGTCGGGCTCCTTCTTCGTCTCCGTCTTGGCGGAAGACGTCTTCTTCGCCGTCGATTTGGCCGTCGTCTTCGCGGAAGAGGACTTCTTGGCCGCCGTCTTCGCGCCGGTCTTCTTCGTGCTCTTCTCCGCGCCCGTCTCTTCCTGCTCCTCCTCGGCGGCCGCCGTGCCAAAGCCGAGCACGCCGCCCAGCTTTTCCTTGAGCATCTTGTCCAGGCGCACGCGGTCGTACACGCCCGTGCCCGGAATGCTCCAGTTCAGATACGCGCCCTTGGTGCCCACGTTCAGCGAAACGGGCAGGCCGCTGCCCACCGTGAAGCTGGCGCCGCCCTTGGAGAGATTGAGCTTGACGCCCTTGGTCACCTTGATGCTTTTGCGAAAACGCATCGTCCGTTCCCTCTTTCGTTCGTAATCTTGACTCCATTATAAAATACGGCGCGGACTCTTGCAAGTCTTGCGCCGCAAATTGCCTATTCCATTTCGCCGCGGTACGCCATCACCATCGTCAGCGCGCACAGGCCCGCCGTCTCCGTGCGCAGGATGCGGGGGCCGAGCGTGACCAGCTTCGCCCCGGCGTTTTCCGCCATCCAATGCGCTTCCTTCTCGCTGATGCCGCCCTCCGGGCCGATCAGGATGCCCACGCGCAGCGCGTCCCGTCCCTCAAACGGCGCGAGCGCCTGACGGATACTGCCGTCCCGTGCATCCTCCCAGGGCACGATGAGCACGTCCAGCTGCGAAAGCTCCTCCTCCAGCTGCATGAGCTTCCTGGGCTCCAGCACCTCGGGCACCGACACCCGCGCGCACTGCTTGACCGCCTCGCGCGCGATCTTCTGCCAGCGCTCGATCTTTTTGCCCGCGTCCTTGCCCTCCAGCCTCACCACGCAGCGCTCCATCGCCACCGGGCGGATCGCCTGCACGCCCAGCTCCGTGGCCTTCTGTACGATCAGCTCCATCTTGTCCGCCTTGGGCAACCCCTGATAGAGCGTCACCCGCGTGCGCGCCTCGGTCCGGCGCAATTCCTCGCATACCTTCACCTGCACCAGGCCGTCCGTCTCGCCCGTGATCTGTGCCAGATACCGGCCCGGCGCGCAGACCAGCTCGATTTCGTCGCCGCGCTCCAGGCGCAGCACGCGCAATGCGTGCTGGGAGTCCCCGGCATTCAGGCAGGCCGTTCCATTCACAATTCCGTTTTCATCGGCAAAGAATCGATGCATGCTCTTCTCCCCGTATCACTGCGCCGCCTTGGCCGCCAGGCAGACCCAGGAGCCCTTCTCCAGGCGGTTGCACACGGCATAGCCCGCCGCGGCCAGCGCCTGCTGCATGTCGTCCTCGCGCTCGCGGATGATGCCGGAGCAGATGAACGTGCCGCCCGGCAGCAGGTGCTTCTTCGCCGGGCCGCACAAAAAGCAGATCACGTCCGCGATGATGTTCGCCACGATCACGTCCGCCATCTCGTCGGCCTTCTCCAGCAGGTCGCCGTGCACCACGCGCACCCTGTCGCTCAGGCCGTTCTTCGCGGTGTTCTCCGCGGCCACCTTGACCGCCAGCTCATCCAGATCGATCGCCAGCACGTCGCCTGCGCCCAGCTTCGCCGCCGCCAGCGCCAGAATGCCGCTGCCGCAGCCCACGTCGATCGCCTTGCAGCCCGGGGTCACGTACTTTTCCAGCTGCTCCATGCACATGAAGGTCGTCTCGTGCGTGCCCGTGCCAAACGCCATGCCCGGATCGAGCTCCAGCACCAGATCGCCCGGCTTCTCCTCATAGCCTTCCCAGCTTGGCTTGATCACCAGATGCTCGCCCGCGCGGAAGGGCTTGTAGTACTTCTTCCAGTTCTCCGCCCAGTCCTGCTCCTGCACGTTCTGATGCTCGAGCGTCAAGCTGCCGATGTCAAAGCCCATGTCCAGACGCTTCAGCTCGCCGAGCTTCTCGCGCACCAGCAGCAGCGTCTCCTGCACGCTGGCGTCGTTTTTGAAGTACGCCCTGACGAGCACGTCCTCGCTCATCCGGGCGAGCACCTCCTCGTCGATCATGTCCCACATGCCGTCCTCCTTCTTGCTGGAGGTCACGTCATAGCGATCCTCGATCGACGTACCCACCGCGCCCGCGTTCATCAGCACCTCGCTGACGACGTCCGCGCCCATGGTCGTGGTATGCACCACAGCTTCCATCCAATCCATAATTCCTCTCTTTCCGGGCTGCCGCCCAGACCCGCCTGAGGGATTTCATCCCTCAGACTCCCTTCTTCGCTTCGCGGCTGCTTCAAGCCACATGGCAAGAAAGCGGGCCGTGCCCGCCCCCACCTCCGAACGGCTTTGCAAATTCAAGTCGTTCGGTGCTCGTTGCACGGTTTTTGCGCAATTTCCTATCCGAGAAGAAAAAGCCTGAATAAGAGATAATTCTTACTCAGGCGTCAAAATCCTTTATTTCTTGTCGAACTTTTCCTTGAACCGCTCGGCGTTTTCGCGGATGTAGCTCTTCACCTGGTCGCCGAAGCTCTTGCGGCGCTCGTACTCCCTGCCGCTGAGGGAATCCTCGAACTGGCGCAGCAGATCCTTCTGCTTTTCGCCCAGGTGCTTGGGCACCTCGACGTGCACGGTGAAGAACAGGTCGCCCTTGCCGCTGCCGCGCATCTGCTGGATGCCCTGGCTGCGGATGCGGAAGGACGTGCCCTCCTGCGTACCGGCCGGGATATCGAACTTCGTCGTCCCCTCGAGCGTCGGCACGTCGATCTCGCCGCCCAGCGCCGCCTGCGTGAAGCTGATGGGCACGTCGCAGTACAGGTCGTAGCGGTCGCGCTTGAAGATCTTATGCGGACGCACGTTGCACGTCACGTACAGATCGCCGGACGGTCCGCCGTTGCGGCCCGGTTCGCCCTCGCCGGGGATGGTCTTGAAGTTCTGTCCGTCGTCCACGCCCGCCGGGACGTTCATCGTCACCGTGCGCGTCACGCGGACAAAGCCGCTGCCGGAGCACTTCGTGCAGCGCTCCTTGATCGTCTTGCCCTTGCCGCCGCAGGTCTGGCAGGTGCGCATCGTCTGCACCTGGCCAAACGGAGAGTTCATGGTCACGCGCTGCTGGCCGCTGCCGCCGCACGTCGGGCAGGTCTGCGGCTGGGTGCCGGGCTTTGCGCCGCTGCCGCCGCAGGCGTCGCAGGTCGCGTTGCGCTGGAACTTGAATTCCTTCTTGCAGCCAAACGCCGCCTCTTCAAAGCTCAGCGTCAGGTTGTACTGCAGGTCGCTGCCGCGCTGGGGCGCGTTCTGACGGCTCTGCCGGCTGCCGCCGCCGAATCCGCCGCCAAAGCCGCCGCCGGTGAACATGTCAAAGATATCCTCAAAGCCGCCGAATCCGCCGTAGCCCGCGCCGGCGCCGCCCGCGCGCGGATCCTCGTGACCAAACTGGTCATAGCGTGCGCGCTTCTGCGGGTCGGAGAGCACCTCGTAGGCCTCGTTGATCTCCTTGAAGCGCGCCTCGGCTTCCTTGTCATCGGGATGCAGGTCCGGGTGGCTGGCCTTGGCCGCCTTGCGGTATGCTTTTTTGATTTCGTCATCCGAGGCGCCCTTGGCAACGCCCAGCACCTCGTAGTAATCTCTCTTGTCTGCCACAGCAGTCACCACCTATTCTGAAACTTGCTGTAAACCGCGCGATGCCGCCGCCACAAAGTGACGGCGGCCTGCGCTTTCCTCTTTCGCTGTTTCCGCGCTCGTTAGTGGACGTCGTAGTCCGCGTCGGCCGCGCCGTCATTGGTCGCGTCCTGCGCCTGCTGATAGCCGCCCGCATTCGCCGCGTTCGGATCCTGCGCCTGCTGCTGCTGATAGATCTTGCCGAACACCGCGTAGACCTTCTGCGTGAAGTTCTCCATGGCGTTCTTGATCTGCTCGGCGTCGCCGCCCTCGCGAATCTTCTTGAACTCGGCCAGCTCGCTTTCAACGGTCGCCTTGTCCTCGGCGCTGAGCTTGTCGCCCAGCTCACGCAGCTGCTTCTCGATCTCGAAGATCATGGAATCGGCGCGGTTGAGGGTTTCGACCTCTTCCTTGCGCTTCTTGTCCTCGGCCGCGTACTGCTCGGCTTCCTTGACGCGCTGGTTGATCTCCTCCTCGGAGAGGTTGGTGCTGGAGGTGATGGTCACCTTCTGCTCGTTGCCGGTGCCCAGGTCCTTCGCGGAGACGTTCACGATGCCGTTGCGGTCGATGTTGAAGGTGACCTCGATCTGCGGCACGCCGCGCGGCGCCGGCGCGATGCCGGTCAGCTGGAAGCGGCCCAGGGTCTTGTTGCCCGCGGCCATCTCGCGCTCGCCCTGCAGGACGTGCACCTCAACGGAGGTCTGGCCGTCCGCGGCGGTGGAGAAGATCTGGCTCTTGGTGGTCGGGATGGTGGTGTTGCGGTCGATCAGGCGGGTGAACACGCCGCCCATGGTCTCAATGCCCAGGGACAGCGGGGTGACGTCCAGCAGCAGCACGTCCTTGACGTCGCCGGCCAGCACGCCGCCCTGGATGGCCGCGCCGACAGCGACGCACTCATCCGGGTTGATGTTGCGGTACGGCTCCTTGCCGGTCACCTTGCGCACGGCGTCCTGCACCGCCGGGATACGGGTGCTGCCGCCGACCAGGATCACGCGATCCACCTCATTGGCGGTCATGCCGGCGTCGCGCAGCGCGTTCTGCATCGGGGCGATGGTGCGGTCGACCAGATCGCGGGTCAGCTCGTCGAACTTCGCGCGGGTCATGGTGATGTCCAGGTGCTTCGGGCCGGTCGCGTCCGCGGTGATGAACGGCAGGTTGATGTTGGTGCTCATCACGCCGGAGAGCTCGATCTTCGCCTTCTCGGCGGCCTCCTTGAGGCGCTGCATGGCCATGCGGTCGGCCTTCAGGTCGATGCCGTTCTCCTTCTTGAACTCGGCAGCCAGGTAGTTGATGATGCGGTCGTCAAAGTCGTCGCCGCCCAGGCGGGTATCGCCGTTGGTCGCCAGTACCTCGAACACGCCGTCGCCGATCTCCAGGAGGGAGACGTCGAAGGTGCCGCCGCCCAGGTCGTACACCAGAATCTTGTGAGAATCTTCCTTATCGAGGCCGTACGCCAGGGAGGCGGCGGTCGGCTCGTTGATGATG
>JAGBDL010000068.1 GCA_017937505.1 Clostridia bacterium | reverse complement strand
TCTGCCGTCACCGACTTCGATGGTTCGAATCCATCCCTGCCCACCATCTTCGCGGGAATGGCGGAATTGGCAGACGCGCTAGATTCAGGTTCTAGTGAAAGCAATTTCATGCAGGTTCAAGTCCTGTTTCCCGCACCAGAATCGCCCTGAAAGCTTCGTGCTTTCAGGGCTTTTTCATTTGAATATACAAGGCGGCGAACAGGTTCTCCTGTCCGCCGCCTTGCGTATTCATTTGCTTTTGCGCCGGCACGCTGAGAGCGAATCTGATGAGGCGCATGCATTATTCGTCGCTGGTCATGATCTCCAGGATCTTTTTGTCGGTTTCCCGCATGCCCTCGCGGCCGAGCTTACCGACGTTGGAGATGGTGTTCTCAATGCCCTTGGAGAGGATGCCGTCTCCGCCGTAGAACTCGTGGCCGCGCCGGTACATCTCCAGGCCGAGAATGGCGGCGTCGACTGCGGAGGCGATTTTGGCGGCGCAGGAGGGCTTGGCGCCGTCGCAGATCATGCCGCTGACGATCGCAAGGGCGTTGACGATGGTGTGCTCGACCACCGTGCAGTCCTGCGTGAGCAGATAGGCAATGCCGGCGCCGGCTGCGCTGCCGGCGGTCACCGCGCCGCAGAAGGCGGACAGTTTGCCGATGGCGGCCTTTTCGTGAATGGCGCACAGGTTGGCGACAGCCAGCGCACGCTGCAGCGCTTCGTCGCTCTTGCCGTATTCCCTGGCGTATTCGATCACGGGCAGGGAGACCGTCAGGCCCTGGTTGCCGCTGCCGGAGTTGATGACGACCGGCATCTCGCAGCCGCTCATGCGCGCATCGCTGCCCGCGGCGGCAAGGGCGCGCGCGCGGATCCTGACGTCATGACCATAGGCCTGCAGCAGCGCGCCGCCGATATCGGCGCCCCAACCGGCGCGCAGCCCCTCGTTCGCGATGGCCGTATTGCACTGAATCTGCCGGCTGATCACGCCGTCCAGATCCTCGATTTCAAGACAATCGGCGAACTCGCAGATGCGACGGATATCCAGCAGGCTGTAATCCGTCTGCGTCTCCTGCGGGCTGATGGTCATGTTGTCGCAGAAGCGCGTGCTGCCGTCAAACAGGATCTCCTGGATGTGCGTGTGGCTCTTGCAGATGTGCACGGCGGCGTGATGGGATCCGGCGTACACGGTCACCTCCATGTCCAGCAGGTCGCCTTCGTCCATGCTTTCCACGCGGATGGGGGTGTTCATCAGAAATTGCTTGATTTCGGCGTACTGCGCTTCATTGACGCAGGCCAGCACCTGAAGCGCGCCGTTCTCGTTGCCGGCGACGATGCCTGCGGCGACGGCGGCCTTGATGCCCTTCAGACCGCCGGTGTTCGGAACGGTCACGCTTTTGACATTCTTGATGATGTTGCCGCTGACACGGACAAGAACGCGCTCTGGCATATCGCGCAGCTCGGCTCGCGCCCTGGCGGCGCAGTATGCCAGGGCGATCGGCTCGGTGCAGCCGGTGGCCATCTGCAGCTCGCTCTTGAGAATTTCACAGTAGCAATCGTAAACTGGATCATGGCGAAGCATGTGTTTCATCTCCTTAACGGATATATCTGAATCAAGCGTATCACAGTTTTTTGACATTGTATATACTGAACAAAGAAATTCTACAGAATGAAAGAGAAAATGCGCATATTCTTCGACGGTAATTGTAAAATGCAGACAAAATATTTAAATGTAAATATAGAATCTTGACAATCCGGCGCAATGATTTATAATACAAATCATACAATAGAATGGCGGGGCGGGTGAAGGGCTTGAAGACAAAAAAGCCGCTGACGGACAAGGTATATCGACAGGTCTACCTCGACATTATCAATGGGGAAATTCTGCCGGATGAGTTTATCACCGAGGGCCAGCTGGTGGAGCGGTTTGGGGTCAGCAAATCGCCTGTCAGAGAGGCGCTGATCATGCTCTGCAATGAGAACGTCCTGGAGTGTATTCCGCGCAGGGGCTATCGCGTGGTGCTCATTTGCAGGGATGAGATGAAGCAGATTGTGGAAACGCGCCAGGCGCTGGAGCTTTTTATGTTTGAACGTGCGTTTCCCAGGCTGACCCGGCAGGATCTGAACAGGCTGCGTGAGCTGAACGACAGCAGCAGCGACGCCGCGCAGATGACGACGATGCAGAAGTGGGAACACAACATCGCCTTCCATCTGGAGCTTGCTTCCTACGCCGGAAATCAGTACATGCTCAGGATCCTGGCCGATACCCTGCGCGACAACGCCAGAGCATACACGCTCTATTCCAATTATGTGAAGCTGCACAATGCGAAGGTGGAGCGTGATTTTCATCACAGGCTGATCAGCGCCTGTGAGGAGCGCGACTATGAGAAGGCCGTGGAGCTGCTCAAGTCCGATACAGAGGAATTGCTGATCCGGAAAATCAGCTATTGATGAATCGGCGTGCGCGCGTCCCGGCGCTGGCGGATGCGGCGGGCGATTCGGCCGAATTTGTCCCGCTGCGGCCTTGCTTTTGCATCGGAAGTATGATATAATCGGGCTACTTGAAAAAAGAACCGTCTTACCATGTAAGAAGGGCTTTGGATATTGCACATCTCTGTGCTGTATGTGAAGCCCTTCTTTCTTTTTATATTGGCGGTTTTGCGCGCTCAGGAGGAGTCTTCACAGCGGGAGGGATGCGTCATGCCTGTTCAGCGCCGCTGCGCGCCGTTCGCATGAGGGACGGCGGCATGCGGGGAAGATGTTCGCTGCCGAGGCACTGACCGGAAAGGAGAGCAGATATGCAATTGCGCAGTCAGGCTGTGAAGCATGCAGCCTTTGGAAAAGGAATCATCACGGAGGTTTCCGGAAACACGATCACCGTGTGCTTTGCGCAGGGAGAGAAGAAGTTTCCCTGCCCGGACGCCTTTATACATCATCTGACGCTGAAGGACGCCGCGCTCCAGGCGGAGCTGTCCGCCATGGCGGCGAGCAACGAGCGGCGCCGTCAGGAGGAAAAGAGACGGGAGATCGAAAAGCATGAGCGGCAGATCCGTCTGAGGACGATGAAAATCCCGCCGAAATCCCAGGCGGCTTTTGACGCGACGCCGGAGCAGCTGGTGCACTATCGCGAAGAGGGCGCGCTGTTCACGGGCCGTGTTCTCTCCGGGCCGTCCCAGGGAAAGCCCCGGGTGCCCAAAGCCATGAAGCCCAATACGGCCTGCCTGCTGACTGCAAGGCCCGTCGGGGGCGACGAGGAGCAGCGGCAGATTCTGGGCGCGTTCATGGTGCGCGACGACTTCTGGGGCGATGCGTGCTCGGACGGCCTGGTGAGGGCGCACGACCGGTACCGGCTCATGCTGCCCGCGCCGATGCCCTTCTGGGCCTTCCTTGACGGGGAAAAGCAGCGCTCCGCCTGGGGCAGCGTGCCCTTCAGGGTCTTCTCCAACCAAACCATGCGGACAATCCTGCGGGAGATGCTGGGGCGCCTTGAGGGCACGTCGCAGGCCGGGGAAGCGTCGGCATTCTATGCCTACTTCTGCGATATGAACCAGATGATGCCGTGAGATGCGGCAGCAGCACACAGCCGCCAAATCTCGAAAGAACCGTCTTCGCAAAGGAAGAGGGGCTTCCCGCCGCGCGTCCGGGTGAGACGGGAAAGCCCGCTTTGTTCAAAGCAATACAGAAATCACAATGCGGGGGATACAATCATGTCACAGTGGGTTTCACTCAGAACCGAGCTGCGGACGGGGGATCTTCTGCTGATGATCAAATGGATGTCGAACGAGCATGTCTATCGGTATCTGAACGAGCATCAGCAGATCGCCACCCAGCTCAAGCAGGTATACGACGCCCGATTGCCGGTATTTACGCCGCTGTTTAACCGCAATGGCCGCTTTTTATGATCTGCACGGGCGCGGATCAGGCCATTGGCTTTCTGCGCCTGGCGTATTGCGCGGACAACACCGCGGAGCTGGTCATCGCCATCGGCGAGGAACGCATGTGGGGACAGGGCTATGGGCGCGTCAGCCTGTCCGAGGCGCTCAAGATCGCCTTCCTGGAGATGCGCAAGGATCGGGTCATCGCGCATATTTACCACGAAAACAGCCGCTCCCGGCATCTGTTTGTCAGCCGCGGCTTTGTGCCGTGCACGCAGGGAACGTACTCGACGAAGTACCAGCTCACCTTTGACGCCTATCTGCATCCCGAGGTGAGCGAAAGGGACGAAATCGCCTGACGTGCCTTACGCCATGCCGCACTCCGCCCGATCCGGCCCGGTCTGACCGGAGACGTAGCCGGCACGGTAGGCCATGTTGATCTCGCGCAGCTCGCGCCGGCCCTCGATGTAGTCCTGATACATCTCGTACATGCCGGCGGCGCAGCCCTCGCAGGAGGCATCGATCGCGCCGAGGGAATCGGCGACGATTTGCTCGCGCTCCTCGCGGGTGGTGTCCTTGATGAGAATGCTGGTCATACAAATCCTCCTTACGCGTTCCTGTCCCGCTTGCGGTTCAGATAGATGTCGAGCTTGTCCTTCATCGCGTCGGGCATCTCGCGCTTCACGGGGAAATGCCGGGCATTCGCCATCGCGTCGACGAACGCGCTGATGAAGTCGATATCCTTCGCAAGCTGCGCGGCGCTCATCACCTTGAGCGTGTCGTAGCGGTTGTGGATGGTTGCGGTATTGTGCGGCGCGAGGCGCGCGAAGGACACAGCCGGCACGCCCTTGTCCGCGAACGGCGTGGAGTCGCTCGAATAGACGTCCTGGCGCGCCTTGAGGCTGAAGCCCGAGAGGGAGGAGAGGTACTCGATGAAGTGCATCAGGCGCTCCTCAGAGGTGCACACGGCGTTGAACGGGCCCATGATCGAGCCGATCATGTCGAGGTTCACATCGAGCGCGATCCTTGAAAGCGCCGCCTCGTGCGCGGCGCAGTACGCCTTGGAGCCGAGCAGGCCGCGCTCTTCGCTGCCGCAGAAGATCAGGCGCAGGCCGCGGCGGCGCGGCTTTTCGGCCAGCGCCTGCGCGACGCCCAGCAGGCCGATGCAGCCGGACATGTTGTCATATGCGCCGGTGGAAAGCGGCCTGGAATCGTAGTGCGCGGTGAGCGCGATCCACTCGTCCGTCTCGCCGGGCAGCTCGCAGACGACGTTGTGGGACTGGCCCGTGAACTCGTCCTGCTCCAGAACGATCCTGGCGGTCTGCGCGCCGGAGCGGACCAGCTCGATGGCGGACTTGGCGTTGATGTTCACGCCGGGAAGCTTCACGCCCTTGCTCACATAGGAACGCAGCTCGCGCTGGTCGATGTCCTCGTCGGCGTAGTTGGCGTTGCCGTCGTAGGTGATGAAGCCGGCGGCGCCGCTGGCCAGGATGTCCTGATACTTCCAGTAGCCGAGGAAGCCGTCCAGCAGCACGATTTTGCCCTTGCAGACGGAGAGGGCGCAGGGGTTTGCCTCCGGCACATAGACAAGCGGCGCTTCGATTTCGCCGCTGCCGGCGCACAGGTAGCCCTTGCAGGGGATCTCCCTGCCGTCGGCGGTCAGCGTGGCGCGCTTCATATTCGCCATGGGCACGTCAAACGCCTCAAGCGTAGCCGAAAAGCCGAGACGCTCGCATTCGCCCATCAGATACCGGGCGCAGGCGAGCTCCTGTTCCGTGCCGCTTACGCGGATATAGGCGGTGTCGTGCAGGATGCGGTCGATGGTTTCTATATTCATGAGAAAACCTCCTTTTTCTCAAGGGTTGCACACTGATGATATTCGCAAAGCGGCGGGGCGGCAACGCGCTCAGCCGCCTTTTTGCCATGCGCGGACGAGACCAAACAGCCCTACGGCGTCCGCGACAAACCAGCCGATGGGAATCGCCAGCCAGATGGCGGTCACGCCGAAGCGCGGCGCGAACGCGTAGGCGATGAGCACGCGCAGCCCGAGCGAGATGACGGTGAGCACGACGGACATGCCCGCGCGCTCCAGGCCGCGATAGGTGGCGTAGAGCAGAAAGAGCATGCCGATGCCGACGTAGAACACGCCCTCAAGACGCAGATAGCGTGCGCCGATGGCGAGGATCTCCGTTTCGGCGGGATCGATGAACAGCGTGAGCAGCGGTTTGGCGAAGAGGAAGACGAGCGCGGAGACGAGCAGGCAGAAGGAGAGCGAGAGCGCGCCAGCCTCGCGCAGGCCGCGGCGGACGCGGTCGGGTTTGCCCGCGCCGGTGTTCTGCGCGACGAACGTGGCAAAGCCGTTGGCAAAATCCTGCGCCGGGGAATAGGCGAAGGCGTCGATCTTCACGCCCGCGGCGAACGCGGCCATGTTCGCCACGCCGAAGCTGTTGACCAAGCTCTGGATCATCAGGATGCCGAAGTTCATGATGGACTGCTGGACGCTGGTGAGCACGCTGACGCTGGCGATGCGCGCAAGCAGCGCGCCGTCGCGGCGCATGTGGGCTTTGCCGGGATGCAGCGCGGTCATGCGCAGAAAGCACAGCGCGATGCCCACGGCGCTGAGCGCCTGCGCCATCACCGTGGCCGCCGCCGCGCCAGCGACGCCCGCATGCAGACCGAGCACAAACAGCAGGTCAAGCACGATGTTTGCCAGGGTGGAGACGAGCAGAAACAGGAGCGGCGCGAGGGAATTGCCCACGCTGCGCAGCACGGCGGCGAGGAAGTTGTACAGGAAGACGAACGGGATGCCCGCGAAGACGACGCGCAGATACGCGGTGATGTCGGACACGACCTCGGGCGGGATGCGCATGAGCGACAGGAGCGCGGGCAGCGCGGCATAGGAAAGGACCGTCAGCAGCAGGGCGATCAGCGCGATCATCACGAACGCGTTGACCACGGCGGTCTTCATGCGGTCGGGTCTGCCCTCGCCATGGAGCTGGCTGAACACCACGCCGCTGCCCATGCACAGCCCCAGAAGCAGGCTGGTGAGCAGCACCATCAGCGAAAACGCGCTGCCCACGGCGGCCAGCGCGACGTTGCCCAGAAACCGGCCGACCACCCAGGTATCCACGATGTTGTACAGCTGCTGAAGCAGATTGCCCGCGATCAGCGGCAGGCTGAAGAGAATCAGCCCGCGGCGGATGGGGCCCTGCGTCAAATCCCTTTGCATGAACGAGCACCCCTGTTAACAATCATCATCCCGAGAAGGTTGCTTCTGACTGCGCGAAGCAAGGAAGGGAGTCTGAGGGATGCAATCCCTCAGGCAGGTTTCAGGGCGGCAGCCCTGACGCTTTCTCAGGGACATTATAGCAGATCCGGCGCGGTAAGGAAAGGAGAAAGCGATTGACGCGGGCGCCTGCGGCGCGATACAATAGAGCCAGCAACATACGGGAGAGATGAAGCATGAACATCAAAGCGGTGATCTGGGATCTGGACGGCACGCTGCTCAACACGCTGGACGATCTGGCGGCGAGCGTGAACGCGGCCCTCGCGATGAACGGCATGCCCCTGCGCAGCACGCAGGAGGTGTGTGCGTTTGTGGGCAACGGCATCCGCAGACTGATGATGCGCGCGGTGCCGGGCGGCGAGGCGAATCCGGCGTTTGACAAGGCGCTGGAGGACTTCACCCGCCACTACGGCGCGCACAGCCGGGACAGAACGCGGCCCTACGACGGCATCCTGGAGATGCTGGACAAGCTGTCAGAAGCGGGCGTGAAGCACGCGATCGTGTCCAACAAGATCGACTTCGCGGTCAAGGCGCTCAGCAGGGCGTACTTCGGCGAGCGCATGTGCGCCGCCATCGGCGACGATCCCTCGCGCGCGAGGAAGCCCGCGCCGGACAGCGTGCTGGCTGCGATGCGCGAAATGGGCGTGACGGCGCAGGAGACGGTGTACGTCGGCGATTCGGACGTGGACGTGCTCACCGCGCGCAACGCGGGCGTCGCCTGCGTGGCGGTGCTGTGGGGCTTCCGGGACGAGGCCTGCCTGAGGGCGGCGGGCGCTGAGCGGCTTGCGCGCACGCCGGACGAGCTGCGGGAGATCATCGGACGGCTATGAGCGGGAGATACGACGCGATTGTGCTGCTGGGTTACGCGCTTGACGGGCAGGACCGGCCGACGCAGGAGCTCTGCCTGCGCGCGCAGGCGGCAGCCAGGGCATATGCACAGGGCATGGCGAAGGTGATCGTCGCCAGCGGCGGCGCCGCGCCGGGACATGATATCACCGAGGCGGCGGTGATGGCGCGGCTGCTTGGGGAGGCGGGCGTGCCGGAGGGCGCCGTGGTGCTGGAGGATCAGTCCCAAAATACGATGGAGAACATGCGCTTTGCGGCGCAGAAGCTCGGCGGCGCGAAGGGCAGACGCGTGCTGGTCGTGACCAGCGACTACCATCTGCGCCGCGCGGTGATGACGGCACGGCGCGTGGGCTTTCGGGCGAAGGGCTGCGCGGCAGCGCTGGCGCACGACGCCCTCTGGCAGAAAAAGCGGAATCAGGAGCTGGCCTATACGGTGGACCTGCTGATGGGCTGGCAGGACGAAGGCAAAAGCCGCCCGCAGTGGACGTATGCGCTGTTTGATGCTGTCTTTGGCAAAAAGCCGGCATGATGCCAGCTGCATCGCCGACAAGAATCTGCGAACCCCACAGCCATGTGCCCGAGGCCGGAACCTGAGGATTTCCATCAATCAGGATGAAAAAAGCGCTTGACTCTGACGCTGCGTCAGGCTGTATGCTGTTCCTGTTCCCGGTCGGAACAGAACACAGAACAGAGAGAAACGGGGCGTTGTCATGAAAAAAGCAGGGTGCTGGTCCATCGGCGAGGCGGCCGCCCGCGCGGGCGTGAGCGTGCGCACGCTGCACCACTATGATGCGATTGGGCTGCTCGCGCCCAGCGAGGTTACGCAGGCGGGCTACCGGCTTTACGACGAGGCGGCGATGGCGAAGCTGGAGCAGATTCTCTTTTTCAGGGAGCTGGGCTTTCCGCTGGAGCAGATCCGCGACATCATGGCCCATCCGGCGTACGACGCGCGGGACGCCATGCGCAGGCAAAGAGCGCTGCTTGAGATGGAGCGCGCGCGCATCGACGCGATGATCGCGCGGCTTAACGAGGCGCTGCTGGGGAAGGGAACGCCCCGACCGGAGGTGTTTGACATGAGGGAGATCGAGCGGATGAAGGCGCAGTACGCGGACGAGGTGAAGACGCGCTGGGGCGAGACGGACGCATACGCGCAGAGCCAGGCGCGCACGGGCGCATACGGCGCGGGCGACTGGGCGGACATCCAGAAGGGCATGGACGAGCGGATGGCGGCGTTTGCCGCCGTGCGGACGCTTGCGCCGGAGGACGCGCGCGTGCAGGCGCTGGTCGCAGACTGGCAGCAGTACATCACGGAGCACTTCTATGCCTGCACGGACGAGATCCTCGAGGGCCTCGGGCAGATGTATGAGGCGGATGAGCGGTTCAGGCAGAACATCGACCGTCACGGCGAGGGCACGGCGCAGTGCATGGCCCGGGCGATCGCGGCGTACTGCGCGGCGCGCAGAAAATGACATGGAGGACAGCCGAAAGGCGTCCTCATTTTGATGTCATGGGAAATTTTGCAAAGCATCGTGCGACACGCTTTGTTACTGAATCGGCGAGAGAATTTCGACCTGCCTTCACATTTCATTCGAATTTCGCTGATACAATGCCCGTGAACGGAGGTAAGATCAGCATGAAAAGGATTTTGGCATGGATGGCGGTCTTCTGCCTGTTTGGCACGCTGGCGCTGGCGGAGGATTCGGTGCAGCCGGAGGAGACGCAGCCGCAGGCTGCGATGGAATCGGCCGGCCCGGGCGGACGCCCGATGGGCGACAGGGGCGAACGCCCTGACGGCATGGGCGGCGGACGCGGCCAGGGCGGCGGCGTGGCACAGAGCGAGCCGGACGAGGAGCTGGAGGCGATGCTCGCGCAGGTACAGGACGCGTTTCAGCTGCTGACCTTCACGGACCCGGAGACGGGCTTTGAGATGCAGTATGAGCTGTTCGTTCCGCAGGATTACAGCGCGGACACCCGGTATCCCATGATCATGTTCATTCCGGACTCGCGCGCGGCGGGCCGGGAGCCGGAGTTCTCCCTGACGATCGGCTGGGGCGGCGTCGTCTGGGCGACGAAGGAGGAGCAGGCCAAGCATCCCTGCTTCGTGCTCATTCCCATCTTCACGGAGACGGTCGTCAACGACAATTTTGAAACATCCGATCAGATCGACACCGCGGTGCGGCTCATCGAATCGCTGACGCAGACGTATTCGATCGACACGAACAGGCTGTATACCACCGGCCAGTCCATGGGTGGCATGACGTCGTTCCACCTGAATGTGAAGTATCCGGAGCTGTTTGCCGCGTCGCTGTTCGTCGGCAGCCAGTGGAACAACGACATCCTTGACGTGCTGGAGAGCGACCGCTTCTTCTATATCGTATCGGCGGGGGACGACAAGGCGTCCACCGGCCAGAGCGGCCTGATGGCGGTCTTTGACCGCGACGGGGCCGCCTACGCGCACGCCGAGTGGAGCGCGCAGGACGACGCTGCGGCGCAGGAGGCGGCCGTGCAGGCGCTGCTTGACCAGGGGCTTAACGCCAACTTCATCACCTTCACCAAGGGCACGACCCTGCCTGAGGGCGCGGGCGGCAGCGAGCATCTGACGTCGTTTGATTATGCGTACAGGCTCGAGACCGTGCGCGACTGGCTGTTTGCCCAGAGCAAATAAGCGCGGCGGCGTCTTGCGAAAAATGGGCATGCGGCAGACAGCAAAAAGATGGGCGGCTGGCTTGACAGCGGTATGCCGCTGCATTATAATAAGCCCGATCCACAGCGCAGTCTTTGAGAGATCTTCAGGGCAGGGTGAAAGTCCCTACCGGCGGTACAGCCCGCGAACCGATCTGGTTGATCCGGTGAAACTCCGGAGCCGACAGTACAGTCTGGATGGAAGAAGAGCATATCTCCTTACACGGTTTTTGCAATGCAGAATCGGCCCCTGATCGCTCAGCTTTCAGGGGCTGTCTGCTGCTCAAAACGCACCGGCGCGGCACGCGCCGAAAGGAGAATGTCCATGTCTCAGGAAAAGCGCAATGCAAACGCAATGTTCAACCTCACCCGCTGCGGCCTGCTTGCCGCGATGGCCGTGATCCTGTACTACATCGAGATCCCGGTCGTGGCGTTTTACAAGCTCGACCTGTCCACGATGCCCGCGATTCTGGCGGGATTCGCGATGGGCCCGCTGCAGGGCGCGGCGGTCGTGATCGTCAAGAACCTGGTGCACATGCTGGGCACGAGTACGGCGTGCGTGGGCGAGGCGGCGGACATCCTGATGTCCTGCGCGTTCGTCATCCCGGCGAGCCTGCTCTACCGCAGAAACAAGACCCGCAGGGGCGCGCTGCGCGCGATGCTGGCGGGCGGCGCGGCGATGACGGTGGCCGGCGTGCTGGTCAACTACTTCATTCTTATCCCGGCGTACCAGGTGCTAATGAACCTGCCGCTTGAGGTGATCATCGGCATGGGCCAGAAGATCCTGAGCTTCGTCGATTCGACGCTCAAGCTGGTGATCTTCATCACCGCGCCGTTCAATCTGCTCAAGGCGGCCGTGCTAAGCGGCACGACGTATCTGCTGTACAAGCGCGTTTCTCCGCTGCTGCATCAGCGCGGCGGCAGGTGAAGCGCCGACCAGGAAAACGGGTGAATACGGATTTGTACTCCTTTTTAAGCTGTTCGGAAAAGCAGACGCAGCGCCTGGGCTATGCCCTGGGCGCTTGTCTGCGTGCGGGCGACGTGGTGCTGCTTTCGGGCGAGATGGGCGCGGGCAAGAGCGTGCTCACGCGCGCGGCGGCCCGCGGCATGGGCGTCGAGGGCCCGGTGCCCAGCCCCACGTTCACCATCCTCAACATCCACGAGGGGCGCTCACTCAGGCTCTATCACTTTGACCTGTACCGCCTGGAGGGCGAGGACGCCCTCTACGAGATGGGCCTGGACGAATACATGCCCGCGGACGACGGCGCGTCGCTGATCGAGTGGCCGCAGATGGCGGCGGAGGCGATGCCGGGCGACGCGCTGGCGATCGACATCCGCTACGCGATGGACGGCGCGGCGCGGGACATCACGCTCACGCCCATGGGCGCGTTTAACGAGACCCGGATTGATGAAATTCTCAAAAAGATGGAGGACGGCCATGAAGATCCTGATGCTTGATACCTCCGGCCCGGCATGCGGCGTGGCGATCAGCCGGGACGGCCAGATCGTCTGCGAGATGCAGCTGACCAGCGGCAGGACGCACTCCCAGCGGGTGATGCCGATGGTGGAGCAGGCGCTTGCGCTGTGCGAGATGACGGTCGCTGACATCGACCTGTTCGGCGCGGTGGTGGGCCCCGGCTCGTTTACCGGCGTGCGCATCGGCGTGTCCACGGTGAAGGCGCTCGCGCACGCGGCGGGCAAGCCCTGCATCGGCGTCGACGCGCTGGAGGCGCTGGCGGCGAACGCGCCTTACTTTGACGGCGTGATCTGCCCGATCCTCGACGCGCGCGCGCAGCAGGTTTACGGCGCGATGTTTGAAAGCGGCATGCCGCCCAAACGCCTGATGGATGACGAAGCCGAAAAGCTGAGCCTGTTCCTTGACCGCGTGGAGGCGACGGGCCGGGACGCGCTGTTCCTGGGCGACGGCGTGGCGGCGATGTGGGACGCGATCACGGCGAGACTGGGCGACAGGGCGCATTTTGCGCCGGCGCAGCATGTGGGCCTTCGCGCGGCGAGCGCCTGCACGCTGGCGCAGGTCTATGCCGCGGTCGGGGAGAACATCAAGGACTGCATGACGCTGCTGCCGCTGTATCTACGCGCGCCGCAGGCGGAGCGCGAGCGCGCGGCGAAGCTGGCCGCGCAGCAGAGGGAGGACAGCCATGGCTGAGCCGTTTGTCCGCGCGATCCGCGAGGAGGACGTTGCCCAGATTCACGAGATCGAGAAGCTGTGCTTCGCGATGCCGTGGAGCGAGGAATCGATCCTGCACGACGTGAAGGAAAACGTGGTGGCGCGCTGGCTGGTGCTCGACGACGGGGCCGGGCGCGTGCTGGCATACGCGGGCATGTGGTTTGTGCTCGACGAGGCGCACATCTGCAACGTCGCCGTGCACCCGGACTTCCGGCGCATGGGCTACGGCAAAAAAATCTTCGAGGCGCTGATGCAGCTGGCCAGGGACAACTCCATGGCGATGATGACGCTGGAGGTGCGCCGCTCCAACCTGCCGGCGCAGAGCCTGTACCACGCGTGCGGCTTTCTTGACGTGGGCTACCGCAAGCGCTATTACGAGGACAACCGCGAGGACGCGCTCATCATGTATAAGGAGTTTGATTACGAACAGACTGAATCCGATGAGGACGAAGCGGAAAACTGATCGCGGCCCCCGAAGGACAATGGCACCAAGTCGCCGTTGCCCTCTTTTATTCTGACAAAAAATGGAGTATAATAGGAGAATCCAGAACTATGGGAAGGAATGGGGTTGTGAGCGGGACAATGCAGCTTGAGGTTTGCGGCGCGAAGGTCGATCTGGTCATGAGCGGCAGCGGCGAGCGCGCCGCGCTGCTCCTGCACGGCTGGGGCTGCTCGGCGAAGATGATGGGAAGCGTGGCCGATCTGCTCTCGACCGGCATGCGCGTGGCCGCGATCGATTTCCCGGGCCACGGCAGGGAGGGCAAGGCGCTTCCGCCGCCGGAGCCCTGGGGCGTGCCGGAGTACATGGAGATGACGGCGGCGATCATCAGGCGGCTGGAGCTCGCGCCGTGCGACATCGTCGCGCATTCCTTCGGCGCGCGCGTGGCCATCCTGCTGGCGAGCACATATCCTGAGCTTGTGGGCCGCATGATCCTGACCGGCGCGGCGGGCATCCGCAAGCCGCAGACGGGCAAGGCAACGGCCAGGCAGCAGCTTTACAAGGGGCTGCGCGGCGCGATGAACACGCTCGACAAGACGCATCTGTTCGGCAGCCTGCCCGACAGGGGCCGCGAGGCGCTGGTGCAGAAATTCGGCTCGCCGGACTACCGCGCGCTGTCGCCGGAGATGCGCAAGACGTTCAACAAGGTCATATCGCTGGATCTGACGGACCGGCTGGAGATGATCAAGGCTCCGACGCTTTTGTACTGGGGCGCGCAGGACACGGAGACCCCGCTGTGGATGGGTCAGCTGATGCAGGAGAGGATTCCGGACGCGGGCCTCGTCGTGGAGGAGGGCTGCGGCCACTTCGCCTATCTGGAGCAGAACGCGAAGTTCCTGCGCATCGCGCGCAGCTTCCTGCTGGAAGGGAGATAAGGCATGAACATCATTTTGAGCATCGCTGAGGCGCTGGCGCTGGCCATCTGCTTGCCGGCGAGCGGCTGGCGGCTTTTGCACTATTTCCAGCTGGAGAGCTATCAGCTGCCGGGCTTTTACCGCAGCGTGAAGCGCAATGCGCAGAAAACGCTGATCCCGGGCGTGGCGATGGCGGCGGCGGGCGTTCTTCCGGCGGCGCTGCACGCGCCGTGGATCGTGAGCCTCGCGCTGGAGGCCGCGATGGCGGCGCTGCTGCTTGCGCGGGCGAGGAAGGAGAAGCTCAAGAAGCCTTTCGTCGTCACCGAGCGCGTGAAGCGCCTGATCGCCATGCACGCGGGCACGGCGTTCGTGATCGCGCTGATCGCGCGCGCGGCGTCTCCGGTGCTCATGTACCTGCTGCCGGCGTTTGAGGCGGCGCTCATCGCGCTGGCGGCCGTGTGCGCGCAGCCGATCGAAAAGCACATCAACCGGCAGTTTGTGGACGACGCGAAGAAGCGCCTTGAAAGCAACCCCAATCTGATCAGAATCGGCATCACCGGCAGCTACGGCAAGACGAGCACGAAGTTCCTGCTGCGCGACATCCTGTCGGTCAAATACAACGTGCTGGCGACGCCGTCGAGCTTCAATACGACGATGGGCGTGACGCGGGTCATCCGCGAGCAGCTGACGCCCGCGCATCAGGTGTTCATCGCCGAGATGGGCGCGCGCCATGTGGGCGACATCAGGGAGCTGGTCGATCTGGTGCATCCGGGCATCGGCATCCTGACCTCGGTGGGCCCGCAGCACCTAGACACGTTCGGCACGATCGAGCGGATCAAGAACACGAAGTACGAGCTGATCGACGGCCTGCCGCAAAATGGCACGGCGATTCTGGCGCGGGACGGGGCAATCTGTGAAGAGCTCTACGCGCGCTGCCCGCTTGAACACAAGTACATGCCGGGCGACCTGGTGCACGCGAGCGACATGGAGTGGGGGCCGTTTGGCACGCGCTTTACGCTTGAGGACGTGAAAACAGGCGAGCGCGCACGCTGCGAGACGCGGCTGCTGGGCGAGCACTCGATTGCCAACCTGCTGCTGTGCTGCACGGCGGCGCGGGTGCTGGGCATGACCCTTGACGAGATCGCGCAGGGCGTGGCGCGCTGCCAGCCGGTCGAGCACCGTCTGGAGCTCATCAGCGGCGGCGCGGGCGCGACGATCATCGACGACGCGTTCAACGCCAACCCGGTCGGTGCGCGGGCCGCGCTGCGGGTGCTCAAAAACTTCCCGGGCCGGCGCATCGTCATCACGCCCGGCATGGTGGAGCTGGGCGGCGAGGAGGCGGCGTTCAACCGCAGCTTTGGCGAGCAGATGGCCGAGAGCGTGGACGTGGCGATCCTGGTTGGCAAAAAACACACGCAGCCGATTGTCGACGGCCTGCTTGCAAAAGGGTTCCCGCAGGAGAAGATACATGTGGTGAGCAGTCTTGATGAGAGCACAAAGGTGCTGCATGCGATGATGCGCGCGGGCGACGTGGTGCTCTATGAAAACGATCTGCCGGATAATTACAGCGAGTGAGGAGCGATAAGAATATGAGCAAACTGAACATTGCGGTGATCTTCGGTTCCCGCAGCTGCGAGCACGACGTGTCCATCATCTCCGCGCTGCAGCTGATCGAGGCGGCGAAGACGGCCGGCTTTACGGTGACGCCGATCTACATTTCCCGCGAGGGCCTGTGGTATACGGGCGAGACGCTTGAAAGAATTGAAACCTTCCGTGAATTCAACCCGATGGGCAAGGGCATCACCCGCGTGAACCTCGATGTGAGCGCGAACGCGGGCGACCTGTGGGCATGGCCGCCGCAGCGCGCGGGCCTGTTCGCCAAGGTGCCGACCCCCATCGCACATATCGACGTGGCGATCCCCGTGCTGCATGGACTGCACGGCGAGGACGGCACGGTGCAGGGCCTGCTGGAGATGGCGAACATCCCGTATGCGTCCTCCGGCGTGCTGGGCTCCGCCGTGGGCATGGATAAGATCGCGATGAAGCAGATGCTGCGCGGCGCGGGCTATCCGGTGCTGGACTATGTGTGGCTGACCCGCGACCAGCTGAAAACCGACCGCGAGGCGATCGTGGAGAGAATCGAGCGCGAGATCAAGTATCCGGCGTTCGTCAAGCCCGCCGCGCTGGGCTCGTCCATTGGCGTCTCCAAGGCCAACAATCGCGAGGAGCTTGACCGTGCGCTCGACCTGGCGGCCTCCTATGACCGCCGCATCCTGGTCGAGGTGGGCATCAACAACCCGGTGGAGATCAACTGCGCGGCGCTGGGCTACGGCGAGGAGGTTCGCGCCTCCGTGTGCGAGATGCCGGTGCCCTCGACCGGCGACAAGTTCCTCAACTTCTTTGAAAAGTACCTGCGCAACGCGGGCACGAAGGGCGAGAGCAGCCGCGGCATGAAGAGCCTGTCCCGCGTGGTGCCCGCGCCCATCGGCGAGGAGCTGACGGAGCGCATCCAGCGGATGACGAAGGAGATCTTCAAGCTCCTGGACTGCCGCGGCACGGTGCGCATCGACTTCATTCTCGACGAGAACGACGTGCTCTATGTGAACGAGCCGAACACGATTCCGGGCTCTCTGGCGTTTTACCTGTGGCAGGAGTGCGGCGTGAGCTTTGCACAGCTGGTGGAGACCATGGTGGAGGACGCGCTGCGCGCCCACGCCGACAAGAACACCAACGTCTTTGCCTTTGACTCGACGATCCTGCAGAAGGTCGCCGCGGGCGCGAAGGGCAGCAAGCGGTAAGCACTCCTTCCACCATCCTTTGGATGGTCCCCCTCCCTCAAGAGGGAGGCGTCAAAGCGCTTCGTCAGAAAGAGAATCCTTGTCTCTGACCCGTATTCTCCAAGGCTCCCTCATGAGGAAGCTGGCTGCCGCAGGCAGACTGAGGGAGTACACGCAGCGTTATGTCAACAAAAAAGCCCTCCCCTTTCGGGGAGGGCGCTTGGCGGCTTAAAAGCCCAGCTCCTCGTCGATGAGGATGACCTGCGTGCGCTTGCCGCCCGGCGCGCCTTCCATGGCCAGGAACAGGTGGCACATGGAGTGCGTGCAGGCGGAGACGTCGCAGCTGCCGGTGCTTGCGCAGGGCGTGTCTAGGTGCAGACGGCGGGCGTTGAGCGGGCAGGCGACCTGCTTGATGCGGCGAACGGCCTGCTGATAGCCGCCCTCGACGATCTTGTTGCGGCCGACGACGAGATAGACGGCGGACGGGCCGAAGCACATCGCGGCGACGCGGTTGCCGGTGCCGTCGATCTGCACGATCAGGCCGTCCTCGGTGATGGCGTTGGCGGAGGCAAAGTAGGACTGCGCGCACATCGCGGCGCGGCGGATGGCCGGGCCTTCCTCCCTGGGCGCGCCCTGGTGCCAGTGCACGGTGTGACCGGCCTCGCGCAGCACGGCGTCCAGCTTCAGCTGTGCAAGCGTGGCGCTGCCGCCCATGCCGACCTCCTGCGCGCTGCCCAGCTCGCGCAGAATGTGCGCGACGGCCTGCTCCCGGGTATCGAATACGACAGCTTCAAAGCCGCGCCTGCGCAGGGCGAAGGCGACCTTCTCAAGTTGCTCGTTCATGAACATACACTTCCCCTGACATGAATGGATTGAGGTTTCATGTCCATATTATACCAGTTTTTCCGTCGGTTGGAAAGCACCTGAAAGGAGAGCGCGCGTTGATCGACGAATATTTTGACCGTCTGGTCGATCGCTGGTGCGAGGCTGTTCCCAGGGCCATGAAGCCGCGGATGATTCTGCTGGCCAATTCGCCCATCGGCTGGCGCATGCAGTTGTACTTCGGCACGCTGGGCCGCAACATCGCGGGCCTGTTTTCCAGGGTCAAGGACGAGGAGCAGATGGATCTGACCCTGCGCGAGGGCAGCGAGCAGATCGACGACGGCCTGGCCCGGCTGGCGCGGCTGCTCAAAGATCAGGTGGCGCTGCTGGCGCGGCTGGATGCGCGGGGGCGGATCATCCGCTTTTGCAGCGCGCTGTTTCTGACGATGCTTTCCGTGCTGGGCGTGGCGGCGACGCGGTCTGGCGGCATGGCCATCACGGCGTCGTCGCTGTGCATGCTATGGCTGTCCACGGCGGTGGAGAGCGATTACAGGCCCATCAGCAGCGGCATCCGCCAGACCTATCTGGCGGGCACGCTGCTGCGCACCGGCGCCATCGGCCTGATGCTGCTGCACTACTTCTTCAGCTATGCCGCGCAGGGGCTGCCCAGCAACGTGGTTCTGCAGTGCGCGATGCTCATCATGCTGACCATCCACGCGGTGCTGTTCGTGGCGCTGGTGATGCTCAACACGAGGCAGCCGCTCTTTCTGCGCGTGCTTGCCGGCGTAACGGGCGCGGTGCCCGCGATGACGGCGGCCGCGGCGGCGGCGCTGGCGGCATCCTGGCTGTTTAAGCCCTGGCCGCTGCCGCTCCTGGGCGTGCTGGGCGCGCTGGGCGCAAGCCTCGCCTTCCTGGGCGAGGAGCTGATTACCGTCAGCAACCTGGGCGGTATCCGCCTGAAATATCATTCCATCTGGGTGTGTCTTCTGACGATCGGAGGCTTCACGCTGATGCTTCTGGGCGCGTGGACGGTGGCCCCATAACGGAGGAGGAATCCGCTTTGGCAAATCAACGAATGGATAAAATCCGCAATTTCTGCATCATTGCGCACATCGACCACGGCAAATCCACGCTGGCTGACCGGCTGCTGGAGAAGACCGGCGTGTACGAAAAGCGCGAGATGATGGACCAGATTCTCGATTCCATGGAGCTGGAGCGCGAGCGCGGCATCACCATCAAGAGCAAGGCCGTGCACATGGAATACAAGGCGAAGGACGGCGAAACCTATACGCTCAACCTGATCGACACGCCCGGCCACGTCGACTTCACCTACGAGGTCTCCCGCGCGCTGGCGGCGTGCGAGGGCGCGCTGCTGGTCGTGGACGCGACGCAGGGCGTGGAGGCGCAGACGCTGGCCAACGTGTACATGGCGCTGGAGCACGACCTGGAGATCATCCCGGTGATCAACAAGATCGACCTGCCCAGCGCGCATCCGGACGAGGTGCGCACGGAGATCGAGGAGATCATCGGCATCGACGCCAGCGCCGCCCCGCTCATCAGCGCGAAGGTGGGCCTGGGCATCGACGATGTGCTCGAGAGCGTGGTGACGATGATGCCCGCGCCCCAGGGCGACGAGGACGCGCCGCTGCAGGCGCTGATCTTTGACTCGTACTACGACAACTACCGCGGCGCGATCTGCTATGTGCGCGTCGTGTCCGGCAGCGTGCGCGCGGGCATGCGCATCCGCATGATGAACACCGGCGCGAGCTTTGACGTGGTGGAGGTCGGCGTGCGCAGTCCGGGCTATGTGCCCACGGATGCGCTGCGCGCGGGCGACGTCGGCTACATCGCCGCGTCCATCAAGGACATCCACGACACGCGCGTGGGCGACACGATCACGGACGATGAGCATCCGGCGGCAGAAATGCTGCCCGGCTACCGACAGGCGACGCCGATGGTCTTCTGCGGCATCTACCCGGTGGACGGCGCGGACTATGAAAACCTGAAGGATGCGCTGGAAAAGCTGCGCCTGAACGACGCCTCCCTCTCCTTTGAGCCGGAAACCAGTCAGGCGCTGGGCTACGGCTTCCGCTGCGGCTTCCTGGGCCTTCTGCACATGGAGATCATCACGATGCGCCTGGAGCGCGAGTTCGATCTGGATCTGATCACAACCGCGCCGAGCGTCGTGTACAAGGTGCACAAGACGGACGGCACGGTGATGGACGTGGACAACCCGTCGAACCTGCCGCCCATCGGCGAGATCGACTACATGGAGGAGCCGTTTGTCAAGGCGAGCATCCACACGCCGCAGGAGTATGTCGGCGCGCTGATGGAGACCTGCCAGAACAAGCGCGGCGTGTTCAAGGACATGGTTTACGAGGGCAGCCGCGTGTGCCTGCACTACGAGATGCCGCTCTCGGAGATCATCTTCGACTTCTTTGACCAGATCAAGAGCCGCAGCCGCGGCTACGCCAGCTACGACTATGAGTTCTCCGGCTATCAGCAGAGCGAGCTGGTGAAGCTCGATATGCTGCTTAACGGCGACATCTGCGACGCGCTGTCCATGATCGTGCACAAGGATCGCGCGTATCCCCGCGGCCGCAGCATCGCGGAGAAGCTCAAGGACGTGATTCCGCGCCAGATGTTTGAGATTCCGATCCAGGCGGCGATTGGCGGCAAGGTCATCGCGCGCGAGACGGTGAAGGCCATGCGCAAGGACGTGCTGGCCAAGTGCTACGGTGGCGATATCTCGCGCAAGCGCAAGCTGCTGGAAAAGCAGAAGGAGGGCAAGAAGCGCATGCGCCAGCTCGGCAGCGTGCAGGTGCCCAGCGAGGCGTTCATGGCCGTGCTGAAGATGGACGAGTGATCCATGGAAACAATCTCTCTTTACATTCACATTCCCCTCTGCGTCAAAAAATGCGCCTACTGCGACTTTGCGTCCTTTTCGGGGCGCATGGCGCAGCGGGCGCGCTATGTGCAGGCCGTCTGCCGCGAGATTCGCACGCAGGCGGCCTTCTTTGGGCGCAGGCAGGTGCAGACGGTGTTTCTCGGCGGCGGCACGCCGACGCTGCTGACCGGCACGCAGGTGCAGGCCATCCTGGATACCGTGCGCGCGTGCTTTGATCTGGCGGACGACGCGGAGATCACCATGGAGGGCAACCCCGGCACGCTGACCATGGAGAACCTGCGGGCGTACAGGCTGGTTGGGGTGAACCGGCTGTCGCTGGGCGTGCAGAGCCTCGATGACGGCCTGCTGGCGGCCATTGGGCGGATTCACACGAGCCGGGAGGCGGAGCAGGCCGTGCGTATGGTGCGCGAGGCGGGCTTTGACAACCTGAACCTCGACCTGATGCTCGGCCTGCCGGGACAGACCGCCGCGCAGTGGGAGGACACGCTGAAGCGTGCGATCGCGCTGGGGCCGGACCACCTGAGCTGCTACAGCCTGATCCTTGAGGAGGGCACGCCGCTCTTTGACAGCGTGCAGGCCGGCACCTGTGCGCCGCTGCCGGACGAGGACGCGATGGAGCAGATGGACGCGCTGACAGCAGCGCTCACGCGAGCGGCGGGCTATGCGCAGTACGAGGTCTCCAACTACGCCAGGCCGGGAAGACAGTGCCGCCACAACGTCGTCTACTGGGAATGCCTGCCGTATCTGGGCGTGGGGCTTGGCGCGCACAGCGATATGGACGGCAGAAGGTTTTATAATCCGGCGGACTGGGAAGCCTATCTGCACATGGCCGAAGGAGGCGAAACGACCCGGGAAGCTGAGGGCGAAAACACGCGCGAGGATCGGATGTTCGAGCGGATGATGATGGGCCTGAGGCAGGTGCGCGGCGTGGACGCGGCGCGGTTTGCGCGGGACTTCGGCGCAAGGATTGAGCAGGTGTGGCCCGTGACCGTTGCGCAGATAACGCGCGGCGGGCTGATGACGAGCAATCAGGAGAGAATCTGCCTGACACCGCGCGGCATGCAGGTGATGAACGGCGTGCTGGTTCACCTGATGGAGGAAATGGACTCAAAACCGCAAAACAGGGCCTGAAACCCGCACAGCGGCGCCGAAGTGTCAGAATGGACGTTCATGCGCTCGAAACAAGGACAGGAAAAGTCAAAAAAGATGTGAAAAGGCAGTTGACAAATATCGGCCGGCGTGGTATCTTTATCACGCTGATTAGCACTCAGACACGATGAGTGCTAACAACACCGAAAGGAGGAACGCAAGATGGACCTCATCGATCGCAAGTACAGAATTTTGCAGGCGATCATCGATGACTACATCCTGACCGCGCTGCCCGTCGGTTCCCGAACGATTTCCCGCAAGTATGAACAGAAGCTCTCCTCGGCCACCATCCGCAACGAGATGAGCGACCTGGAGGAGCTGGGCTACCTCGATTCCCCGCATACCTCGGCCGGACGCATCCCGTCCAACAAGGCCTACCGCCTGTACGTCGACCAGATGCTGCGGCCCCTGCCGCTGAGCGTGGAGGAGACGGAATTCATCAACCGGTGCTTTGACCGGCGGATTCATCAGGTGGACGATCTGTCCATGCGGATTGCGAAGGCGCTTTCCAGCATGACCCATTACACCAGCGCGGTGATGACCCGAACGCCGAGAAACGAGCAGGTGCTCTCCCATCTGCAGCTGGTGCCCGTCGCCGACCGGCGGGTGCTGCTCGTCCTGGTGACGCAAAGCGGCACCGTCAAGCAGAGCGTGCTCGAGCTGGGCAGCCCGGTGGCGCCAGATGAGCTCTACGCGGTCTCGCGGATCCTGAGCAGCCAGCTCGAGGGCCTCAAGCTGAGCGAGCTGCCCGACGCGCTGATGCGGCTGTCCGGCAGCGGATCGGACGTCCATGAGGTCGTCCGCGCGATGGCCGAGCAGCAGCCCGCAGAGAGCCAGAGCGACATCGTGGCGCTGGCCATCGGCGGACGCTCAAACCTGCTGAGCTTCCCGGAATACGCCGACGTGGACAAGGCGAAGGCGCTGCTTTCCGTGCTGGAGACCCGCGAGAAGATCGTTTCGCTCCTGGATCACCACGGCGAAATGGAAATCTCCGTGCGCATCGGCCCGGAGACGGGGCTCGAGGAGACCCGCGACTGCTCCATCGTGACGGCGAGCTACCGCCTGAGCGACGGCAGGGTGAACACCATCGGCCTGATCGGCCCGACGCGCATGCAGTACGGCAAGGTGCTCTCGGTGCTCTCGCAGGTCGGCAGATCGCTGGGTACCATTCTTGACGAGCATGACGGACATGAATAGAAAGAAGAAAAAGCGCGGCGCAGAGGCGAAAGCCAGGCTGCGCGATCAGCTCCGCAAGGCGGCGGAGGAGCGCAAGGACAAGTCGGAAAGGGCGAAGAACATGAACGAAGAAACCAAGAAGGAGCAGGAAGCGGCGCAGGAGACGCAAAACCCGGAGGTTCCGGAAACGCAGTCTCTGGAAGACGATGCGCAGGCGCTTGCGGCCGAGCTGGAAAAGGTCAAGGCGCAGTGCGATGAGTATCTCGATCTTGCGCAGCGCAAGCAGGCGGAGTTCGCAAACTATCGCCGCCGCACCGAGGGCATCCGGCAGGAGGCCTTTGACGACGGCCGCAGGGACGCGATTGAAAAGCTGCTGCCGGTGATTGACAACCTCGAGCGCGCGCTGAGCGCCGCGGGCGAGGAGGAGAGCGGCCTTAGGTCCGGCGTGGAGATGGTTCTGCGCCAGACGAAGGAAACGTTCGTCAAGATGGGCGTGGAGGAGATCGATCCGCTGGGCCAGCCCTTTGACGCGGAGCTGCACAATGCGGTGATGCAGGGCAGCGCGGACGAGGGCGAGCCGGGCACGGTCTGCCTGGTGCTGCAGAAGGGCTACAAGCTCGGCAGCCGCGTGATCCGCCACGCGATGGTCAAGGTAGTTGCAGGCTAAAGCCTGACGCTATATAAATCTTTTGCAAACAACGCAATCTTTACTGTGATTGGACTGGAGGAAATAGATTATGAGCAAGATTATCGGTATTGACCTGGGCACTACGAACAGCTGCGTCGCCGTCATGGAAGGCGGCGAGCCGGTGGTTATCCCCAACGCCGAGGGCGCGCGCACCACGCCGTCCGTCGTCGCGTTCACTAAGTCCGGCGAGCGTCTGGTGGGCCAGGTGGCCAAGCGCCAGGCGGTCACCAATCCGGACCGCACCATCATCTCCATCAAGCGCGATATGGGCACTGACAAGCGCATTGCCATCGACGGCAAGCAGTACACCCCGCAGGACATCTCCGCGATGATTCTGCAGAAGCTCAAGAGCGACGCCGAGGCGTACCTGGGCGAGACCGTCACCCAGGCGGTCATCACCGTGCCGGCGTACTTCTCCGACAGCCAGCGCCAGGCCACCAAGGACGCGGGCCGCATCGCGGGCCTCGAGGTGCTG
>JAGBDL010000067.1 GCA_017937505.1 Clostridia bacterium | reverse complement strand
TTGGTTCCTCCAGAAGCTCCCGCGCGGCCGTCTCATTTTCCGCCGCGAGGGTTTTCAGCCGGTCCGTCGAATAGGGCTGCGCGGCCTGCATGGTGTCCTCTACCAGCCGGCACAGCGCAGGCTTTGTCACGTCCGCGAGCTCCATGCAGTGCTCCTGACCGAGGTAGGCCATGAAGCCCGTGACCTTCGGGTCATACGAGATGGCGGCCAGCGGCGCGCCGACGGACGACGCGAAGATCAGCGCATGCAGACGCATGGACACGATCACCCGCATCTTCTGCATCATGCCGATGGTCAGCTGCTCATCCCGCGGCGCAGGCAGCACAACGGTCCTACAGGTCAGCATACTGGCCGCGGTGCGGTTGATCTCCAGATCCCGCGTCGGCTCCAGCGCGACGAAGACGGGCGTCAGGCCGTAGGTCTTGTTTACATAATCAGCCGTATCCACGATCGCCTGCAGGTGCTGCGAGAGGTTTTTCCACGGCCGCAGGACGAACATGGCATACTTGCCGTCCGGGTCCAGGTCATTGCTCAGGAAATAGCTGTCCACCGCGCCGCCGGAGGCCGGCTGCAGCAGCAGGGCCGGGTCGGCCGTGACGGTGATCTTCGGCTCCGTCACGCCCATGTCCGCAAGCTCCCTGCGGGAAAGATCTTCCCGCAGCGTGATGCGGTCGACACAGCGGTTGAGGATGCGGGCGGTATGGCGGCGATTCGCCTCGCCGCTCACCGGGCCGATGCCGCAGCCGTACATCATGACGCGGCAGCCCGCGGCGTGGGCCATGCGGATGGTGGTGAGATAATAATTGAGTGAGCGCGTGCTCGTCTCATTCTGGATGAGACTGCCGCCGCCGGAGACGAACAGCTTCGCCTTCCGCATGAGCGGCCAGAACGCGAACGGGTCGAACACATGCACCGAGCCGACGTGATAGCACAGCCTCGTCTGCGCCGGGTCGTGCGACATAACGAAGATGGGCATATCGCGGTCGATGGCCTTGAGCTGCGCGAGAATGGCCTTCAGGATCGCGTCGTCGCCGGCGTTGCCCTTGCCGTAGGCGCCGCAGATGAGCACGCCGGATTTTTTCTTCTTCGGCTGCGCGGTGCGGCGCAGGATGGTCTGATAGATCTCGATCTGCTTGCCGACGGTCGCGTCGATGGAGAATTCGTGCGAAGCCTTTTCGTAGAGATTCTCGCCCAGCTGCTCGCGCATGGCGCGCGATTCGGCCAACCGCGTCATGCACGCGCCGAGCGCCTCCGCGTTCTGCGGCTCAAAGAGCAGACCGGTCACGCCGTGCTCGATGATATACGGGATGCCGCCGACATTCGACGCGATGGTCGCGCAGCGCATGCGCGCGCCTTCGGTGATGGCGTAGGGGAAGGTCTCGGAGATGGACGTGAGCGTGTTGACGTCGAGCGCGTGGTAGAAGCTGTCCATATCCGTGACCCAGCCCGCGAACACGACCGTGCCCGGCGGGCAGGTCTGCGCGGCAAGCGCTTCGAGCATCTGGCGCTGCTCGCCCTCGCCTGCGATCAGCAGGCGGATTTTCGGATGATCTTTGACGGCGATGGAAAAGCCGCGGATGAGCGTCGGCATATCCTTGACCGGGTCGAGCCGCGCGGCGATGCCGAAGACGACGGTATCGTCCTGCACCTCCAGGCCAACCGAGCGCAGATATTCCTCCCGCCCGAGCTTCGGCGTGACCGGGGTAAAATCGATGCCGTTGTAGATGGCGAACATCGTCTGCGGGTCAAAGCCTCGGGAGATGAGCAGCTGGGCCATCGCGTCGGATACGCCGATGTGATAGTCGAACATGCGCAGCGCGATGGTATTGATCGTGCCGTAGGTCAGGCGGTGCAGGGGCCTGCCGAGATAGTCCAGCCGGTAATCGGAATGGACCGTCGTGACGATCGGCACACGGACCTTCCGGCGAAGGATCGCGCCGGTGAGGTTTGCGCGCGCGCCGTGGCAGTGGATGATCTGAAAGCCCTCCTCACGGATCATCTGCGTGAGCCGCCCGATAGCCACGCCGACGGAAACCTCCATCACGCAGGTGTCGATACCAAGCTTCCGCGCGTCCTCGGCAAATTCACCCTCGCGGAAACAGACGAGCCGCACCTGCTCCGTCTTTCCAAGACCATGCAGCAGCGACAGCACGTGCGTCTTCGCGCCGCCGATGTCGCCGCCCGAGATCAGTGTTATCACTTTCATATTGGAACCCTCATTTTTGAATTACCACTTGTTTCTTGCGGTAAGATACAGTAAAATAGAATATTGTGCCGGTATCCGGCACTTTGATTATACCCTATGAAAGAAAGCAAATCAAGCAAACTCTTTGGGAGGTACCGCATGAAACTCATTGATGAAAAAGGCCGTCTGTTCGGTAAGATCAATCTGATCGACCTGCTGGTCGTGATCCTGATCGTCGCTGTGATCGCGGCCGTTGCATGGAAGCTGGGCGGCAGAAAGGCCGCGGCCGCCGTGACCGGCTCTGCGAAGAAGGCCGTCTATACCGTCGAAATTGAAGACGTTCCCTCCGATATCGCCGCATATGCCGAGACGCAG
>JAGBDL010000066.1 GCA_017937505.1 Clostridia bacterium | reverse complement strand
TGGAACAGCAGCTTCACCGTGCCCGGCAGATGGTCGCGCATCGCCATGAGCACCTTCGCCGCGCCCAGCACCATCGTCATGTGCGCATCGTGCCCGCAGGCGTGCATCATACCCGGATGCTCCGAGCGGAAGGGCAGCCCCTCCGGCTCCTCGAGCGGCAACGCGTCCATGTCCGCACGCAGGGCGACCACCTCGCCCGGCAGCCTGCCCTCGATCACGCCGATGACCCAGGTGCGCTCCGTCGTATACGGAATGCCCAGCGCGTCCAGCGTCTCCATGATGACCTGCTGCGTCTTGACCTCCGCAAAGCCCTTCTCGGGAATCCTGTGAAGCCTGCGGCGGACGTCCACCATCCAGTCTCTCTGCGCCTCCACCAGCGCCTTCAATTCACGATCGTCCATCTTGTCCTCCACCCAACTCGTTCATACCGCCGCGAAGCAAATTGCATCCGGTCCGTATGCCGTTTGATCCCGCTTGAAGCAGCACCACTGGAATCGCAATTGTCACCTTCGGTTCCGCTGCGATTCTTGCTGGCGGTGCTTCGCACGATGGGTACGTTGGGCTGCCGCCCAAACCCGCTTGGGGATTTCATCCCCAAACCCCTTCTTCGCTTCGCGCTGACAGCTTGCGGTTTTCCAGGAATGCCGCGCTCCTCATTCCATCGCTTCCGTCACGCCGACGACTTGTCCGTTCTCCAGATACACCCTCGGCACGCGCCTGCCCGTGCGGGCCAGGGACTCGTTGCGGTTGAGGCCTGCCCACTCGGCGTACTCGTCCACGCCGATGGAGCCGCCCAGCAGGATCACCTCGTCCCCCTCCTGCGCCTCGGGAATGTCCGTCACGTCCACCATCATCTGATCCATGCACACCAGGCCCACGACCGGCGCGCGCCTGCCGCGGATCTCGACCTCGCCCCGGCTGTTCTGGCGCGGATAGCCGTCGATATAGCCCGCCGAGAGCGTCGCCACCACGCTGTCGCGCATGACGGGATGCGTCTCGTCGTAGCCCAGGCACTCGCCCGCCTTCACGCGGTGCAGCTGCGCGATGCGCGTCTTCACCGTCATCGCCAGCCGGCTCTCCTCCGGATGTGCATAGCCACGCGGATAGACGCCGTAGAGCCACGCGCCGGTGCGCACCGCGTCCATCTGATCCCCCGGATAGCGCACCATGCCGATGCTGTCCAGCGCGTGCACCATCGGGATGCGGATGCCGCGCGCGGCCAGCGCGTCGCGCACGCCGGTCAGGCGATCCAGCTGCGCCCGGTCACTCGCCGTGTCGCGCAGCGCCAGGTGCGTGAACAGCCCCTCGAGCGTCACCCATCCGCTCTCCTGCATGGCCTGCACGACGGCCGGCGCGTCCTGCGGCAGCAGGCCGATGCGGTTGAGGCCGGTTTCGATCTTCACATGCACGCGCGCCGGCCTGCCCGCTTCCTTCGCCGCGGCAATCACGTTTTGGGCATACGCCGCCGTGAACACCGTCAGCAGCAGGCCGCTTCGGATCGCCTGCACGAGCTGCGCCTGCCCGCACAGGCCGAGAATCAGCACCTCGGCCCCGGGCAGCGCACGGCGAAGCTGCACCGCCTCGTTGTAGGAGGCCACGGCAAACAGCCGCTGCCCCTCCTGCCCCAGCCGCCGGGCGACCGCCTTGGCCCCCAGGCCGTATGCGTCCGCCTTGAGCACGCAGATGAGCTGCGCGCCGCCGCGCAGATGCGAAAGCGCGTTGTGATAGTTTTGTACCAGCTGCGACAGATCGACCTCTGCCCAGCAGCGGGAAATGGCTTCTTCATAGGATAGCTGCAAATGAATCCCTCCAAACAAGAGAGCTTTGGGGAGGTTTTGCTAACTAAGAAGCTTTGAAGATTGCCATCTTCAGGGGAAGCGCGCTGCGCTGGGCCCAGAGGGATGAGGGGGGATTTCGATTTCCCCCCTACATCCCTCTGGACTCCCATACCCCCTTGAAACGACCAGGACTGCGGTC
>JAGBDL010000065.1 GCA_017937505.1 Clostridia bacterium | reverse complement strand
GCGCACGTTCGCTATCGGTCAGATACTTATCGTTTTCTTCCGATCTATATTTCTTCGAATAGGACTTGAAGGTTGTCCGAGCATCCACAGTCAACTCGCCGCTCTCCTGCAGGAAGGGAAACTGTCCGCGGTTGAACAGCCTGTAGAGAATAATGCCCAGCGAATAGATATCCGACCGATGATCGCTGTGCATTTTCTTGCGCTCATTCTCCTGATTGTACACCTCCGGCGCCATATAGGGCCGCGTGCCGTGAAAGCCGGTGGTCGTGAACTCGCTTTCCAGCTTCGCTTCGCCCACGTCGCTCAGACAGAAATGTCCCTCATCGTCCATCAGGATATTCCCGGGCTTGATATCCCGGTGGTACACGCCTTTTTCCTCAAACGCAATGAGCGCCTCTGAGATTTCGATGCCCAGCCGAAGTCGCGCGTTCCGATCGCCTGCGATCAGGGGAAGCCATTCCCTGTGGTTTTTGTACAACGGCATGCAGATCAGCACTACGTACTGGCGCACCGTTTCCATTCGGGCATTGGCAAAGCTTCGCTTCAGGTACTCCGGCGCCTCCAGATACTGCACCACATGCGCTTCGCCGCGGAACCGTCCCATGATCTCCGCCTCGCGGCGCGCTGCAGCAAAGCGTGTTTGGTAAAACAGATCCTCCTGGCTCCCCTCCCCACGGCAGGCGAGCTGATCCATCGGGTTCGGAATGAACTTGAGCACAGCTTCAGTTCCTGTCTGCCTGTTCCGCACCAGAAAAACATGTGAAAACGTGCCCGAATCCATGTAGCGCACAGGCTCCCAGCGCGCAAGAATGCGGCTGCTTTCCTTATAGGCCAGCAGCTCTTTCAGTCGCATGCTTTGCTGCTCAATATCGCTTATTTCATGATTCAAAACATGTTCCTCCTTTGATCTATGTGCAGTCTGAATAGTTGCCTAAAGCTCTTTCAGGTTTCGTTCAGGCTTTCTGTTGTGCTGCTCATCTTGAAAGATGTAGGATGTTATTCATGGTACTCAACAAATTTCACGCCCAGTTCTTTTGCCAGCCTTTCCGTAAGGATTCCCTTTTTGCCGCGGATCTCGGTAAAACTGCAGCGAAAAAATGCCCCAATTCCGATGCTCGTCACGCTGTCCGGGATCGTCAATGCACCTGTGAGGCCGCTGCAGCTAGCAAATGCAAAACCTCCGATGCTCGTCATGCTGTCCGGAATCATTAGAGTTCCTGCCAGACCGCTGCAACCAGAAAATGCGAAAGCTCCGATGCTCGTCACACTGTCAGGAATCGTCAACGGCCCTGTGAGGCCGCTACAGTTAGAAAATGTCCAATCTCCAATGCTTGTCACACCGTCCGGGATCATTAGTGACCCTGTCAGACCGCTGCATTCAGAAAACGCCTGATATCCGATGTTTGTCACGCTGTCTGGGATCGTTAGCGACCCTGTCAGGCCGCTGCAGCCAGAAAACGCATAATCTCCGATGATCGTTACACTGTCAGGAATCGTCAACGCCCCTGTGAGGCCGCTGCAGTCAGAAAATGCCCAGTCTTCTATGCACGTCACGCCGTCCGGGATCGTCAGCTTTCCTGTCAGTCCATCTTGCCCCAGGAAAGCTGAATCTGCAATTTCCCGGACTGGCCAATTCTGAATGCTCGTTGGGATCATCAACTCTGCATCATCCGGGCCTCTGTAACGGGTAATCGCAGCGTACAACTGACCTGTACTGTCCTTTCTCACCTCGTAGGAATAATTGTTGTCCAGATTCGGGATTTCTATATTGAGTGCGTATAACCCCGAACTATCCTCAACCTCAGAAAACACACAGCCTGAAAAAGCATTCCTCGCGATACGCATGACGCTGTTGGGAATTGTCAATGTCCCTGTCAGACCGTTGCAGTCCCCAAATGCGAAATCTCCGATGCTCGTCACGTTGTCCGGGATTGTCAACGCTCCTGTCAGACCGCTACAGCCCCCAAATGCGAAATCTCCGATGTTCATCACGCTGTCCGGGATTGTTAAGGTTCCTGTGAGACCGCTGCAGCCCATAAATGTGGAATCTCCGATGCTTGTCACGCTGTCTGGGATCGTTAAGGTTCCTGTGAGGCCACTGCATCCCCAAAATGCCCCATCTTCAATACTCGTCACGCTGTCTGGGATCGTTAGGGTCCCTGTGAGACCGCTGCAATCAGAAAATGCTTCTCTTCCGATGCTCGTCACACTGTCAGGAATCGTTAGTGTTCCTGTGAGGCCACTGCATCCCCAAAATGCCCCATTTTCGATGCTCGTCACGCTGTCCGGGATTATCAGCCTTCCTGTTAGTTCTCCTCGTTTATTAAAAGCCGAATCAGCAATTTCTCGGATCGGCAGGTCCTGAATGGTCGCCGGGATCATCAGATCTGCATCAATCTGGCCTATATAGCCAGTAATCGCAATGTACTGCTGACCCGTATGATCTTTTTTTACATCATAGGTATAGTCCTTTGTAGCAGCGCTCTCCAATACAACCGGAGCTGCAGTCGGCGTCGGGCTTGCTGTCGGAGCCATCGTTGACGTCGGCACCGGCGCAGCCTCGATTGCGACAAAGTCTATATCAAAGATAAATGCGTTCACTTCTGCGGCTGAACCTGGATATCCATAGACTTTCTTTAGCCCCCAGCATCCTGAAAACACTTCCTCTTCTATCACTACATCCTTATTGAGAATCGTGACCTCATGCAGAGCTGTACAATCGCTGAACGCAGCGTATCCTATCTTCTTTACACCGGCTGGAATTTCTATGCTCTTGAGTTTGCTGCATCCCGAAAACGCAAAGCTGATGATCTCTGTTACACTGTCGGGAATTATTATCTCTTCCAAAGCTTTGCAGTTTGCAAACATATTGTTGCTGATGCTCTGTACGTTGCCCAGGATAGAAACTTCTCTTAGATTCTCACAATCCATGAATGTTGAAAAACCAAAGCTTGTTACGCTGGCAGGAATCGTCACGCTCTGCAGCTTCAAATTGCGTTCAAAAGCTCTGTCATCCAGTCGTACAACACGTTTTCCATTCAATTCTTCTGGAATCATCAATTCCTTCGCATTTCCTGTATATTTGGTAATCTGGCAAGTGCCATTGCCAAAATCATCCACTTCATATTGATCCCAGGTAAAGGAGCCAACTGGTTTTAGCATTGGTGTCAGATTCGGCGTGGGCGTCTGCGTCGGTGTTGGCGTCAGTATCGGCGTTGGTGTCGCTGTCGGCGTGGGAGTTGCCGTCAGCGTCGGACTTGGCGTGGATGTCGGTGTAGGCGTCGGTATCGGCGTTGGTGTCGCTGTCTGCGTGGGAGTTGCCGTCGGTGTCGGACTCGGCGTCGATGTCGGCGTCGGACTCGGCGTCGGCGCTACTGTCGGTGTGGGCATCGCCGTCAGTGTCGGCGTTAGGGTCGGTGTTGCTGTCGGTTCCTCGGTCACATTGGTCACAATCGTATACACCGGGTTGGGCGCAGGCGTCTGTTCAGAGCCCGAATGATTGTACTGTCTGCTGACAAGGTACACCGTTCCACCCACAATTGCCGCCGCCAGCAGGCAGCCGCCTGCAACCATAATAGCCTTTTTATTCTTCTTTCCAGTACCTATGCTTCTTCCATCCATGCAGCAGCGCAGGTCTTCCTTCAACTCTGCTGCAGTGGCATACCGGTTCTCTTTCCGATAGGCACAAGCCCGCAGAATGACCCTGCCAAGCTGCGCATCCGCCTCGCAGGGAGGCGGCAGCGTTGCGCCGTCATACCGCAGCAAACGCGCACGTTCGCTATCGGTCAGATACTTATCGTTTTCTTCCGATCTATATTTCTTCGAATAGGACTTGAAGGTTGTCCGAGCATCCACAGTCAACTCGCCGCTCTCCTGCAGGAAGGGGAACTGTCCGCGGTTAAACAGCCTGTAGAGAATGATGCCCAGCGAATAGATGTCCGACCGGTGATCGCTGTGCATTTTCTTTCGCTCGTTCTCCTGATTGTAGACCTCCGGCGCCATGTAAGGCCGCGTGCCGTGGAAGCCGGTGGTCGTGAACTCGCTCTCCAGCTTGGCCTCGCCCACGTCGCTCAGGCAGAAATGTCCCTCGTCGTCCATCAGGATATTTCCGGGCTTTATATCCCGGTGGTACACGCCCTTCTCCTCAAACGCAATGAGCGCCTCCGAGATCTCCATGCCCAACCGCAGACGCGCGTTCCTGTCGCCTGCGATCAGGGGGAGCCATTCCCTGTGGTTCTTATACAGCGGCATGCAGATCAGCACCGCGTACTGGCGCACCGTTTCCATTCGGGCATTGACAAAGTATCGCTTCAGGTACTCCGGCTCCTCCAGATATTGCACCACATGCGCTTCGCCGCGGAACCGCCCCATGATCTCCGCCTCGCGGCGCGCTGCCGCAAAGCGCGTCTGATAAAACAGAGCCTCCTGGCTCCCCTCCTCGCGGCAGGCGAGCAGATCCATCGGGTTCGGGATGAACTTGAGCACCGCTTCGGTTCCTGTCTGCCTGTTCCGCACCAGAAAAATATGTGAAAACGTGCCCGAATCCATGTAACGCACAGGCTCCCAATGCGCAAGAATGCTGCTATTCTTTTCATAAGCAAGCAGTTCTCGCAAACGGATCTCCTCGGGCCTGTCAGCCGAACTGCTGCGCATATCATTGGTGTCGTTCATGGGCGTTTCTCCCTCCAACTTTTGTGATCTATCAACTATGGTTGCTATATTTTTCGTTCCATTGTCATCTCTATCATTGGAATAAACGAATCAGAGTGAATCTATTCCATCATACAAGCCCAAATGATCAATGTGCTGCATAAGCGCAGACCGAACACAGCTGGATTCTGATGTGCTCAGAAAAACCGTCACAACATGGGCCGCTCATTTATGTTCGTCGGAATCCCTGCAATGATTTTCTTTTCATTTTCATCAAAGCAATCAACCGCTTTTTTCAGATTATTCGACATCTGCATGGCCAACACATCAAGCGACAACAGGTCTGCTCCGAGCTGCCGCAATGCCTGTGCAGGTGTCGCAGACATCAATACCTTGCCTTGGGCTATCGTCTTCAGAAACACACTCACTGTCATCTTCGGCTTAAGATGATACTCCTCGCATAATGCTGCGCACTTCTCTATCCCCTCTGCACAGCTATGCAATTGGGCACTCATTGTCCTGATCTGAGCGGATAAACTGCTCATCAGCGCTGTATCTACTGCGATTAGATCCTTTCCATTCGGGCGCAGCGCATAGCGGATATCCCTGCCATCCAGAACACCTGCAATCGTCTTAGCAGAATCCCGTATATCATCAATCCAGTTTTGTAATCCAGGAAATACCGCTAAGAACCAATCTGTCAGCAGCTCGATCAGCTCAAATCCCGCATATTTGAACACATATTGCAGGAATCTTTTCATCAGAACCAAACCCGAATCAAAATACAGTCTGCCTGCATAGTCTAAAACGTCATCAAGTCCCAGGCGATCGTCTCCTCCCATGAGATCTGCCGACAATTCTCCCAGCAAACTGAGGAATACCTTCTTTTCCCTGCCATCAAGCGTTCTTAGAAAACCGTTCATGATCTGGTCCAGCTCATTCATGGGCGGCCATTGTTCAGTTTCATTCTGCAGCAGCGGCATCGTGGCTAAAAGCGAAAAAAGCGAATGGTTCTTAAGAAAATCCGAACCATTGTTCTGCCCTTTGATATAGTGGTTCTCTCCGATATCGTTCAGCAGGATGTTTACATAATCACCCTGATGATTGTAATTCGTCACTTTCCCCTGTCTTTGTTGAATCAGCTCCGCATACTTCTGCACAAATTCATCCGAAAACCCCTGACCATCGAAGGAGATACACTCATCAATGCGTTCATCAAAAAGCGCAAGATACTTGGCTCGATTTCCGCCCTTGGAATGCCCGGATACAGTAATCTTGTCACAGCCATCCAGGATGTCCTGAACCTGTGGATTATTCTGAAACCAATCCAGCGTATCAACCTGCTCCTTCGTCGATACCCCATCCGCCTGATCCGTCTTGCAGCCGCCTGCAAAGTTATCGCGCCATTCCACGCCTCCGGTCGTTCCTTCCATGACGACAATCGCTTCCTTTACTGGCGCGTCCGGGGGAGAGGTGATGATCAGGCGATCTGCGCCGCCCGTGGTTCTGGACGCATGTGCAATCTGCATTCTGCTAAGGATTGGATCCTGCATAATTTGTTCACATACAGCAACGATTTGTTCCCCAGTCATGAACTCATCCGCAAGAGAGTCAACAAGAGATTTTTGATTGAGTATCGTTCGAGCAAAGCTTTCTACGCTTGTGCCCCCAGATGCGCTGAAAACATCTTCCTTTGATATATAGGACAGTGTATTGAGCAGATAAACCTGATCGGCAGATAGCGACATTTTGCTTCACTCTCCCCTCTGTGCCGGCAGCGAGATATACTCCTCCTGAACAACAAAGCTCTTATCTCTTCGCTCTGCCTGAAGCGCCCTTTCTATTCCTACACCCTCAACCACACGCAATTCAAATCCTCCCTGCAGGCCCAATGAAACCAGCGTGCCCTCTATTTCTGCTTTCTTCTCATTCATCTGAAAAGGTGCCTGAACAAATGCCCAGCCGGTCACGCCAATGGGGATGTCTGCCTCAAGCAGTTGCTCAACAGACAAGCCCGGCTCAACCTCCACGCCAAATAAACCTGGCATTTTCAAATCACATCCGGCATCTACTCCGATATCAGCCAATGCACGTTCCACAAACCTGCATACTTCATCACGCTTGATATCACAGAAATACGAATCGCTGATCTGAGGCGTACCCCCAATATCCATGACCCGTACAGCAAACGTCATCTGCGGAGTATCTGCAGGCGCTGCAATGAACGTGATCTGTTTTCTGCGGGGAAAACTATTGTCAAGCCTTAAAAAAACAAAAGCTTCCTGAGGGTATCGATCGCTCAAGTAATTCTGCGCATCAGCAAGCGCAGTAAGCAGTTTACCCTCTGAAGCTGTAAGAATATGATCTTTCAAACGTTCCTGCGGCATACCGCTGGCCAGCAGTATCCTGACTTCATCTTGAGAATACTCTCTCTTCTCTTTCATGGTAAACCCCTCCATGGCACCCAATACTCCTGCAAACATGATCATCAATGCACCAATCCAGATGAGAATCCTCTTTCTCACAATTATTCCCATCCTTTCAACAAGACTCTGTGCTCATGTTCCCAAGTTCGAAAGCCTATTTTCATAACCAATAAAGCGATTGCTGAGCTGCAGAAACGGTCAATCCATATTGGATCCAGTTCAGTTGCTGACATCAATATCCTGAGCAGTACTTGCAAACCGGTCAGAAGACTCATAAACGATAGGATGAATGCCGCTTTCTTCGATCATGATTGTGAAAACCGAAAGCAGAATCCGTCTTCCGCGCAAAGCTTTGAATAAAAATCAGCAGGACATCCTCTTAACCAGTGATGCCCTGTTCATTTGCACTAAAATATTCGCCTATTGATCAGTTCTGCTTATCAGTTTGAGAAGACCTCAATCTTTCGATGGCATCTTCCATCTTCTCCGCAAAGGCAAACTGACCGTCCGACTGATAGCCTACATGATAAATCTTTTCAATCTGCTCGCGGTTGAAGAGATAGTTCTTTTCTGCGCTGATAAAGCCTTCCGGAAAAAGACACCCGACATAATCGTAGATCCTGTCAGGCTGGCTAAGCAGCTTCTGACAATAGCCAATAATCATCACTCGATGCTTTCCCTGCTGAAGCATGACTACAGAGCCAACCGGGAGCAGACCATCAATTTTCATTATCCATTCCTCCGTTCACCAACACAGCATTCCAGTTCCCTGCGTTTTATCAATGGATCCAAATCAAAATACCTGCCACAGCCAGAACCATCGCAGCAGCACCGCAGATGATTGCCATTATCGTATACAGGAAATAGGGATTTGAATCCGGATTCTTTACGATAAATATGTTCCATGCGTCCAGTCCAAATACCTTTTTTTTCGTGTACAGAATTTCAACCTCATCTCCGGTTTCAACACCCAAAGCACCAATGCGCTGGGCTCTCTTCTTTATCAGATTGCCTTCCGCATCCTCAAATGACACAATGGGAACAAGCTGTCCACGCTCTCCCAAGGGAGAAATCTCCGCCACACGCGCCTTTGTCTTCACCGCATGAGAAGTAAAGTATCGCTCCTGGGCGATCAGGCATACCGAACAAAAACCGACTGCTGCCGCACAAATCAATAACGCGACAGGTAGAATCCGAATACTCACCTTTTACCCCCACCAACAACAAACACTCAGCAATCCGCCCGTAAACGAGCTGGCTGCATCGCCAACGGATTCCAAGGCGTTTCCAATACTATCTATTGCACCGCTGATATCCAGTTCCACGTTCACACTAACGCCAACGCCAACGGATATGCTTGCATCAAAGGAAATCACGCCCTCCTTGTATCCTGCCTTTGCACTGGCACCGATGCCGACCTGTACGCCTGCACCAACTGTTCCTTTGACCCCGCCAATATCCAGTCCAACTTCACCATTGACTTCAACCAGATTAGCTTCCGCTCCGGCTTCCGCATAGGCGACGAATTTTCCCCCAACAATTCCCAGTCCTGCTCCGGCACTGAGCTCGCCGGAAAGCATGGTTACGTCCCCTTCGGCACTTAGATCAATGAAGTCGCAAAGCTCGTATTCTGCCGATCCCTGCATCTCCAATGCCGAAACCGATACGCCCACTTCAGCCGCTCCGCCTACATACAATTGGCTCTCGCCGTTTTTTCCAGGCAGATAAACGCCAAAGCCACCGACAGCACTTGCCTCTGCTCCAGCATTTCCAATGCCGACGTTGCCCTCAAGCTTGTGACGTTCACCTTCGTTGACGCCCTCGATATACCATGCACTTACCGAGTTTTCAGCTTTAACGCCTGCAGACAGCACATCAACCTGCTGCCCCAGTTTCTCTTTCTCTTTTCCGGCCTTTATCTCTTCCCCGTTCTTGTCATAACGCTTATTATACTCCTTGATCTTTTCCTGTTCAATTGGCTTGAATTTCGTCTTTCCGCCGGCCGACAGGAGCCCCATTTCCAAAGAGGCTTTATTTACGCCATGATCATGAAAGATTTTTGCAGTCTGCTTGATCCCGCTTAATCCTCTCTTTTCTTCATACGATGCCAACAGACCATTTTGGTCAAAGAGATAATTCGTTCCCTGATGAATCAGCAAGGCCATACCGCCGTCAAATATCAGCTTGCCGTCAGAAACCAAATCCTGAAGCTTCTTCCTCAGAGTCGGCGACGTTTTTAACTCCTGAGGATTGATATTCAAAACCTTGCACACGCTTTGAAAGAGGCTACTGTCACCTTGCGCCATGCCTCCAAATCGTGCAACCAGGCTGCTTTCCGTATCAGCAAAGGTATCCGTCACCATGCCAATGCTTCCTGCAACGGCATAGGTATATCGGCTCATCTCATCAGCTGCCCGAGAGAGACTTTGAAGACACTCATTTACATCACCGTCTCCAACCCTGTGGCCAGTACAGCTGAGAAAACCTGAGGACAGCTGAACCTTTACATCCGAGCCGCTCGTACGATCCAGATTGACGCTATGAATCTCTCCTCTGAATTCTGAAAGAGCCGCCGAAAGCCGCAGCATCTGGCTTCTGATTTCCTCCATCAGCTCTGTCTGAATACAAATACGGTCGCTCATTGTATCTCCATCCTTCAAAGAATCAGGAAAGCAGCGCCGGCTGCTTTCCTTATCGCCTGAATCACTCCGATGTTATCCGTTAAAGGCGGGAGCTTCGGTCATCCCCTCACCCATAGAGGAAATATCTTCTTCTGCCGCTTCGAAGAATCCTGCCGCAGCTTCCAAACCCTTTACAGCCTGTTCAATCGTTGCGTCGCTGGTACGGATATTCGTAATCAGTTCACTGAACTGTTCCATAAACGCCTGGCTTGCCTCGCCATCCCAACTGCTGTTGAGCGTCATCGCTTCCGTGGACATCTGCGCGTAAGCCTGCGCCATTTCATCCTTGCAGGTGTTGAACTTGCTGATTGCCTGTCTCAATTCGTCCGTTGTTACCTTAATCCTGATATCCGCCATACTCTTTTCCTCCGTTATTGCTCAGCATCTCACGCTTAGTTTCTTCGGATGAGCTGCGCTCCAGCCTGATCCGTTTCATTGTAATCAACGGCAGCCTGATTCATAGAGACCACAAAACCATCCACCACATCTGCCATCATTTCATACCACTTGTTGATCTGCTCCTGCTCCTGCACAAATGCATCGTGCGCTCCGCCTTCCCATGTATCCGCCAATGCATCTGCTGCAGCCTTGAGCGCGATCGCAGCATCGCGAAAAGTCTGATTCGCCTGAGAAACCTTGGAAGCCGCGCCCTGAAGTTCGGAGATTCTAACTTTAATCAGAGACATATTGTTGATCCTTTCTGGCTCTTATCAGCCGCCAAAGGGAGATTTCGTTCCGGTATCCTGATTCATGAACTTGGCCTTCTGCTTTTCCTCGTTTTCTTCAAAGAGCACTTCGACCTCGCCCAGTTCGCCAATTGCATCGTTCACTCGTTCAAACGAACCAACGATCTTTGCCGTAAGCTCTGCCACATGCGCGCTCATGATCGCAAATGCCCTGCCGGTCCAGTCGCTTCTGAGTGCATTCAGCGCTTCCTGGTATTCGCGAACCGCTTCGTTCAGCGTCTGAAGGGACTGCCTGTATTCGTTAGCACATGCTTGCAATTCGCTGTCTACTACTCTGATATCGTCCGCCATATTCGATTCCTTTCTGCCGTATCAGGCGTTCATCATCCCTTGATCGCGGCGGTCGCGTCAGCATCCGCCTGGCTGTAACGTTCATGAGCCTTTTCGAAGCCGGAAATATACTCGCTGCCGACGTCGTAGAGCTCTCTGCAGTATCCGTAGAGTACATGCTGCTCCTGCGCAAAGGCTGCTGCCGACTCGCCCTGCCACTGATTGCAAAGCTCCTGCGCCGCCTTATTCATTTTCTCGGCAGCTTCATTGAGCTTCTCCTGTGCCTGACGCGCTCTTTGCAGGTACTCAACAATCGCCCTCAGCGTTACCAGAATAGTTACACCCATTATCCACCATTCCTTTCCATTTGTTTGTTGGTGTGTTTGTTTCTTCCGATGGTTGTATTATATACACTTTGCTCACTTCAGGACAGCTGTCTTGACGAAATGAACGTTTTTGGGTGTGAATTGCATCCATAGATGTTTTTTCACCCATTTGTCATGAATTCAGCGTCATATGTCGTCCTGCCAAAGCCGTCCTTCTAAAAAGTATCGTTTCACCAAATGCTCGCATCCGGAAAACTGATCTGCCGAAAAGATGATATCTTCAGCTGTCCCCTGCATCCGCTGCATAATGTCATCCATACTTCGCTGAAGATGCATCAGCTGCATTTCAATCAGTTGAGCCCCATTGCAGGAAAGCCGATATTGCGCAAGCCAGAGTTCTCTCCTGAGCAGTTCCATCTCCTCACCCAGCTGCCGCAATCCCTTCGCAATGATCGACAGCTCATCCGGATCAATCCTGATCATATCGTTCATACGCTTGAATCCCTACTTCGTATCTGGAAGCGCAGGCAGTACTCTCCAATATGGATCTCTGTATTCTCCAGCAGTTTCACCTGCGTATTCGGTTCCAGCCTGCGTGTGCCAAGATACGTTCCATTTTTGCTGCGCAGATCCTCGATGTAGTATTCCCTGCTGTGCTCTCGATAGACAATCCGGCAGTGTTCCCTTCCGAGTGTGCCAGAACCGCCCAGCCTGCAGTCACATTTGCTGGCTCTTCCGATCAGGTACGTCTTCTGATTGATCGGATACCGTTTCCCCGTCCGGGGCTTGAGAACAGCCAATTCATATTCGACTAACTCCGCAGGCTCTTCGTCCCGTCCATCAGAAAACACTTTTTCTTTGATCCTGCTGCACATCTTCATCCATCTTGCCTTTTCGGCACGCCACAGCGCAGGTTTTGCAATGGACAACATAACACACAGCAGTACAATCAGCAGCAGCCACAAAACGCCCAGAATCGGTTCAAGAAACAGCAGTCCGAACATAATCACTGCGCAGGAGATCAGACACAGCTGCAACAATTGGTGTACTTTTTGCTTAGGCATATGCTTCTCCCCAATCACCATCTGATTTGAATCCTATGATTGCTGATCATAATCTCATCGCCGCTGTTTACAGGTACGCCATCTCGTCCTTCATGCTCAAAGACAGTCATTCCGTTAATCATGGTATTGTGGTACCTGCTTGCATCGCTCAGATAGATCTGATCATTCCTATACAGCAGAACCGCATGCCGACCTCTCGATACGCTCTTGTCAGCGCTGTCCAGCACCAAATCAGGATTCTCCTGCTGACCACTGCCTCTGCGTCCGATTGTAAAGGGCTTCCCATCTTCAAGCGTGATTTCCTCGAAGCGGCATTCCCCGGCATAACGGATTTCCATGCGGACCGTGCGATTTGCAAACGGGCTGACTGTAGGGCTCTCGTCGTCCTGTGCCGCCGGCTTCGTTCCCGGCTGCGACGCCGGTGTATTCCCTTCTTCCTGCGTCTTCGGCGTCGGATCATCATCGTTTTGCTTTTTCTTATCCGAGCTGAACACGATGCAGATCACCGCAATGACGATCACCAGCACAAAGCACGCCGCAATCAGTATCCAATTCGGTACAGCATATTGCAGAACCTGTGTTTGCCCTGCCAGGAAAGCCTTTGCTTTCTCCTGAAAGGTCGGCTTTTCTTTCTCAAGAGGATTCAGCTTTGAGCCGTTCGTAAGGATCTCCAAACAGATTTCCTTGCTGACACCGTTTGCATGATCATTGCGCCAATTAAAAGCCTCACAGTATGTATTGACCGCATCAACCGTTGCCTGATCGAGCCTTCCGACATTGGAAAAAGCCTCATCCTTATAGCAATTCAGATTCTTGAGAATGGCCTGCATTCTGGCAATATAGTCTCCGCTCGTTTCTGTATCCTGCGCATTGATCGAATACCCTTCAGGCGGAATCGTCGGCTCTGGCGTTGCAGTCGGCTGCGGCGTCGCGACAGCTGCTGCAACGGCCTCTCCCTCGAGCATCAGATGATAGGTCTCCTCATAAATGCCATCCCTCGGATCAATGCCATTGTTCCTGCAAAAGTCAATGTAGGCAATGAAGCAATCATTGTCAAACTCCCTGACATTGGTTTTATTCAGGTAGTTGAGCTGATTCAGGGCATAAATCGCCTGCATGGCCATCGAATCCGTCTGTCCGACCACAACGACCGGTGTTGGCGCGGGCGTCGGCGTGGGCACATTCACTGTCGGAGTAGGAGTGACTTCCGGCTCAGGCAGCAGCGATGTATCAAGCTGTACATCGATGGTTCGGACTGCGCCTTCACAGGAAACAGAAATCTTCACGCTCTGTACCTGAGGATCGGTCAGGAGATGACCAGAGAGCGGAGAGAAATCCACGCTGTAGTACTGTGTAGAATACAGCCATTGAGACAGATGAACGTGGATATCATCCGTATCTACCCCATTATTGTCCTGAGGGATTTCAAGATACTGGCCGCCGCATTGCGATGCAAAGTCCCTATATTTGGAAAAGCCCTGGTTTATCGCCTTGCGTCTGGCATCACTGGTATCCTTCAGGAAGTTTTCACGGCGTATGGTGGCGACAGCCACATCAAAATTATGTCCTGAAGACGCCCGCAATTGTACGCATTCATTCAGCGTGTGATCCATGTCCTGGTTGTTTTCGAGATCTGGATCTGCGACAATAAACACAGTATTAAACAGCGGCGCTTCCTGTGCAGGCGAAATGGCATAGCCAAACGCTTCATAAATCGCCGAATTGATCTTCGACGATTTATCCTGGCTGAATGCAATTCCGTCTGCATATTCGCGCGCATGCTGCAGCGTCATGTAGTTCGTGCAGGTCGGATGCGTCGCATCCGAAACAAGCACAAACATCACCCGTTCATCCGAAGAGAGTCTCGACAAATACGTTCCAATAATATCGCGGATGTTTTCAATTTTAATGTTTTTGTTGCCGTAATAATACAGCGACGTATCCACAACAATGATATGTCCCTGATTGCCGCTTGGCACAGCATTCGCTGTCAGCTCGATGCCAACTTCCCCAGCTGTAAAGTGGAAATCCTGCCGCTGCATCCGAAGCCCTGTTCCCTTGCTGTCCAGCGCGCGCACTTCAAAATACATAGCCGGAGCGTCGCTGACCGGAACAGCGCTGATCACATTGATACCCGAAACATCAGCTGACGCCGACACTCCTATCAAGACCAGAAGCACCAACGCAACTGCACTCAACCATCTCTTCGCGCTCATCTTTTCCCTCCAAAGGCAAATCTCCAATCGCACGATGGATTGGTACGTTTAGTTGCTCTCGATGGTCTTCTTTGCTTCCTCATCCGCTTCTTCAACGCGCTTTGCATAATCAAGAAGGGCTTTCTGAACATCGCTTAAGCCTGCGCTGATTTTTCGGATATCCATGTTCAGGTCAGTGAGCACCTCGGCAATCGCATCTGCCGTTTCGCCTTCCAGATTGTCCGCCACGCTGATCTGCATTTGGGCGACACTCTGATCAGACAGTTCCCTGACGCTTCCCGCAATCCTCTTGATCTCCCTTGCGGCCCGGCGCACTTCTCTGGTATCAACTTCAAATCCCATAATTCCCTCTCCTTTTCCCTAAATCCATATGTTTCATGCTCAGACCAAAAGAAGTCTGCTGCTGTCACGGATTCCGGCCTGCGCCAATGACAGATGCATTGGTATGGCCGAACCTTTGTCCATTTCGTATAGAATCGGCGTTTCGTGATCAAATGTGATATACGGGAATACCTGCTCAATCAGCTTGATCAGTTCGCTGATCAGCGCCTGCACAGGTACATGGGCAGGCAGTACGAAATCCGATACATTCCCTGTAATCCCAATGCAGATCTCAACAATAATGGTTTCCACCCTGCGTCCCCCCTGTATTTTCATTATTCCTGCTGCGGTAAAAGGAGGTTACTCATGTTTTCTTTAAACGACCGCGAAAGCGGAACAATGGTGCCATCCATCATGTGAATGCACATCTCCCTGAAATCGATGAATTGAATCCTGTTGCTGTTAATAAAATATGATCGGTGACAACGGATAAAGGATTCATCCAGCATCTTTTCCACAGCACTCATGCTGCTGTAAATCCTGATTGCCTGCTTCATTGTACGGAATTCAATTTCCTTGTTCAGCGCCTGAATCGTGCACACGTCACTCATGCGAATTCTGTACATCCGGCCATCTGTCTTCAGATTCAGCCAGCGCCCATCCTGCGAGGATTCGCGTCCATAGATGCGCTTGTAATCCTCAAACAGGGGCGAAAATGTCTGTTCTATGGCCTTTTCTGCAGGAGGACACGTCAGAATCCCCGCACATCGCGCACAGAGCGGAAGCAGTTTCTCCAGTTCCTCTCGCTCTTTGATGATATAGACCACATAGTGATCCCTGTTGATGCGCATAGCGTATTTCCCAAGGCGCAGCGCAAGGCGCTCTTTATTCTTCTTTTCGCCATCCACCCCCAAAACAATCAGCGCTACGCTTTTTTGATTCTGAATCTCATCGATAGCCTCATCGATATCCTCCGTGCATAATTGAATCTGGAACGGGGTCTCCTCAGCCCGGCTGATTTGAGACAGCTTCTGAAGTAAAACCGCACGCGTGTCTTCGTCAATGCCAAACAAGACTGTCGGCAGAACCATGGTGTTCTCCCCCTTTTATCTTTCGTTCCATTTGGGAATAACAACATGCGTCGTTTCTCCATCTGCAATCAGCAATCCTTCGCCAAGTGGATAAGCCTGGCTCTTCTGCGCATAGGGGATCTGCACGTTGAAGGGATCGCATTCAGACAGCCTACCCTGCAGCATCAAGCCGCGTTTTCCACCAATGAAGCCGACCACGGCTTCTTTAAGCTTTGTACGCAGATAACCTGTATGCGAGATCGTCGCATAGAGATAGATGCCGTAACCAGAGACCTTGTCTTCGCAATAATACTTCAGATATGCGCTCATATTCGGATCGCCATCATATTTCTCCATGTATAGATCCAAATCATCAATCAGGATCACGATTGGCGTAAACGTCTCCAGCAGCATGCTGCGCGCCTTTTCTCCGCCCTGTTCTCTGGCAGCCTGAAGGAGATCGCTTCTCTTCTTGATTTCCTTCATCATCTGGCTCATAAACACATTTTTCCATGCTGGATCGCCATATGCATATCCATTGACGCCGTGCTCACGTGCCCACGATGCCAGTTCATCAGATCCAACCATTTGAATCACAGCGTTCTTTTGAGCAAATGTCGACGCCATGTTGCGCAGGACGCCCGTCTTGCCGGATTTGCGCGGTCCGCAGACCAGCATCGAGAACACTTCCCGGAGATTGATGCACTTCGCCTCGCCCGTATTCTTCTCATAATATAGCGGGAGCTGATCCGCCTTTTCAATCGCAGCGTGCATTTCCTCATGGCTAAGGAAGTCTAAGAGGTTGGGATCGGACGGAATGCGGGCAATGCCCTTTGGCACTTTTCCCTGCCACGCGCTACGCATCTGCGCGCCCAATTGCCGAATCAGTTCTGCCCGCCCGGAATCAGATTCCGCCGTGCCGTACACAGCGCTCTGGATTTCGTAAATATACGTTTCCTTAGCTTCCTTGTCCTCGCAGGCGATCAAACCGCGTCCTGCGTGGCTGCGAATGCCGCCCCATTCCACCGGAATCCTTGCCGCCAGAGCATCACTGTAGTTGATCCGTTCGCTCAGCTGGAGCGCTGTGCCGTGCACATAAGCATGATACTTGATCGGCAGTTCGCCGCGGTCAAACGCCGTCATGACAAAGTATACACCCTGACTGTTTGCCGAACGAAGCATGTCATAAAACAGCTGCAGCTTGTCATCCCGTCGGTTATTGGCCCAATCCCTCAGTTGCTGCATACGGTCAATCAGCACCACCACGGCCGGGACAATCAGCTCCTCATGTCCCGCTGCACGAACCGCACGGTTGTACTGGATATAGTTATCCGTAGACATCTTCGCAAAAAGCTTCTTTCGGCGCTCACACTCGGCATAGATCATTTCCATCAGGCGAATCTGTTCGTCAATCTCCTCCTCATATACAATCTCACCCACATGTGGCAGCGTGTCCAGACAGCTGAGCATTCGGCTGGTGAGGCTGAATACATACATATTGAGTTCCTGCGGCGAATAGCGCAGCGCAAGCGAAGCCGCGATGGTTTGAAGCATGGTCGTCTTGCCTGATCCCGCAAGACCAATAATCATCTGGTTCTTGTCCTTCACAAAGTCGAGCGCAACCGGCAGATAGCGCTGCATCTGGATGTCATCTGCCAGCGCAATATAGGCAAGCAATTCGTCATGGCTGTTCTGCGGCCAGGAGATTCCATCAAAGCGGCAGCTTTCAACCTCTGCAATCTCATGAAGGCAAAGCTTGTCTCCCAGCTCCTCCAGCCACATCTTGCGCGCTCTTGCAAAATGATACTGATCGCAGACATAATCCAGCTGCTCCAGCACGGCATCCAGTTCTGTCTTCGCACGCTGTCCACCATGAAGCACGCTGTTCTTCTTTCGCTTGAGACGAATCGGTTGGCCGGCATCATTGAGCATCCGCGGTTCTTCCTCGGGTCTGAGCGCATCCGGCAAATAATCAGCGCCGGAATAGCTGGTCTGAACCTGCTCAAATACCTCGTCGCTGCCCACCTGTACATAGCAGCGGCCCATACCTTTCAAATATGCCGCTTCCGGACGCTTGAGCATCTCAGAGGAGTCGCTCTTGCTGGCCACGCGCAGGCAGATCCTGAAGCGTGTATTCGCTGCGATCTCATCGCTGACCGAGTTGGACGGCTTCTGCGTAGCCAGAACCAGATGAATACCCAGAGACCGGCCCACGCGCGCAGCGCTGACGAGCTCATGCATGAATTCAGGCTGCTCCTTCTTGAGCTCTGCAAACTCGTCAACAATGATAATCAGATGGCCCAAAGACTCCATCGTTGGATCACTGTTGTAGTATTTCATATAGTCATCAACATTGTTGACGCCAACACTCTTAAACAGTTCCTCTCGTCTGATAATCTCTCCTTTGATAGAAGCAAGAGCGCGGAAAATCATGCGTTCTCCCTGCAGAGAATCAATTACACCGGCCGCATGCGGCAAACCACGGAAATCCTCCGATGTTCCGCCGCCTTTGTAGTCAATCAGAATAAACTGTACTTCCGTCGGACTGTAATTGATTGCAAGTGAGAGAATGAACGTCTGCAGAAGAACGCTCTTACCAGCGCCTGTTGTGCCCGCAATCAAGCCATGCGGGCCATGATTCTTATCAGAAATATCCAGCACAAACGGGACAGCCCCCGCCTTGAGTCCCAGTTTTGCTTTCACACTGTTGTATGCGTGGTTTTCATTCCAGTAATACCGGATATCCAGATCCTCAACCCTGCGCACACGATACGTTTCAAGAAATGTAACCAAAGAGGGAATCGCGGAGTCCTCCACAACCTCCTTGATTCTCACTGGTGCCATGTTTCTGGAAAAATGCTCAAGCTTGTCCCCAGTTGTCGCTTCAAAACGGACGCCATCCATGCTGCCATCCATCGTATAGACGGCCCCTAAGCGCTCCTTCGCCTCAATGATGGCATTGCATTCTTTGGGCAGCATTTCAATCGTAGCGGTCTGCATGATCAGCGTGAATCCAAGGCCATTGCTGGTCAGATAGCGCACAATCGGCTGATCCTCCAGAATCCGCGGATTCGTGCAGAAGATCAGATACCACGGCAGTTTGCCGCTTACGCTTTGTTCATCCTCTTCTTCCCGCGCCAGATCTGCACGCATGGACAGCACGCTGTCGATATGCCCGAGTACCTCCTGCACAGCGTTCTCATCTGAAACAACCATGCGCAGCGAGCGATCGTCCGCGGTAAATACATGCGGCAGCCATTTCGCAAAATGCCACTGCTTCGCATCCTCGCGCGTATGGAGAACAGCGATACGCACATCATGATAGCTGTGATTGGCGGCCGCCTGAACCACCATACTCTGCATCAGCCACGGATCCGTTTCTCTGCTCAGGACACCAACAATCTGATTGCGCATGAGATCAAACAGCACAGGGACGTCATGGATCATCTGGTATTGATCATACAGCCTCTGTGGCTCATGGCGCAACGGATCATCCGTCAATGCAATCTTCACCTGTTTGACATTGATCTGCGTCGGCAGTATCCGCTCACCCAGCCCAAGACGCACCATCAGGAAATCGTTGTGCTGCGGCATCCGTTCCCACAATCTGCATTCCCCAGCCGCAGGAAGGTTTGTACATTCTTCAACACTGAGGTAATTGTAAAACAAACGCTTCTTTTCTCTCTCCGTATCTGCAATAAGCCGTTCTTCGATTTCCGCATAATACTGCTTGCAGACCTGTTGCCTGGTTTGCTCGTTGCGCACGGACTGCTTCTTCTGATATTTTCTGTTGATTGACCCCCACATGACCGCCAGCACGGAGGACGTGCCGATCATAACCATGCTAGACGCCATATTTCTTCCCGTCACCAAGCTGCTCATGAGCATTGGCAGCACCATGGTAAACGACGGGCCAATCGCCAGCCACGTTGGAAGATCTCTGCGTCTTTCCTTCTCCAGCGGCGGATCAATCTCAAGCTGCTCCACCTTAGCCTGCTGGACATGTCGAGGTGCACGATGGTATTCTCTTACGACGGATATATCCTCTGCAGAATGGACCCGGTTCTTCCTGATATCTGTTTGATAGGGCTTGAGCACACCGCTGACAGTCAATCTCGCCACATTGCTCACCGCCAGACAATCGCCCAAATACACCATGCACAGTGCCGGAAGGATCATTATTGTATCACCAAACTTTAAGGGCACCGTCACATTCAGGCAAAACTTGCCGTTAACAAACGAACCATTCTTGCTTCGGTCAGTAAACTGATGACCTCCATTCGGGCCGATTCTGATCTCTGCATGATTTCTGGACACAGGCAGTTCCGCATACTGGATCATGTTTTCCTCTTTGCTGCCAATAGTCAACGGCTGCATAGAAAGGGCATACTTTTTCAGGACCGTGCTCTTTCCATCCACTTCAGCAATATAAATATTGATCTGTATGCTCATGCTGCGAAGCGAGATTTTTTTACAGTGCTCAAGAGTTTTGCTTCCAACCGCACCATCTGTCCAGTAGAATCCTTCCGGCAGATCCACGCTGTACACACCGTCATTCACAGAGACTGGCAATTCAATTTTCCCCGCTTCATGTCCGGACGCCTGTGTAATCTCAATGCGGCTTGACCAGTTATCCACCTGCGGCAAATAATACCCTTTACCACGATTCTCGTACTGTATCCAAAGAAAGAACATCGTTTCTTCCTCTCCCCTAATCAAGCTTTTGTGATTTATTGCGGGCTCTCAGAATCCATTCATCTTCAGCTGCGATGCAGGAATCGTCTAAAACAGCTCAGCCAGCCAGTTCCCTCCGTCTGACCAGCCGACACCGTGCTCTGGATTTCTACCACCAGCACCGTTACATTATCCTTCCCACCCTTTTGCAGCGCTTCATCCACGAGCTCCCGGCAAATCTGTTCTACCGGTTTGCTCTGCTTCATGATGTCTTCAATCTGAATATCCTCCAGCATATCTGTCAAGCCGTCGCTACAAATCAGATATTTATCTCCATTTTCATAAGGAATCCCAGCACCGATATAGGGAGAAAATGGCGCCACAGAAAGCGGCATACCCCAGTATTGTCTGATCATATGCCGCTGGGGGTGGGTCTTTAGCTGTTTCTTTGTAATGATTCCCTTCTTGAGCAGGCGTTGAACCTCAGTGTGATCCTCAGAAATCTGTGAAAACTTTTTCCCTGAAAGGCGATATATGCGACTGTCTCCCATGTTTGCCGGATGCAAACCGCTTTCATCAGCAATGAGCATCGCTATCGTCGAACCTGACCGGTTATGATTGCGCTGCGCTTGCTTCATCACACTGATGCATCCATCCAAAAGAAAGGCCTGCAGCGCCTTCTTGTCGGAGCTCATCGCTCCGTCCTTCAGATAGCGGGAACACAACTGAACGGAAAGCAAAGAAGCTTCCTCGCCAGCCTCCTCACCACCCATTCCATCGCACACAGCAAAGATTGCGTTTCCCTCCGTGCTGCACTGGTATAATGCACCCTGATCTCTTTCCTCTCGCTGCATGTATTTTCCATTGAGGCAAAAATTATCCTCATTATTTATTCGTCTGCAGCCTCTATCACTGCATGCTGCGGCAGCAATCACAGTTTCTGTTCTTTTGTCTTCCATCAGTCATTCTCCTTGGTTTTTTGCCAAATGTCTCTCTCGCCCCTCATATTCCGCCTTACCTGATATATGCAATTGTTATCTGTGTCTGATCAATTCTTATAATACTCCCTTTTTTCAATGGAACCAGATCATCCCCGAGTTTACTGTTATTCAAGAGCACAATTTCTCCACTATGCGAGATATTTCTGGCATAGAGATTTCCGCCCCCATATGTCAGTTCCACGCAAATCAAATGGTCATCCGGAATACCGATTTGCAATTCGCATTGTGCGCTGCTTCCAATCCACATAGAACCTGAAAAGCTCATTTCTTTTTTCCGGATTCCCTGCGTATTTTCTAGGATAAAGCCGACCGTCAGCTTTGGCATCCAGTCCTGTGCATATGGGTTTACCGTTTTCTCCTCGTCCATCACCAAACTATTGCCTACCGCATAGTATGGATTCACCGTTTCATCTTCGTTTTGCGCCTTCATGTTCCATCCATACGGATTCTCAGTTTCACCCTCGTCTTCCGGCACCATACCCCGGCTGTAGGGATTCACTGTTTCATCTTCGCCTTCCAGCACCATACCCCGGCTGTAGGGATTCACTGTTTCATCTTCGCCTTCCAGCATTACACCCCGGCTGTAGGGATTCACTGTTTCATCTTCGCCTTCCAGCACCACACCCCGGCTGTAGGGATTCACTGTTTCATCTTCGCCTTCCAGCACCACACCCCGGCTGTAGGGATTCACTGTTTCATCTTCACCTTCCAGCACCACACCCCGGCTGTAGGGATTCACTGTTCGATCAATTCGCTCAGCAACGCTTTCGTGATGAACCACATAGCCTCTCTTAGAAGAATCCCCTGATTCTTCTTTCGCAAAGAAGTAACCTTTCATACCTCTTTTAATCATCAAAGCCAGACCAATGGATAATACAATCGTCAGCAGAAGAAGCCACACTGGTATAGGTACTATCAAATTGCTATGCAATGATCCTTTCCCTCCTATGCACAATGCAGGTATCAACATCCTGATTGTTTAGAACAGTTGTCGTTCATATTACCAAATGTGTTGTCCAATATCGTTTTCATTATAATAAATCCACTATCAAATGTCAAATACTTTGACAAGTTTGGACAGATTGCAAGAGAATCGAACCTGTACAAATATCTTTCTGCCGGAGTTTTCGAAGCCATTTTTTGGGAACAGTTTATCGATCATCGTAAGACTTCTATTCGCTGTAAAGTGGAACTCAGGATCGTGATGCGTCAGTTTGGATACTCCAAAACAGCATATCTCGGATTGCAGAAGAACGCAAATCAGCTGTATGCATTGTTCCTCAGTTCCAATCTCCGCCATGCCGGCGTATGCAGGGCAGTCTCCCAAATACTTGAGATCGCTCGACAAGAGGGATCTATACCTATTTAGGCCTTTCGGGGAGCGGATTATAAGGAATCCGATTCCCCAAAAGGCCTTTTGTTGATAGAATTGTCGGTTGTGATAAATCACTGTTTATTTATCAGCAGCTCCCCAAAAACCCCTTGACAAAACTGCTTGTGAAGGGGCCGCAGCCCCTTCATATGAAATCCGCAGCGGCGACATGCGCGGCGCGAGGGGCCGAAGCCTGCCGCCGCCAGTGGCGGAAACAGGCAGGCGAAGCGCCGGAAATCGCAAGTCGCACTTGAAGGGCGACTACGCGAGTTTCCCGGAAGGCTGCAAGCCGCTTCCTTGATCATTTTCTGGCCGTGCGCACAGCACACAAGAAAATGATGTTTGAACCGCCGCAAGGATGCCCTGGCAGACTTGTAGCGACAGACCGTCGACAATACTTTGTCGACGGTCTGAGCAGCCAACTGGCTGCTCTTACCCCAAGCGGTTCTTCACTTATCCGAAGTCAAGTCGTTTCCCCATCACCTCAGCCACCCGCGGTGCGACGACCCGCTCAAAGGCGTCGTTGCCAAAGTGCTGGGCACGCACGCGCGCGGTGATGCCCGTGCCGTTCACCTCGTTGGAATCGGTATCGCGCGGAACCGGCACATAGGTTTCCGGGCTCCAGCGGCGGTAGTTGGCCCAGATTTCCCGGCAGCCCTCCAGATCGTACCAGTACGCGACCGTCTCGACATTGTACCAGACCGACCGGTTCCAGCCGCCCCTGTACACGCGGCCCGGATAGCGCGCGCCAAGGTCGCGGAAGAAGTCCTCCGTCATCGCCTCGAAGCCGCGCCAGTGTCCTGCCGCGTCGCCGCTGTCGTGCTCGCCCTGGCACCAGACGACGCCGAGAAACCGGTTCTCGGGGTTCAGGTCGAGCGCGTAGGTGATGCGGTCGCGCATGCACCGGCAGTAATTCGACTGAACGCCCCAGCGCCACACGCCCGGCGCAGGGCGCATCGCCGCCGCGTCATATGCGCCGATTTCCCCGACGGTAAAGCCCGTGCCGCCGTACGCGCAGGCGATCACCAGGATGCCGTAATCCTCCGGAATCTCCTTCAGGAGCAGCCGGGCCAGCGGCAGATGGATGCCCTTCGTGCCCACGCCGGGATTGGACGGATGGCCGTAGGGCCGCATGTCCTGCAGATTCTGCGCGCACACGCCCAGCGGAATGATGCGCAAATTGTCTTCGCCATACAAGCCGAGCTGGGCAATGCGCGCATCGTCCGGTCTGTCCTGCGCGATCACGGGCGACTCGTCGTAGCCGACGGCGTTGGACTGCCCGGCGACGCACAGGATCATGTACTTTTCCTTCATTGAATCACCACAATGCATTCTTTTTGTCTAGAGTATACCATGGTTTTCTCCGCTTGCAAACACAAAACGCAGCCATTTTCAGGCTGCGTTTGATGGGGACGGAAGGGATCAGCTGGCCGCGTTGAGCTTTCGGGCGCTGGTACGGCCCTCCGGACGAATCTCGCCCACCGCCGTCAGCGAACGCTTGGTCAGCGCCGGGCCGACCAGCTCATACACCAGCACGGAGAACAGCACGACATTGCGCGCCAGCGCGCCGTCCGCCAGCGTCGCGGCCGTCATCGCCATGCCCAGCGCCACACCGGCCTGCGGCAGCAGCGTGATGCCCAGATGGCTGACGATCGGCTTCGGCTGATGGGTCATGCCGCAGCTGAACGCCGCGCCGTAATACTTGCCCGCGGAGCGCGCGATGATGTACACCACGCCGACGATGAGCGTCACCGGCTGCGCCAGGACGTTGAGGTCCAGCTCCGCGCCGGAGAGCACGAAGAACAGCACGTTGAGCGGCATCGTCCAGTTCTCCACGCGCTCCATCAGCTCCTCAGACGTCGGGCAGACGTTGCAGAAGATGGTGCCGGTCATCATGCACACCAGCAGCAGGGAGAAGCCGCAGTTGACCGGGCCGATCTTGAATTCGAGCATGGACAGGCCGACGGTCAGCATGACAAACGCGATGGAGATGGTCATACGCTTGCTTCGGGAGTGGAAGAACTTCTCCACCCGATGAAGCAGCCAGCCCATCACCGCGCCGAGCGCCAGGGACAGCACGATCTCCACGATCGGCTCCACGACGACGGCCACGATGCTCACCGCGCCGCTGGCCAGCGCATTGGCAATGCCGAAGGACACGGAGAACAGCAGCAGGCCCACCGCGTCGTCGATGGCGACGACCAGCATCAGCAGGCGGGTCATCGGGCCGTCCGCCTTGTACTGGCGCACGACCATCATCGTGGCCGCCGGAGCCGTCGCGGACGCGATCGCGCCCAGGGTGATCGCGCACGGGATGGAGATCATCGTCGGGAAGCACAGGTGCAGCGCGATCAGGGCGATATCCACCACGATGGTCGTGATCACCGCCTGCAGGATGCCGATGATGATCGCGTTCTTGCCCATGGCCCTCAGCTGTTTGAGGCGGAATTCATTGCCCATCGAGAACGCGATAAAGCCCAGCGCCGTCTGGCTGACGATTTTCATCGTCTCCACCTGCGCAAGGGAGTTGAAGCCCAGGCCCTGCACCTGCAGCGCGCCCACGCAGAACGGGCCCAGCAGCAATCCCGCCACCAGATACGCGGTAACCGCCGGCAGATGAATCAGCCTGGTCAGTCGGGAGAGCATGAGTCCGCCCACCATGGCGACAGCCAAACCGATCAGATAAATTTCCATAGGTTGACGCCTTCTTTTCTTCAAAATGCAAAAATGAACGGAAAATGATCGACCGACCATTTTCCGTGCTGTATTCTATCACTGTTGCGCGGGAGTTGCAAGCAAAATATCTGTTATTGCGGAGTTTTTTCTGTCTGCGGGCAAAGAGCGCCCTTTTCCGGTTCCCCGGCCCTGAAAACCCGGGCTTCCCGGCGCGCCGCCTGCCGGCATCCCGTGTTCAGGCGCTATTTCGCGAGGTGAGGATCATCCCGAACAGCCCGCCGCTGGCCACGCCCATGCCCAGGTCCGCCAGATACGAGGTCAGCGACGGATTCTCTCCTATCAGCAGGCAGTAGCAGAGGATGCCCAGCGTCATATACAGCAGTCCCACGCACACGCCGCGCGCCGTTCCGCCCTGCGTCTGACCATCCAGTGCCGACACCACGCCTGCGAGAATGGAGACGAACTTGACGACCTGGTTGATCGCCGTGATCGCCCGGTCGCTCGCGTCCCACCAGTTGAGAACCAACGCGAAGACGGCCACGCTGATCACCGTGATGCTTGCGCTCACGAGCACGCCCCTGAGCACCGCGCCCAGCGCGCTCCTTCCCCTGCCCCTGCGCATGCTCCGGCGCATGGAGCGCTTGAAGGAATCCAGTCCCCGATCCGTCTTCTGCACGAAAGGCTGCGCTTTGCTGTCCACTTGAATCCCTCCCAGATTAAAACCGGCATGATGCCGGCCGCATCGCGGCAAGGCGATGCAAATCCCTCAACTCTGTGCCCGAGACCAGCGCTTTGCGGAAAAGACCACATAGCAAAAGCCGCTCTGTCATGGTCAACCCTATGACAGAGCGGTTTTGATTATGCGGATTTGAAAGCTGCGCTGAGGCGCCGGTCAGATGAGGGTCTCGGCGTCGTTGGTCACGGAGAGCTGCTCGACGTTGCGAACCGCCCAGCGCGCGATCATCATCTGGGTCTTCTGCTCGCCGACCTCGATGGTCAGCACCTCGTCCTTGATGCGCACGATGGTGCCGTAGATGCCGCCGATGGTGCAGATGCGGTCGCCAACCTTCAGGTTTTCGAGCATCTTCTTGGCTTCCTTGTCCTTCTTGCGCTGCGGACGGATGAGCATGAAATAGAAGATGACGAAGATGAGGATCATCGGCAGGAACTGTACGGCGTAGTAGATGATCATCGCGCCGGTGGACATCTCGGCCTCGGCGCCGGCAGTCGCCTCGGCAGCCGCAGTCGCGTCGGCCAACAGGCTCATGAGCTTGGCATTCATGGAAAAAGACACATCCTTTCAAATTTTGCGATATACAGCATTCCTATTATACATGGAATAGAGGAAAACCGCAAGGGCCGCAGGCAGAATTCACGCCGGCTCCTCCAACTTTTGGCATGCCGGCGTCAGCAGCCGCATCAGAAGTTGCGGGTCATGTCGTACTTGCTGAAGAAATCGCGGCGGAACTCCTCAAAGCGATCCTCCTCGATGGCCTGGCGGATGCGCTCCATCAGGCGCAGCAGGTAGCGCAGATTGTGGATGGTCGCCAGGCGGCCGCCGGTGATCTCGCCGGCCTTGAGCAGGTGGCGGATGTACGCGCGGGAGTAGTTGCGGCAGGCGTAGCAGTCGCAGCCCTCCTCGATCGGGCCGAAGTCGTGCGCGTACTGCGCGTTGCGGATGACGAGGCGGCCGCTGTCGGTGAAGCATGTGCCGTTGCGGGCCACGCGGGTGGCGAGCACGCAGTCGAACATATCCACGCCGCGGTACACGCCCTCGACCAGACAGTCCGGGCTGCCCACGCCCATCAGATAGCGCGGCTTGTGCTCGGGCATGTACGGCATAATCGCCTCGAGCATCCCGTACATGACCGGCTTGGGCTCGCCGACGGACAATCCTCCGATGCCGTAGCCCGGGAAATCCATATCGGCCAGCGTCTTGGAGCTCTCGATGCGCAGATCCTCGTAGAACGCGCCCTGCACGATGCCGAACACGGCCTGATCCTCGCGCGTGTGGTGCGCCTTGCAGCGCTCAGCCCAGCGGTGGGTGCGGTGCATGGCCTCCATGGCGGTGCGGTGATCGCAGGGATACGGCGAGCACACGTCAAACGCCATGGCGATGTCGCTGCCCAGCGCCTGCTGGATGTCCATGGAGGTTTCCGGGCCGATGAACATCTTGCTGCCGTCGAGGTGGCTGCGGAAGTGCACGCCCTCCTCCTTGATCTTGCGCAGGCTGGCCAGCGAGAAGACCTGGAATCCGCCGGAGTCCGTGAGGATCGGGCGATCCCAGCTCATGAACTTGTGCAGTCCGCCCGCCTCGCGGATGAGCTCCTCGCCGGGGCGGATGTGCAGGTGGTAGGTATTGGAGAGAATGATCTGGGAGCCGATCTCCTTGAGCTCGCGCTCGGTCATCGCCTTGACGGTGGCCTGCGTGCCCACGGGCATGAAGATCGGGGTCTGGATGTCGCCGTGGGGCGTATGGACGACGCCGCGGCGGGCGTGCGTCTTCGCGTCCTTCTTGACGAGATCAAAGGTGACAGGAGACGGCATATTTTCAGTCCTTTCAGTCCGTTATCATCATCGCATCGCCGAAGCTGAAGAAGCGATAGCGCTCCTTCACGGCGATCTCATAGGTGTGCAGCGCGTTCTCGCGGCCCATCAGCGCGGAGATGAGCATCAGCAGCGTGCTCTGGGGCAGATGGAAATTGGTGATCAGCGCGTCCACCGCCTTAATCTTCACGCCCGGCGTGATGAAAATCTGCGTAAAGCCGCTGCCCGGATGGACGACGCCATCCTCCGTCGCCACGGTTTCCAGCGTCCGCACGCTGGTCGTGCCCACGCAGATCACGCGGCCGCCGCGCGCGCGTGCGGCGTTGATCCGCTCCGCCTGCTCGGGCGTGACCTCGTAGTACTCGCTGTGCATGTGGTGGTTGGCGACGTCCTCCTCCTTGACGGGGCGGAACGTGCCCAGGCCCACGTGCAGCAGCACCGGCACGATCTCCACGCCCTTCGCCCGCACGCGCTCCAGCAGCTCGGGCGTGAAGTGCAGCCCGGCCGTCGGCGCGGCGGCGCTGCCGTCCACCTTCGCGTAGACCGTCTGATAGCGGGTCTTGTCCTCCAGCTTCTCGTGGATATACGGCGGCAGGGGCATCTGGCCCAGGCGGTCGAGCACATCCTCGAACACACCCTCGTACGCAAAGCGCACGGTGCGCCCGCCGTCCTCGGCCATCGAAAGCACCTCGGCGCGCAGCTCGCCCTCGCCGAACACGAAGCGCGCGCCTGGCTTGGCCTTTTTGCCGGGCTTCAGGATGACCTCCCAGTCGGTGAGGTTCAGCCTGCGCAGCAGCAGGAACTCGATGGCGCCGCCGGTTCCCTCCTTCACGCCGTACAGGCGCGCGGGGATGACGCGGGTCTGGTTGACGACGAGCACGTCGCCGCGGTTGAGGTAGTCGACCACATCGTGAAAGATCCTGTGCTCGATGGCGCCGGACGCTCTGTGATAGACCAGCAGGCGGCTGGAATCGCGCGGGTAGACGGGCGTCTGCGCGATCAGTTCCTCCGGCAGGTCATAGTTGAAATCGGATGTCTTCATATTGAGATCTCTCTTCTTACCGCGCGAAGCGATGAAGGGGTTTGGGGATGAAATCCCCAAGCGGGTCTGGGCAGCCGCCCAGCGTCCCCCCATTGCGCAGCGCGTCATTCTATGGATTTCCTCCCGTTTCAGCGGACGCGAAGCGTCCTATTGAAACGGTGCTGCAATAAAGCCGCAGATACGCTTCATGATGCTTGATCAAAACAGCTTTGCGGATCAGCCCCGTTTCAATCGCAGGATGCTTCGCATCCCGCTCTGAAACCACGTTTTTCTTCATTCATGGGGTACGTTGGGGCCGCAGGCCCCGGGGAACTCGCATAGTCGCGGCATATTGCCGCTCCTTGCGATTCCCGACGCTCCGCCTGCCTGTATCCGCCACAGGCGGCGGCAGGCTTCGGTCCCAAACCCGCCTGGGGACATTGTCTCCAGACCCCTTCTCCGCTTCGCGGCGGATTAATCCAGGAGGCTGGTCTGGCCTTCGCTTCTGATCTGCGTGCGCGTTTCCTGCGGCATGGGAAGCTTCATATGATCATACGCCGCCTGCGTGCAGATGCGGCCGCGCGGCGTGCGCATGATGAAGCCCAGCTGCATCAGATACGGCTCAATCACGTCCTCGATGGTCACAGCGTCCTCGCCGGTCGTCGCCGCCAGCGTATCCAGGCCCACCGGCCTGCCGCCGAACTTGACCATCATCGTATGCAGCATCGCGCGGTCCGTGCGGTCCAGGCCCAGCTCGTCCACATCCAGCATCGCCAGCGCCTGGCGCGCGATCTCCCGGGTGATTACGCCGTCGCCGCGCACCTGCGCATAGTCGCGCACACGCTTGAGCCAGCGGTTGACGATTCGCGGGGTGCCGCGGCTGCGGCGCGCAATCTCGCGTACGCCCTCCTCATCCGCCCGGATATCCAGCACGCCCGCGGAGTGATGCACGATCTGCATGAGCTCCTCGGTAGTGTACATCTGCAGCCGGAAGATGATGCCGAAGCGGTCGCGCAGCGGCGCGGACAGCGAGCCTGCGCGGGTCGTCGCGCCGATCAGCGTGAACTTGGGCAGCTGAATGCGGATGCTGTTGGCCATCGCGCCCTTGCCGGTCACGATGTCCAGCGCGTAGTCCTCCATCGCCGGATAGAGCACCTCTTCCACGGCGTGGGACAGGCGGTGAATCTCGTCGATGAACAGCACGTCGCCCTGCGAGAGATTCGAGACCAGCGCCACCAGATCGCCCGGGCGCTCGATCGCCGGGCCGCTGGTGACGCGGATGTTCGCGCCCATCTCGGCGGCGACAATGTTGGCCAGCGTCGTCTTGCCCAGGCCGGGGGGGCCGTAGAGCAGGATATGGTCCAGCGGCTCACGCCTCTGGCGCGCCGCCTGGATGTAGATGTTCAGGCTGTCCTTCACCGCCTGCTGGCCCACATATTCGCGCAGCGTTTTGGGGCGCAGGCTGCTCTCCTGGTCGTCGTCCTCCTCGCGGAAGCCGCTCATGACAAGGCGTTCTTCATCCATCTTCTCTCACCACGCTTATACAAACTGATTTCTTTCTTTGGAATACGCATAGCCGATCCCGGCGAGCGCGGCGGTGATGTCCGCCTCGCTCACGTCCAGGTCGTCGCACAGCGCGTCAAGGGACGCATAGCTATCGCGCAGCTTCATGTTCACCACGCTCAGCAGCATGATCGGATCGCTGGGCAGCATGTCAAACCCCTCCTTACAGCGTGCTCATCTGGCGAAGCGCCAGCAGCACCATCTGGTCCACCGTTTCGGCCTGGTCGCGCACCTGATTGACCGCGCGCGCCGCCTCGGCGGACGTGTATCCCAGGGCCTGCAGAGCCGCCTGCGCCTCGCGCTCCATGCCGCCCGCAGGCGCGGAAACCGGCGCGCTCACGCCTGGCGCGGACGAGGACACCTCCGCCTGCTCCACCTTGTCGCGCAGCTCCAGCACGATGCGCTGGGCCGTCTTCTTGCCGATGCCCGGCGCGCGGGAGAGCGCGGTCACGTCGCCCGTGACGATGGCGATGGACAGATCGCGCAGCGGCAGCGCGGAGAGAATGCCCAGCGCGGTCTTTGCGCCCACGCCCGTGACCGTGCAGAGCTTTTTGAACATCTCGCGCTCGAGCTTGGTGGCAAAGCCGAACAGCTCCATCGCGTCCTCGCGCACGTTCATCACCGTATAGCAGCGGAACATCTTGTCCTTCTCCGGCGCGGCGGCGATCGTCGCGTTGGAGCACAGCAGAGAAAAGCCCACGCCGCCGGCGGAAATCACCAGCTCGCCGTGGTTCTTCTCGGCCACCTTTCCTTCGATAAAAGCAATCATATTTTCCTCTCGCGGGACAGCATCCCGCTCACTTGATTCGAAACTGCGCGCGCATCACGCCGGCGTGCGCATGGGTGATCGCGCAGGCGACCGCGTCCGCCGCGTCATCCGGCCGGGGGATCTCCGCAAGCCCCAGACGCAGGCGCACCATCTGCTGCATCTGCTTCTTCTCCGCGTTGCCGTAGCCGGTGATGGCCTGCTTGATCTGCATCGGCGTGTATTCAAAGAGCTTGTCCGTGTAGCTCTGGCAGGCCGCCAGCGCCACGCCGCGCGCACCCGCCACCTGGATGCCCGTGGTGATGTTCTTGGAAAAGAACAGCTCCTCAAACGCGATCTCGTCCGGCTTGAAGGTATCCAGCAGCCCCTTCACGCCCGCGTACAGGCTGCCCAGGCGCGTGGGAAACGTGTCCCTGGGATAGGTTTCCAGCGCGCCGTACTGAATCAGGCGGTCTTTGTAGCCGTCCGACTCGATGACGCCCCAGCCCATGGTCGCCAGGCCGGGGTCAATGCCCAGTACTCTCAAAAACTTTCTTCCTTCTTATACATGAGAAATCGAAACCAATTCAGTTTATCCTATTTTGCACCCGCTGTCAATGCGTGCCCGTCTCCGTCTTTATGCGAATATTCAGTATTATTATGCAGTCCTATGCATCTTATCATCTCTATTCATCCGCTTCGCTGGGGTTTAGAGCGCTATATGCGCCGAAATTTGCAGAAAAATGCAAATTCTTTCGCAAACCCTCTTGCATTTTTATGAGCAAAGCGCTATAATACCAACTCGTAACAGCAAATTCTTGCAGACGCGCAGAAGCGCCTGCGATCACTGGAGGGACATGAACCATGGCCAATAAGAAGTATAATCGTGTGCTGCTCGCGTACTCCGGCGGACTGGATACGTCCATCATCATCCCGTGGCTCAAGGAAAACTACGGCTGCGCCGTCGTGTGCTGCGCCGCGGACGTGGGCCAGGGCGACGAGCTCGAGCCGCTGCACGAGAAGGCGAAGAAGACCGGCGCCGAGAAGCTCTACATCGAGGATCTGCGCAAGGAATTCGTCGAGGACTTCATCTGGCCGACCCTGAAGGCCGGCGCCGTCTATGAGAACAAGTACCTGCTGGGCACCTCCTTCGCCCGCCCGCTGATCGCCAAGCGCCTCGTCGAGATCGCGAAGAAGGAAAACTGCGACGCGATCTGCCACGGCTGCACCGGCAAGGGCAACGACCAGGTCCGCTTCGAGCTGAGCATCAAGGCGTTCGCGCCGGACATGCCGATCATCGCGCCGTGGCGTGAGTGGGAGCTCAAGACCCGCGAGCAGGAGATCGAGTACGCCGAGGCCCGCGGCATTCCTGTCCCGGTCAAGAAGGACCGTCCCTACTCCATGGACCGCAACCTCTGGCACCTGAGCCACGAGGGCTGCGAGCTGGAGAACCCGGCCAACGAGCCGGCGCGCGACCTGCTGTGCCTGGGCGTGTACCCGGAGGATGCGCCGGATACGCCGGAATACGTCACCATCGACTTTGAAAAGGGCGTGCCGGTCGCCGTCAACGGCGAGAAGATGGACGCCGTCTCCCTGCTGACCAAGTGCAACGAGATCGCCGGCCGTCACGGCGTGGGCATCGCGGACATGGTCGAGAACCGTCTGGTCGGCATGAAGAGCCGCGGCGTGTACGAGACCCCGGGCGGAACGCTGCTGTACGCGGCGCACCGCAACCTCGAGGAGATCACCGTCGACCGCGACACCGCGCACTACAAGGATCAGATGGCGCCCAAGTTCGCCGAGCTGGTCTACAACGGCCTGTGGTACACCCCGCTGCGCGAGGCCATGAGCGCGTTCGTCGACGTAACCCAGCAGTACGTCACCGGCACCGCCAAGGTCAAGCTCTACAAGGGCAACGTGATCGGCGCAGGCGTGACCTCTCCGTACAGCCTGTACATGGAGGACATCGCCACCTTCGGCGACTCCGGCGAGCTGTACAGCCACAAGGATTCCGCCGGCTTCATCAGCCTCTACGGCCTGCCGCTCAAGGTTCAGGCCATGATGAAGCAGAAGGCCGGTCTGCTGGAGAAGTAAGACGGGAACGCCGGGACACTGTCCCGGGCCTTGCTGGGGATATCATCCCCAGACCCCTTCTTCGCTTCGCGGCGCAGAAAAGCAACCGAACGTCAATACCGGGCTGCAGGGCGATGCCTTACAGCCCTTTTCTTACCAGGAGGAGACGCACATGAAACTCTGGGGCGGACGTTTTGAGAAGGCAACCAACGGACTGGTGGACGATTTCCATTCCTCCATCCGGTTCGACCAGCGCCTGGCGCGCCAGGACATCACCGGTTCCATCGCGCATGCCACCATGCTCGGCGAACAGGGCATCATCCCCAAGGCGGATGCGGACGCGATCGTCGAGGGGCTCAAATCCATTCTCGCGGATGTGGAAGCGGGCAAGGTCGAATTTGAGCTGGATGCGGAAGACATCCACATGAACGTGGAAAAGCTGCTGACCGAGCGCATCGGCGAGGCGGGCAAGCGCCTGCACACCGGCCGCAGCCGGAACGATCAGGTCGCGCTGGACTGCCGCATGTACGTCAAGGAGAGCGCCAAAGAGGCCATCTCCTATCAGCGCGAGCTATGCGAGACGCTGCTTGCCATTGCCAAACAGCACGCCGGGAGCATCATGCCCGGCTACACGCACATGCAGCGTGCGCAGCCGGTGACGCTGGGCCATCACATGATGGCATATTTCCAGATGTTTTCCCGCGACATGCAGCGCATGAAGGAGGTGTACCAGCACGCGGACGTGTGCCCGCTGGGCTGCGGCGCGCTGGCCGGCACCACCTATCCGCTGAACCGTGCGCGCACGGCGGAGCTGCTGGGCTTCTCCTCCGTCGCCCTCAACAGCCTGGACGGCGTCTCCGACCGCGACTTCGTATGTGACTACATCTACGCCGCCTCCGTGTGCATGATGCACCTCTCCCGCTTCTGCGAGGAGCTGATCCTGTGGAACTCGCACGAGTTCAAGTTCGTGGAGATGGATGACGGCTTCGCCACCGGCTCCTCCATCATGCCCCAGAAGAAGAACCCGGACGTCGCCGAGCTGATCCGCGGCAAAACCGGCCGCGTCTACGGCGACCTGATGGGCCTGCTGACGACGCTCAAGGGCCTTCCGCTGACCTACAACAAGGACATGCAGGAGGACAAGGAGGGCCTCTTTGACGCGCGCGATACGCTGATCAAGTCCCTCATGGTCTTCACCGCCATGCTCTCCACCTGCACCTTCCGCACGGAGAACATGGCCCGCAGCGCGGAGGGCGGCTTCACCAACGCCACCGACGCGGCGGACTACCTCGTCAAGAAGGGCATGGCCTTCCGCGACGCGCATGCGGTCATCGGCCATCTGGTGCTGCACTGCGTGAAGGAAAACAAGGCGATTCTCGACCTGAGCCTGGAGGAGCTCAAGACCTTCTCCGAGCTGTTTGAGGAAGACGTCTACGAGGCCTGCTCCATGCATGCCTGCGTCACCCTGCGCGATGTGACGGGCGGCCCCGCACCCAGTCGTGTCCAAGAGACCATCGCCGCCGGCGAGCGTTTCCTGGCGGAATTTGAGGTATAATTCTGCCCAACGGCGGTCATGCGCGCGGCGCGATGCAAGGAAACGGACAGACAGATGAATATGAAATGCTCCCCACAGAGCAAGCAGCCGGAAGCATCAGGCTTCTGGGGCTGGTCTGCGGGGAGCATAATTGTATGGCATAGGGTGAACGGCTTTCCTTATGGTTCGTCCGTTTTTGCAGCTTTGATCTGTCACGGAGGATTGCTTGCTCTGCCTTCGCCAGTTCATTGGTGCCGGATGCAGAGATTTCTCCCATGTTACGGTCCCTGGAAATCGAGAAGATCGAACTCCGGGGCCTGATCCATGACAGACTGAATGGCATCGCAAAACCGCAACATGTAATCGGCAATATCCGCTCTTAGCTCTTCTAACAACTGTTCTTTATCTGTTCTGCCTCGTCCTCCAAAGAAGCACAAGATATGAAGAGGAATCATTTGACGAACCGTATCTGTTTCCTTGTCGAGGGAAATGTCACGTGCCGCATTCCTGATTTCTTCAAACATACATAGCAAATCAGAATAGTGGTATAGGTTGTCTCCGTAATCATCAAAGGATTCGCCATCCCGTTCTATTTCATGATACAAAGGGAGCAAATCCTTGTTAAGGTATTTCTCCATGTATCCTCTGACCAGTTGGAACGAAACTTCATCACATCATCAAAACACAAAAAGCGGCCTCTGTTCAGAAGCCACTTTTCTGGCAGGGGCAGAAGGACTCGAACCCTCAACAAAGGTTTTGGAGACCCACGTGTTACCATTACACCATACCCCTAAGCACTTGTTTAGTATAGCATGTGTGTATGCGTTTGTCAATCTTTTTTTCAGACTTTTGCAAAATTCAGCAGTTCCAGTTGATCTTCACAGGATGAGCCTCATCCGGAACCGCGGCGCGGGAGAGCGCCTCGTGAATCCGTACGAACTCCCGGGCGGCCGCCTCGTCGTATTTCCCAGCGGGCGCGCAGACGCCCAGCGTGTGATAGGCCACGGCCGCCGCGCCATAAAAGCACATGCCCAGTGCGTTGGTCGGCGTGCCCATCACGCCCGCGGCCGTCGCCGCCGCACGGGCCGCCGCCTGCGCAGCGGAATTCTCCTGCGCCTCCTTTGCAGCGCAGACCGCCGCTCTGATCTTTTCCTTCGTAGGCGCGGCTTTGATCTCCCCACGGGCCCATGCCGCCGCTGCATCGAGCGCCTCGCGCACACGGCCGTCCTGCGGACAATGCGCCTCATAGACGGGCAGCCAGTTTTCCCGCGCATAGTCCGCAGCAAAGCAGGCCAGCGTCCTCCTGCTCTGCGTCTCCATCAGGCGCATCAGCGCGATGATCTCCGGATCATCCGCTCTGCCCAGCATTTTTCTCAGCTTTGCCACGCTCACTCACGCTCCATCCTTTGTCCTAAGAAGTATTCGCCCTCGCCCTCGTATTTCCTGTTGACAAAGTGCCGCTTCGGGGTATAATAATATGCATAGGAACAAATGTTCCCATTTATAGGGCGAGGTGATCAGCTTGGACAGGGTGATCCTGCACTGCGATGCAAACAGCTATTACGCGTCGGTCGAGTGCCTGTACACGCCGGAGATCCGGGAAAAGCCCGTCGCCGTCGGCGGAAGCGTGGAGGCGCGCCACGGCATCATCCTGACCAAAAATGCGCTGGCCAAGCGCTGCGGCGTCAGGACGGGCGAGGCCATCTGGCAGGCCAGGGAGAAGTGTCCCGATCTGGTCTGCGTGCCGCCGGATTATCCGCTGTACACGCGCTTCAGCGGCAAGATGCGCCGGATTTACGAGCAGTACTCCTGCCGGGTGGAGTCCTTCGGGCTGGACGAGGCCTGGATCGACCTGACGAATCCGGGCCTGTCCTTTGCCGACGGCGTGCGCATCGCGGACGAGATCCGCTGCCGGATCCGCGAGGAGCTGGGCATCACGGTATCCGTCGGCGTAGCGGACAACAAGATTCTCGCCAAGCTGGGCAGCGACATGAAGAAGCCGGACGCCGTCACGGTGCTGCCGCCGGACAGCTTTCAGGAGAAGATCCGGGAGCTGCCGGTGCAGGATCTTTTGTTCGTCGGCCCGCGCACGGCGCACAAGCTGGCGCAGCTCGGCGTAATCACCATCGGCCAGCTCGCCGCCTGCGACGACGGCGTTCTGCAGGGGCTGCTGGGCAAGAACGGTCCGATGCTCAAGGCCTTTGCCAACGGACAGGACCGCTCGCCGGTCACGCCGCTGGATCACCGCCGCTGCGTCAAGTCCATCGGCAACAGCACCACCCCGCCGCACGACCTGACGACCCGCGACGACGCGCGCTGCGTCTACTATCTGCTCGCGGAGTCCGTGGCCGCGCGGCTGCGCAAGGGCGGCTTCCGCACGCGCTGCGTGTCAATCTCCGCGCGCACGCCCGATCTGGTGACGCGCTCGCACCAGATCGCCTTAAAGCGCGCCACCAACCTGACCGACGAAATCGCCCGGGCGGCGATGACGCTCTTTGAGGAGCGGTTCGCGCATGCGCTTCCCTACCGCAGCGTGGGCCTGTGCTGCAGCATGCTCACGCCGGACGACGAGCCGATCCAGCTCGATTTCATGGGCGACGAGATGAAGCGCATCCACATGGAGCAGCTCGAGCGCTCCATCGACAGCCTGCGCAGCCGCTACGGCCACCAGATCGTGCGGCGCGGCGTGGTGCTGCAGGACAGCGGATACGCAAAAATCAACCCGGTGGAGGAGCACACGGTGCACCCCGTCAACATGTTCACCGGCTAACCGGCATGATGCCGGTTGCATCACCGACGAAGTGACGTAAATCCTGTTGCTTTGCAATCGAGTCCGGAGCTTTGCAGGAGGATCTACAGAGTAAATTCGGGAGGCGAAGGCAATGTCTGCTCTGCGGAAAAATCCCGCGAAAATCTTTGTCAAGGTCCGGGCGGATCACCTGCTCGACGGCAGCACGCGGCCGCTGATGCTGCGCAGCGAGGACGGCCCCACGCTGCGGATCGACCGGGTGCTCGATGTGCGCGAGGCGCCGTCGCTCAAGGCCGGCGGACAGGGCGTGCGCTACACCTGCATGGTGCAGGGCAGGCAGCTGTACCTGTTCAACGACGAGCCGTACTGGTTCATTGAGGCGCAGGACTGATCTGCACGCGGCTTTCTTTCCCGGAATACGATGGAGTATCCCGCTGAAAGGAGGCAGGCGGAAGGGCCGACCGCTTCTTCCGCCGAATGCATATGGAGAATCGAAACGATGCTTCACCCGCCGCGCCCCTGCCCGGCGCCGGCGAGGAAAACGACATCACGCCGGTCATCCCCCTCCCCAATCCCGGTGAGGGCGGCCCGGTCTTCCCCGGCGACGAGATCGAAAGCACGCCGTCCGCGCCGCCGTCCGGAGGCGGCACGGTGCGTCCGACCCCCAGCCAGCCCTCGACGGGCGGCACAGTGCGCCCCACCCCGAGCCAGCCCTCCATAGGCGGCGGCGTCACGATCCAGCCGCTGCCCGGCACGGTCATTCCCGTGCCCACCCGATACGCCGCGGTCCGCTTTCTCAACGCCACGCACGGCTATCCGCCCTTCCGCGTCTTCGTGGACGGCATACGCGTGGTGAACCTGCTCAGCTCCGGCACCGCTTCCGGCTATGTGCGCATCCCGGCCGGCAGACGGACGATCACGTTCGCCGGGCAGGACGGCTATATCTACATTCAGGACGCTCTGTCGTTCGCCTCGGGCAGCACGTCCACCGTCGCGATCATCAACCGCGCCGGCGGCCTGTCGCTGGTGAAGATTGCGGATGCGTGCAGGGTGATCTGACATTCCACGCCAAACGCCCCATGCGCCGGTTCGGCGCATGGGGCGCTGCTTATTCGTTTTCCTTGTCCGACCGCTGCGCGATCATCGTGCGGAGCTGGCCGGCGGTGCTCTCCATCCATTCCGGCAGCGTCTCCCTGAGCGAGCCGCCCAGCCGCCTGAACGCGTCGATGATCGCGTTCTTCGTCTCCTCGTCCATGGAGCTGACGGCGCGGAGAATCGCGCGGACGTTCTTCGCCTCGAAGAGATCGGCGACGTTGCGGCCGTCCGACACGCTGAGCACGGAATATACGCCGTCGATGAAGCGCTTGCGCTCCTCCGGCGGCAGATCGGCCAGCCAGTTCTTGATTGTCTCCTCCGCCAGGCGGCTCTCTCGCGTGCGCTCCGGCAGCGTGATGAAGCGCCCGCCCATCACCTGCCAGCTGTACGGATTGTGCTGCAGCACGCCCACGCTGTCGCTCCTGACGACGATGAACGGCTCCGCATGCCACATGATAATGCCGATCATGGACGACTGCGGCACGAACGTGTGGATGCGCATGTCCATCTTGCGGAACTGCGGCGTCTCCAGAAGCGCCTCATTGAAGCCCGGGCCGTCGAAATTGTAGACGCAGCGGATGCGCTCCTGCACGTCCTCCGGCGCAAAGATGCCCGCGTATGCGGCGAGGTTGCCGCCCTTGGAATGGCCGCAGAGGACCGCCTGAGCGGGCAGCGCGTCAAGCGCGCGCATGACGTAATCCAGCGCCGCGCCCTGGGCGGGCACCTCGGTGGAAAAGCTCATGTTGAAGTCTTCCTTCCAGCCGACGACGCTCGAGTCCGTGCCGCGGAAGGCGATCAGCGTCAGCCCCTGCGGCGGCAGGAACGTGATCGCGGAAAACTGCTCCTCCGACTCCCTGTCAAAGCGGCTGACGTAGCCGGTCAGGCGCATCGTGCCGAAGCGCTCGGAATCCTTCAGCGCCTCCAGCAGACGGCAGTCCAGCTGGCCGTTGTCAATCGCGCAGGTGCCGGACAAGCCCTGCTCCAGGAAATGCGCCGCCACGTCCGAGAGAAGCGGGCCCTCCGTCTCAAACGACTCGGACACCAGGCCGTCAAACGGCATATACGACAGGTAGCTGAGCACCAGCGCGTCCACCGCGCCAAAGGGCACCTGCGCAAGCGGGATATCGCCCCGCCACTGCACATAGTCGATGATGTTTGCCATAGCTTCTCCTTTCGCAGCCCGCCGCCCCGGCAGGCCTTCAGCCTCATTATAGGGGATAGCTTTACCATCTGTCAACCGCCCGACATGGGCCATCTGTTGTATTTCAGCGCGTATAACTGGGAAAAATCCAATAAAAAACGGGCTTTGTTCCATTTTTTGCTGCATTTGAATTGACAGACCGGCTCTGCTGTCTTATACTTACGTTTATATCCTGGCACGCAGGGTATGTTTTTTGCGCGCCGGGCTATACCGCATGACCGTTTTGGAGGCGCTTTATGCTTCATACCTGGGAACTGACGATCCCGCAGCTTGAGCCCGCAGACCTCACGCGCCGCGCATATCTGTATCTGCCCGAGGCCTATGACGATGACCCCGACGCCCGTTTCCCCGTCCTGTATATGTTCGACGGACAGAACGTATTTCTGGATAGTGACGCATCCTTTGGCCGCTCCTGGCGGATGCTTGACTACCTGGAGGGCACCGGCACGCCGGTGATCGTCGCCGCCGTCGAATCCAACCCCATCGGCAGCAACCGCCTGTGCGAATATTCCCCCTTCACCCATCGCGACGGCGAGCTGGGCGTAATCGAGGGGCGCGGCCGCATCCTGATGAACTGGCTTGTGCGCGAATTCAAGCCGATGATCGATGAAAACTACCGTACGCTGCCCGACAGGGAGAACACGGCCATCGCCGGCTCCTCCATGGGCGGCCTGATGAGTCTGTACGCCGCCTGTCACTACAGCGACGTCTTCTCCCGCTTCGCCTGCCTCTCCCCCAGCGTGTGGGTGCATCCCGGCAAGGTGAAGCGGATGCTCCGGCACGCGCGCATCGCGCCGGATACCATCCTGTATCTGGATTACGGCGCGCAGGAGCTGGGCAACCACAAGGCGACGGGCGATGTGCTGCCCGGCGTATTCCAGTCGCTTTACAGCCAGGGCGTCAACGTGACAATGCGCATCGTTCCCTACGGCGTGCACAGCGAGGAGTGCTGGGAGCAGCAGATTCCGGTGTTCATGGCGTGCCTTGGCTTCATTTAATTTCCCCTCAAAAGGAGCATACAAATGGAAATCCGTTATTTCAGAAACTATTCCCACTGCCTGGGCCGCGACATGGAAATGAAGGTCTACGGCCATCGCGGCAAGCCCGTGCTGTTCATCCCCTGCCAGGCCGGCCGCTTCATGGACTTTGAAGGCTTTCACATGGACGACGTCTTCCGTCCCTGGATCGACGCGGGCAAGGTGATGGTCTTCTCCATCGACACCATCGACGGCGAGACCTGGGCCAACAAGGGCGGCGACAACCGCTGGCGCATCGAGCGCCACGAGGCCTGGTTCCACTACATCGTGGACGAGCTCGTGCCGCAGATTCATCACCTCGCCGGCGAGCGCAACTGGCATCAGGAGATGATCATGACCTTCGGCTGCTCCATGGGTGCGCAGCACGCCGCGAACCTGATCTTCCGCCGTCCGGACCTGTTTGACAGCTGCCTGGCGCTCTCGGGCGTGTACGATTCCCGCGATGCGTTCGGCGGCTACATGGACGATCTGGTCTACGCCAACAGCCCGTGCGATTACATCGCGGGCATGCCGGCGGATCATCCGTACATCAGCCTCTACAACCAGCGCAAGATCATCATCTGCGTCGGCCAGGGTGCCTGGGAGGATGTGCTCAAGGAGAGCACCGCCTGGCTGGGCCGCGTGCTCTACCAGAAGGGCATCAACGCGTCGGTCAACTTCTGGGGCTACGACGTCAATCACGACTGGCCGTGGTGGTACAAGCAGACTGCGTATTACCTGCCGATGATCGTCGGCAACCCTTGAGCGGGCAGGGCCCGCAGCCGGTACGCTTCGCCTTGCTCCAAACTGCGCCGCGCGGGCAGAAGGCCCTCCGCCGCCCTGCCGGGCAAAGACAAGCAAAAGGATGAACTCCCCCCAAAGGCTGCATTCAAGCCGCAAGACAAAAGCAAAGGAGAGCTTTCCATGAAGAATTTCGTTTTCATCTCCCCGAACTTCCCGACGAACTACTGGAAGTTCTGCGCCGAGCTCAAGCGGAACGGCATGAACGTGCTGGGCATCGGCGACTGCCCGTACGATCAGCTGATGCCTGAGCTCAAGAGCTCCCTGAATGAATACTACAAGGTCTCCTCGCTGGAGAACTACGACGAGGTGTTCCGCGCCGTCGCGTTCCTGACCTACAAGCACGGCAAGATCGACTGGCTGGAGAGCAACAACGAGTACTGGCTGGAGAAGGACGCCGCCCTGCGCACCGCCTTCAACATCACCACCGGCTTCCAGGTCAGCGACATGGAGGCCGTCAAGTACAAGTCCAAGATGAAGGCGTACTATGCCAAGGCCGGCATCAAGACCGCGCGCTATCATCTGGTGTACGACTATGAGGGCTGCAAGGACTTCATCGCCGAGGTCGGCTATCCGGTCATCGTCAAGCCGGACAACGGCGTGGGCGCGTCGAGCACCTACAAGCTCAAGAACGACGACCAGCTCAACTACTTCTTCGCCACCAAGGAGCCGGACGTGCTCTACATCATGGAGGAGTTCGTCAACGGCACCGTGCACACCTACGACGCCGTCATCGACGCGAACGGCCAGCCGCTCTTTGAGACCGGCAACGTGACCATGGACTCCATCATGGACACCGTCAACACCAACGGCAACTCCTGCTACTACATCGAAAAGAACCTGCCCGAGGCGATGCGCGAGGTCGGCCGCAAGACCGTCGAGGCCTTCGGCGTGAAGAGCCGCTTCGTGCACCTGGAGTTCTTCGTCCTCAACGACGACCAGCCGGCGCTGGGCAAGAAGGGCGACATCCTGGGCCTGGAGGTCAACATGCGCCCGTCCGGCGGCTGGAGCGCGGACATGTTCAACTTCGCCAACTCCTGCGACGTCTACAAGATCTGGGCCGACATGGTCGCCTTCAACACCCGCACCGTGCCGGACGCGGGCGCGGAGCACTACTACTGCTGCTACTGCGGCCGCCGCGACGGCAAGAACTTCGTACTCGATCACAACGCCGTGATGGCCAAGTACGGCAGCCGCATCAAGATGGCGCAGCGCGTGCCCAAGGCGCTCTCCGGCGCGATGGCCGACATGATGTACATGTGCAACTGCTCCACCGAGGAGGAGAAGGCCGAATATTACGCCTCTATGCTGCAGGAATACTGATCCCTCGCTGTCGATCCAAACGCCCGGGCAGAAGGAGCGGTGTTCATAAGACAGTTAACAGCCACCGTAGTTTGAACTGCAGTGGCTGTTCTTGTATTTTATCCCGTTATGTGATAGCATGGAACCGAATAGACCTACAAATCGGAATTGACCGAGCTCTTTAGAGCTAGGGATGACAATTGAACGAAGTTCAATTGTATGGGGTTAGTAGAGTGTGGAAAATTTGAATTTGTTAATTAGTTGTGGAGAGAAATATAATGATTACTTTTAAAGAAGTGGATAAATCCTTTTTAGAATTGTATGATAAGGTGTCTATGAATGTAAATGTGCACTCGGAATATAAAGTCAAAAGAATTAATAATGGTCTTGGTGGTTTGGTTTTAGAAGAAGTATCAGTTGAACCATATATTAAAGACTTGAGTATCTATGAACGTCCGACTGAGTATGAAAATGCATTTGATATTACTAATTGGAGATTTTTTATGGCATTTGATGGAGATATCCCTGTCGGAGCAATGACAGTTGTTGGAAAAACAGATGGATTAAATATGCTTTATGGGAGGGAAGATGCTTGTGTGTTATGGGATATTCGCGTTGCAGACGAATATAAACACAATGGAATTGGACAAAAGTTGTTAGACATGGGTGTTTTAGCTGCTAAAAAAGATGGATATCAACAAATGATTATCGAATGTCAGAACAACAATGTTCCAGCATGCAAGTTTTATCAAAAACAAGGAGCTGCACTTTCTAAAATAGATATGTATGCTTATTATTTAGAGCCTGAAGTAAGAAACGAAATTCAATTTATATGGTATTTAGATATTTAGATAAATCCCAATTTGTCGAACAGATACTAAGGGCGCACTTCTATACAGGGTAATCCCCATATGTGCGCTCGGTGAGACCGAACACCCCGGACACCTGAATGTCCGGGGTGTTTTGCGTCACTATGTTCCGAGCAAGGGACTGCATCCCTTGCGCCTCGAAAGCGACTATCCACATAAGGCAAAAGGCGCGACCACTTTCATCACGCCTTTAGCTTTTGTTACTGTCTTACGAACACCCCGCGAACTGTCCGGGCGTTTTCTGTATCCGCATAGCGCTTTTCGCCCGAATCTGATATACTGGAAAAGACCCATCGGAGCCGCAGAGGGAGGACGCCCATGATATACCATGTAAAGGAACAGCAGATCAGCCTTCATGGCATGCTGACCGATACCATCACCTTTGGCAAAGGCACAAAGCCGCTGGTCATGATCCAGGGCCTGAACACCCGCGGGATCAGGGGAACGGCCGTGCCGCTGGCCTGGGCCTATCGCCTGTTTGCCGAGGATTATCAGGTCTACCTGTTTGACCGGAAACCGGAAGTCTTCGATGGCATCACGGTGAGGGATTTGGCGGACGACATCGCCGCAGCCATGGATCAGCTGGGCATCCAACATGCCGACGTCATCGGCGTGTCGCAGGGCGGCATGATGGCACAGTACCTTGCCATCGACAGACCCGACCTGGTCAGCAAGCTGGTGCTTGCCGTCACGCTTTCCAGAAGCAACGATACGGTGACGTCCGTCATTGAGCATTGGATTGCCCTGACGCAGCAGGGCGCCATGAAGCAGCTCATCACGGATATGGCGGAGAAAATGTACTCCGATGCATATCTGAAAAGGTACAAGCCCCTCATGCCCCTGCTGACCGCCCTGCAGAAGCCCCGGGACGCACAGCGCTTTATCGCTTTGGCCAGGGCATGCCTGACCTGCAATGCCTATGATGAGCTTCAGAAGATTCATTGCCCCGTGTTCGTCATCGGCGGCCGGCAGGATCAGGTGGTCGGTTCAGAGGCGTCCGAAGAAATCGCGCGAAAGCTTGGCTGCAGGATATACATGTACGAGCAGTTCGGCCACGCCGCGTATGAAGAGGCCGGGGATTTCAACCAAAGAATATACGACTTTCTGAGGGAATAAGCGGCTTTCCTTCCGGCGCGCTTCATCGGCCCCGGCAGACTGCCCCGCACATGCCTGCAGCCGCGCGTTCTTTTTCTGTCCAGGCCGGTTGAAGCCGGTTTTGAAAAGGCGTATAATGGACAGGTATACGATCACAAAGGAGAGACGTCTATGCGCCGCATGTCTGTCGAGCGTTCCACGCTGATGACAGAAGGCCCCATCGCCCGCCAGCTCATCGCGTTCGCCGTGCCGCTGCTGCTGGGCAACCTGTTCCAGCAGCTCTACAACACGGCGGACTCGCTGATCGTGGGCAATTTTCTGGGCAGCGAGGCCCTGGCCGCCGTCAGCTCGTCCAGCAACCTCATCCATCTGCTCATCGGCTTTTTCAACGGCCTGGCCATGGGCGCGGGCGTGGTCATCGGGCGGCATTACGGCGCGCGAGAGATCGACCGCGTGCAGAAGGCCATCCACACGATGCTCGCGGGCGGCCTGGCCGTAGGCGTGTTTCTCACCTTTGCCGGCGCGGCGCTCTCCCCGATCCTGCTGCGCCTGATGGGCACGCCCGACACTGTGCTGCCCCAGTCCATCCGCTATTTCCGCACCTATTTTTACGGCTCGCTGGCGTTCATCCTCTACAACGCGTGCATGGGCGTTCTGCAGGCCGTGGGCGACAGCCGTCACCCGCTGTACTACCTCATCATCTCCTCGCTGGTCAATGTCGCGCTCGATCTGCTGTTCGTCGGCGTGCTGCACTTTGGCGTGGCCTCCGCTGCGGCGGCCACGGCCATCTCGCAGGTCGTTGCGACCGCGCTGTGCCTGTATCGCCTGATGCACAGCGACCGCGATTACCGCGTGAGCCTGCGAAAGCTCGGCTTTGACCAGGATGCCCTGCGCGCCATTCTCGCCAACGGCGTGCCCTCCGGCCTGGCCAACTGCATCATCTCCTTTGCCAACGTCGTGGTTCAGGCCAACATCAATGCGTTTGGCGCAGCGGCCATGGCGGGCTGCGGCGCGCACTCGCGCATCGAGGGCTTCGCGTTCCTGCCCGTGACCTGCTTCAACATGGCGCTGACCACGTTCGTCAGCCAGAACCTGGGCGCGGGCCGCCCGGATCGCGTCAGGAAGGGCATGCGCATCGGCATCCTCTGCTCGTCGGGTATTGCGGAGGCGGTCGCGCTGATCATCTGGATCTTCTCCCCGCAGCTCATCGGTCTGTTCGACTCCAACCCGGAGGTCATCGCCTACGGCGTGATGCATCAGCGCACGACCACACCGTTCTTCTTTCTGGCCGCCTACACGCACGCCTGCGCCGCCTCGCTGCGCGGCGCGGGCAAGGCCAACGTCGCGATGCTGGGCATGGCCGTCTGCTGGTGCGTCATCCGCGTGCCCTATGTCACCCTCGCCACGCAGTTGCGCCCGGTGCTGACCACCGTCTCCTGGGCATATCCCATCACATGGCTGCTGAGCAGCCTCTTCTTCACGGTCTATTGCCTGAAAACGGACTGGATGGGTCTGAAACAGACGCGCAGCCTTTGACAAATCACGCTGAATTTGTTATGATAAATGCGGTAATGGTTCCCACAAAAGCGTTCCCGGCTGTCAGGCGCTGGCGGCCAAGCGGAATATACGGATGACGCCCCTTTCCCCGTGCCCTTTGATAGGAGGTTTTTCCGATGCGCTTTTTCAAAGTGATGCTTGCCGCTTTCCTTTTGTGCCTGCTTCTCCCCTGCTGCGCCCTCGGCGAAAGCGCCGATATAAGCGCGCTGTCGCCCATGGCGATGCCCCCGGAATCGGACGGTCAGGTGCTCGACCTGTACTGCGGCCCGACGCAGGGCTTTTACCGTCACGCCGGGCAGACGCTTGACACCGGCAAGCCCTACGTCCTCTTCGGCCAGTACGACTGCTGGGCGATGGCTGCGCAGGGCACGGCGGACAGCTTCGGCCCGGTCGGCTGGGTCGAGGCCGGCTCGATTCCGGACATCCCCTACGAGCCGCAGCTCGGCTTTGAGGACGGCTTTGCCGCCATGGTCGAGGAAACCGCGCCGATGACGGACAACCCGCTGGCGGAGGATCCGTTCGACGGCTGGACAGCTGCGCTCGAGCCGGGTACGTCCATCACCGTGCTTGCGCAATACGGCGACTGGCTCTATGTGCAGTCGGAGCTTGAGGACACGCCGGTGCGCGCGTTCATCCAGGCGGACACGGTCTTTTAATCGTGCATCTGCAAGGCGCGGAGCTTCATCGCTCCGCGCCTGACTGATTTCTGTTTTCACAAGTAGCCTCTTCACATGGCTTTTCCGTCAGCCTGTTGATGAATAAGCCCAGATTGGTGTTGCGCCGCGCGCAACATTCTGCTATAATAAGAGCACAGCAAAGGCTTTTTTAGCTGTCAGCCTTGCTTTCGAACACAATCACGAGTAGTGGCGTGGTTGTGTTTTTTGTTTCCTCGGTTTTTACGATTTTGACAGACACAGTTGTAGTCTGTCTGATCGTCACCGTCACCGTTTCTTTTGTCTGCACAGGCTCTCACCTCCCTCCCGCTTGTCGTCGGGTTTCAGTGCAAAGCCCTGCCGTGCTCCATGGCCATGCCGCTCACGCGTCATGACTTTTTCATTGTATTCCTGTCCGGGCGGCGCGTCAATGTTTTTTGCGCTCCGGCTTTTACTCCATCCGCTTTTTGTGGTATAGTATATTCAGCATCAAAAGAGGTGATCCCATGTCCTCAAAAACCGACTATATTGCCGTATTCGATTCCGGCGTGGGCGGCGTGAGCGTGCTGCGCGAGCTGGTGAAGCTCATGCCGCAGGAGCGGTATCTGTACTTCGGCGACTCCGCCAACGCGCCCTACGGCACGCGGCCCACAGCCGAGGTGCGGGCGCTGACGCTGGCTGCGGCCGAACGCCTGATGGCGCGCGGCTGCAAG
>JAGBDL010000007.1 GCA_017937505.1 Clostridia bacterium | reverse complement strand
CCTCACCCGCGCGGACATCGGCATCGCCATCGGCGCGGGCACGGACATCGCCATCGACGCGGCGGACGTGGTGCTGATGCACAGCCGCCTGTCCGACGTGCCGGCCGCGATCCGTCTGAGCCGCGCGACGCTTAAAAACATCCACGAAAACCTGTTCTGGGCGTTCTTCTACAACGTGATCGGTATTCCGCTGGCCGCGGGCGTCTTCATCCCGCTCCTCGGGCTGAAGCTCAATCCGATGTTCGGCGCGGCGGCGATGAGCCTGTCGAGCTTCTGTGTGGTCACGAACGCACTGAGACTGAATCTTTTCAAGCTGCATGATGCAGGGAAAGATAAGAAAATCAGAAAGAAAAGACACAAGGAGGTCAAACCCATGGAAAAGACGATGAAGATTGAAGGCATGATGTGCCCGCACTGCGAAAGCCGCGTCAAGAAGACGCTGGAAGCGCTGGACGGCGTGACCGAGGCCGTGGTCAGCCATACCGACGGCACCGCCGTGGTGACGATGCGTTTGCCGGTCGCGGACGACGTGCTCAAGAAGGCCGTCGAGGATCAGGGCTATCCGGTGCTGGAGATCAAGTGAATTGATTTTATTCTGAATTGCTTCTATGCGCGCGAAGCGAAGAAGGGAGTCTGAGGGACTACGTCCCTCAGGCAGGTTTTAGGGCGGCAGCCCTAACGCCTCCCCTATCTAATCAGAAAAACGTAGTTTCAGAGCAGGCTGCGCAGCAGCCTACGATTGAAACGGGTTGGATGCGCAGAGAAAGAATTTACGCACAAATCAGCACAAAGCCGGGCATACAAAAAGGAGGCGGAATTGAATCCGTCTCCTTTTTTGATGGAATTGTACTGGGCTGCCACCCAGACCTGCTCAGGGGCGCCGCCCCTGAACCTCGCAAGGGACTTCGCCCCTTGACCCCATGACGCTTCGCGCTGCAAAAGCAGGCTTAGAGATACGGGATCATATCGGCCAGCTTGCCGAAGATCAGATCCGGTTTCACGTCGGAGGTCTTTACGTCCTCCATCGTCGCCTCACCGGAGAGCACGAGAATGCCCGTCATGCCGTGGTTTACGCCGGTCGCCACGTCCGTGTAGAGCCGATCGCCCACCATGGCCATCTCGCCAAGCCCAAAGCCCGTGCGCATGAGCGCCTCGTCGACGATGCCCTTGTACGGCTTGCCCAGAATCACGTCCGCCTTGCGGCCCGTGCTCGCCTCGATGAACGCCATGATCGCGCCCATGTCGGGGATAAAGCCGGTCTCGGTCGGGCAGTTGAAGTCCGGATGGGTCGCGATGTACGGTTTGCCGTAGCGGATGTAATCGCAGACCTTGCACATCTTCGCGTAGTCGAGCGTCGTGTCAAACGCCACGATCACATAGTCCGCGTCGTCCTCAGTCAGCTCAAGGCCCAGCGAGAGCATCTCCTCGCGCAGCATCGGGTTGCCCAGCAGGTAGCACTTCTGGCCCGGAAAATGCTCAAGGCAGTAGTGCGCCGTCGCATGGCCGGAGGACATCACATCGCGGTACTCCTCCGGCACGCCCATTCTCTCCAGCTTCTTTTTGTAGACAGAGGCGGACTTGCTCGAATTGTTGGTGAGGAAACGCGCCGTCCGTCCGGTGCGCTTCAGCGCAGCGAGGAAATCCAGCGAACCCTCGATCAGCTGATCGCCCAGGTAGAACGTGCCGTCCATATCCAGCAGGAAGCAGCGGATAGGCGCAAGCCGCTTACGGATTTCTTGCTCAGTCATACGCTTACCCCACGTTCTTCGTCGCAATGATGTTCACGCCGGTGCCCGCGACGTTCTCCACGATCACGTCGCCGATCTTGACCGGCGCCTTGACCTCCACGTCCTTGAGCGCCTTCACGCAGTCAAAGATTTTGCCCTTCGGGATGTCGCTGGCGGTCTTCACGGAGACCATCGCCAGTTTGCCGCCCGCCACGCGCACCGTACTGGTCACGATGCGGGTCGGGTTGGTCAGCTCTTTGCGGGCGTAGGCGTCGCCGCGCGGGCAGGTGTTGCCGGAGACGGCCTTCACCTCGCTGCCCTCCATCTCCACCGTCAGAGGACAGCCGAGCGGGCAGCCGATGCAAATCAGATTCACAGTGTTCATGCTTATGCCTCCTCCAGCGTCACGGTGATGTGGTCGATGTCGTGATGCGCCTTGAGCGCCTTGGCCTTGAGCAGCACGGTCTCCATCTCGCCCGGAGCGAGCACCGGGCGCTTGCGGCTGAAGATGACCTCAGCGCCGGCGTACACGACGATCTTCTTGTTCTTGTACACGTTCGCCACGCGGAAGCGCAGGGTCACCATCGCGTCGTCCTCCAGGTGATCCGGGCAGATGCGGACCGGCACGCTGTAGCGCACGCCGCCCTCGCAGATGACCTTAATCTCCTTGGCCTCCTCGTTCCTGCAGCCGCCCTGGATATACGCGGCGGCATGGCGGCCGGCAGCGGCGGCTTCCTCGGAGACGAAGTCCACCAAGTCGTGCACATGCAGCACGTTGCCAGCGGCGAAGATGCCCGGGATGTTCGTCTGCAGGTCCTCGCCGACCAGCGGGCCGTTGGTCAGCGGGCTGAGCGCCACGTCGGCACTGCGGCTGAGCTCGTTCTCCGGGATCAGGCCGCAGGAGAGCAGCAGCGTGTCGCACTCGTAGAACTCCTCGGTGCCCGGGATCGGCTTGCCGTTCTCCACCTTCGCCAGCGTGATGCCCTCTACGCGCTTCTTGCCCTTGATGTCCACGACGGTGTGGCTCAGCTTGAGCGGGATGCCGAAGTCGTCCAGGCACTGCACGATGTTGCGCTTGAGACCGCCGGAATACGGCATCAGCTCCGCCACCACCTTGACTTCCGCGCCCTCGAGCGTCATGCGGCGGGCCATGATCAGGCCGATATCGCCGGAGCCGAGGATGACGACCTTGCGGCCGGGCATGAAGCCCTCCATGTTGACCAGGCGCTGCGCGGTGCCGGCGGTGTAGATGCCCGCCGGACGATAGCCCGGGATGCCCAGCGCGCCGCGCGGACGCTCGCGGCAGCCCATGGCGAGGATGACCGCCTTCGGATGCAGCTGGAAGAGGCCGTCCTCACGGTTCATGGCGGTCACGGTCTTGTCCGCAGCCAGATCCATGACCATGGTGTTCAGCTTATAGGGAATTCCCAGCTCCTTCACCTGCTCGATGAAGCGGCCGGCGTATTCCGGGCCGGTCAGCTCCTCCTTGAAGGTGTGCAGGCCGAAGCCGTTGTGAATGCACTGATTGAGAATGCCGCCGAGCTCGTTGTCGCGCTCAAGGATCAGGACGTCCTGAATACCGGCCTTGCGCGCAGCCACAGCGGCCGCCAGACCGGCAGGGCCGCCACCGATAATGACAAGTTCGTACTCTTTCATGGCTACCCCTCCTCAGATCTTGTCCTTGTTCGTGCCGACGATCAGCTCGGAGCCATAGCCGGCCTTGGTGATGTCGTTCATGTCCACGCAGAGCTCGCGCGTGAGGATCTCCATGACGCGCGGGCTGCAGAAGCCGCCCTGGCAGCGGCCCATGCCGGCGCGGGTGCGGCGCTTCACGCCGTCCAGGCTTCTGGCGCCCGGCACGCGGTGGATCGCGTCGATGATCTCACCCTCGGTGATGGTCTCGCAGCGGCAGATGACCGTGCCGTACGCCGGGTTCTCCTTGATGAGCGTGGCGCGCTCCTCAAAGCTGAGGGTCTTGGGGTCCAAGATGCCCTTGCGCTTGCCGTCGAACGTCGGATCATCCTCAAGGCCGAGGATATCCGTCACGATGCCCGCGACCATCCTGCCGATCGCCGGCGCGCTGGACAGGCCCGGGGACTCGATCGCGGCGCAGTCCACAAAGCCATCGCGCACCTCGCCGATGAAGAAGTCGTGGCGGGCCTCATGCGCACGCAGGCCGGCAAAGTTGGTGATGACCTGGCGCAGCGGCACGTTCTTCACGGCCAGACCGCACTTTTCGCGCACCTCGTCCAGGCCCTCGCGCGTGGTGTTGGTGGCTTCCTTCTTGCTGCCGTCCATGTCGATGGCCGTCGGGCCGACGATGGTGTTGCCGTGGACGGTCGGCGCGACGAGCACGCCCTTGCCGAACTTGCCCGGCAGCTGGAAAATGGTGTTGTGCACATGGCCGCCCGTGGTGCGGTCGAGCAGGAAGTAGTCGCCGCGGCGCGGGGTGATCGTCATGCGGTCGTCGGAGACCATGTTGTGGATGACGTCAGCGTACACGCCCGCCGCGTTCACGACCACCTTCGCCTCCATATCGCCCTGGTTGGTATGCACGATCCAGCCGCCCTCGACCTGCGTCACGCCCGTGACGACGGTGTCGAACTTGAACTTCACGCCGTTCTTCGCCGCGTTCTCCGCCAGCGCATAGGTCAGGCCGAACGGGCAGACGATGCCGCCGGTCGGCGCATACAGCGCAGCCACGGCGTTGTCGCTGATGTTCGGCTCCATGGCGACCATCTCGTCGCGCTCGATGATGCGCAGACCCTCAACGCCGTTCTTCACGCCATTCTCGTACAGCTTCATCAGGTTCGGGCGATCCTCCTCGCTGAGCATGACGACGAGACTTCCGTTCTGAATGTAATGGAAATCGAGCTCGCGGGCCAGCTCGGGCATCAGGCGGCTGCCCTCCACATTCAGCTTCGCCATCAGGCTGCCGTTCGCCGCATCGTAGCCGGCGTGGACGATGGCGCTGTTGGCCTTGGTGGTGCCGCAGCAAACATCCTCTTCCCTCTCGACCACGAGCACGTCGGCCTTCTTGCGCGACAGCTCGCGGGCGATCGCGCAGCCGGAAACGCCAGCACCGATAATAATGATATCAGGCATGTTCATTTACTCCTTTGCACTTAGGATTGTCGCGATTTTTGTCTCTGCGTGTCCATTTTCCGCAGCAGCTTCAAAACCGGGGCGGCCTTTGTCTCAAAGGTCTGCTTCGTTTGTTTCTCCATGAAGAGACGGAATTCCTTTTCCTTCTCCCCCAGTTCTGCCTTTGGAATCATATATCCGCCATACTGATTGCGGAAGATGTAAAAATACTCCCCGTCCTCACCCAGACGATGCACGTCGGCATAAGCCAGGCTTTCTCCGTTCGCATTTTCAGGCAGCGGAATGATCTCAAACGCGTGCTCACGGAATACATATCTGGAAGCCGGAAAGTCCATCCCAGAATCCCTGATCTGCCTGGCGAGCTTATGCGCGGTGTGATTGGCCGAATTGTACCTGCCGGAGGCCAGATAGCTTCCGTAGGCGATCATCAGCACGCCCCACCATTCGCTGAAGTTGACGATGCCCAGCACGACGGCGCCCATGCCGAGCATCGAGCGCACGACGAGGTTGCTCTTGCAGAACAGGTCATACTGCATATGGGCCAGCTTTTCAAATGTCTTTTCCGTATGCTGCATGGAAACGTTGTAATACACCATAGACGACTCCAGAGCGCGTCATGCGCGCTCCCACTTCCGAAACACTTCACAACAGGCTGCTTCCCGGCGCCCGCTGCACGGTAATCTGCAAAACCTCCCGTACGGTAAAAGAGCTGAGAGGCTGCACCGAACCTCTCAGCTTCTCAGGCATTCAGCTTTCGCACAGACGAATCATGCGCCGTAAAGCAGATTGGGTACGATGGTCACCAGCGTCGGGCAGAAGGTCAGCAGCATCAGCACGAGGAACAGACACAGGATGAACGGCCAGACCTCTTTCAGGAATTCGGAGATCGGACAGCGTGTGATGCCGCAGGTCGTGAACATCATCGAGCCGAACGGCGGCGTGATGCCGCCAATCATGATGTTGACCAGCGCAACGATGCCGAAGTGATATGTGTCGATGCCCAGCTGCGTGGCCACCGGAAGCAGCAGCGGCGTGATGATCATCAGCGCGGCGCCGCCCTCCAGGAACATGCCCATGATCAGCAGGATCACGTTGCACAGCATCAGGAAGACATACTTGTTGGTGGTCAGATCCAGAACAGCCTTGGCGACGATCTTGGGCAGGTTGACCCAGGACATGTAGTTGCCGAACACGTTCGCGGACACCATGATCAGCACGACGGAGGACGTGCCGGCGATGGTATCCAGGATGATCGGGATCAGGTGCTCACGGAAGCTGAGCTTTCTGTACACCAGCTTGCCAATGACGAAGCAGTACAGCACCGCAAACGCGCCGCCCTCGGACGGGGTGAACATGCCAAAGCGCATGCCCAGGATGATGCCGAACGGGAAGAACAGGCCCCAGAAGGAGATGAACGCCTGCTTGAGCACTTCCTTGAACGGCGGGAACTTCTCCCTCGTCTTCGGATAATTGCGCTTCTTGGCGATGATCGCCACCGTGATCATCATGGAGATGGACATCAGGAAGCCCGGGACATAGCCCGCGGCGAACATGCGGCCCAGGGACGCCTGCGCAATCAGCGTGAAGACGATCAGGTTGACTCCCGGCGGGATCACCGGCGTCGCGGCAGAGGATGCCGCGGTGATCGCCGCGGAGAACGCCTTGGAGTAGCCGCGCTTCTCCATCTCCGGCACCAGCATCTTGGACTGCATGGCGCAGTCGGCGTTCGCGGAGCCGGAGCAGCCGCCCATGAGCATGGACAGCAGCACGTTGACCTGCGCCAGGCCGCCGCGCATGTGGCCGGTCACGCACTCGCAGAAGTCCATCAGCTTATCGCTGATGCCGCCGAAGTTCATGACGGAGCCGGACATGATGAAGAACGGAATCGCCAGCATGGAGAAGGACTGCGTCGAGTTCATGACCTTCTGCAGAATCAGCCACGGCTGGGAGCTGGTATCCAGGAACAGGAAGTAGAAGAACGTGGAGCCGAAGAGCGAGTACACGATCGGCATGCCCAGGAAATAGAACACGAAGACCATGATAATCGGAAGGATCTGAACAAACGTCAGCGTCATGCCTTGACTCCCCCTTCCTTCTTATTCCTGAGGTAAGCGCGCACGGCCTTCACCATGAAGTAGACCGAGTAGATCGCGGAGAGGCCGAAGCCGATCGGCACCGCAATGCCCGTCCACCACTTGGGCACGCGCAGCAGATCTGTCATCATGATCTTGAGCTTGCCGCTGCGGGAGAAGATCAGGTGGTACACATACTGGGAGCTGACCACCGTGAGCATGACCAGCACAAGGAACTCGACGACGGACATGATGGCCTTGACGACGGATTTCATTTTGGGAGGCATCAGGTTGACGACAATGTCGACGCCCAGGTGCGAGTGCTTGCGATAGGCATAGGAGCTGCCGATGAAGACCGTCCAGACAAACAGACTGGTGACCACTTCCTCGCTCCAGTGAATCGGATTGTTGAAGAAGTAGCGCATGATGACGTTTGCGTTGACGAGAATCACGCAGATCGTAAGCGTCGTACCGGTGATGATGGCGTCGAGGTTCGTCAGGATGCCCTTCAAGGTAATCTTATTCTTCATGTATCAAACCTCAAACGTGGATCACAAATGTGCGGGAAAGCGGACTGCCCGAGAGGTCCCGGGCAGTCCAATGGTTTCATCAGAATGATGCGTCTTTCAGACGCTGCGGCAGCTTACTGCTGGGTCGCACGGAACTCCTGCACGAGCGCGACGAGCTTGTCCTTCAGCTCCGGATCCGCGCCGTACTCCTCGACCAGCCAGTCATACACCGGGGCGCAGGCCGCGGTGAAGGCGTCGAGGTCAACCTCGTTCCAGGTCACGCCCTGCTCGGCGAGCATGGCCTTCTGGGTGTCCTCATCCTCGGAGCACATGGTCTGCTCCCAGATGCCGCACTCGAGCGCGCACTCGTCGATGATGTTGCGCCACTTCTCCGGGATGGACTGATAGAGGTCTTCCGGCATGAACAGCCAGCGGGTCGCGATCAGGTGGTTGGTCATGGCGACCTTCTTGACGAGCTCATACGGAGCGCCGGCGCCGGCCAGGGTGGAGGTGGAGCCTTCGAAGCCCTCAACCACGCCGGAGGAAATGGCGGACAGGCACTCGGTGAAGGACATCGGGGTCGGGATCGCGCCCAGGCACTCGACGGTCTTGGTGAACATCGCGGAAGAGGTCGCGCGCAGCTTGACGCCGTTCAGATCTTCCGGCTTGGTGATGTCGCGGTTGGTGACGACGGAGCGGAATCCGAAGGAGTAGTGGGTATCCAGGATGTGGATGTTCTCCTCCGCCAGGCGGGCCTTGACGTCGGCGACGATGTCGGAATCCATGATGTAGTTGTACTCAGCGTCGCTGCTGTAGAGCATCGGGCCAATCAGCACAGCCGCGTCAGCGCAGTAGTCGGCGAACAGGGACGGCTCCTCAAGGCCCATCCACTGGGAACCGTTGACCGCCTGGGTCACGGAATCGCCGTAGCAGTCCAGCTCGTTCTGGCCATAGTAGGTCACCTTGATGTGGCCCTCGGTGCGCTCGGTGATCATGTCAGCGAGCTTCTGGGAAGCCTTGTAGTTCCACTCGGTCGGCTGGAAGACGTTGGAGAACTTGATGTCCAGATAGTAATCATCCGGATTGGTCTCCGCGCAGGCGATGCTCAGAGACAGGGTCAGCATCAGGGCCAGAAACAGGGCAAAGTACTTTTTCATTTGAGTCTCTCCTTTTTTCCTTTTGGATGGTGTTCATACCGACAAGCCCGGTCAGTATGTGTTGTATAGATTATACCTTAAATGTTCAGATATGTAAATGGGTTGTTGCAAAGGAAAGATGAATTCTTTGCCCTAAATTTGTATAGGTTAACACACTTTCATTAAAGATGCGCCAATTCAATGTAAAAAGCATATTAAATATTTGTGTATATCTGAATCGGCTTCCTGCACAGGAGCATTCCGGCCGGTTTCCGGTCAGTCCGCAAGCGCTTTCCGCAGACGGCGCAGATACGGACGCATCCGCCGCACGATGGCCCTGGCCCGATGCACAGCGCGCAGAAGGATTTCATAACAAAAAACGCTGACCCGTCATTCAGGTCAGCGATCTGGCTCCCCAGGTAGGGCTCGAACCTACAACCCTTCGGTTAACAGCCGAATGCTCTGCCATTGAGCTACTGAGGAATATCTTTTTTGTTTGTCCTCGTTGAGAACAGGACTATTATACTGCCGTTTTGTCCGTCTGTCAACCCCGGTCGCACATTTTGTGCAAAGTTTTTCATTGGAAAACCGCAGCCGGTCAGCGCAAATCCTGTGCCGGGCCGTTTTACAGCGCGCAAAAATGTGATATACTATACGCAAAGGAGGGTTTACTTTGAACAACAATCCCATGAACTACAATCTTGAGCGCAAGCTGCGCCGCTATACCATCGCCGACCTGATGAAGTATATCGCCATTGGCCAGGGCCTCGTGTACATCCTCATGTACGTCTGGCCGACGCTTGGCAATACGCTGTACGCCTCCATCGTGCTCACCCGCGGCGCGCTGCTGCGCGGCCAGATCTGGCGGCTGATCACCTTCGTGTTCGTCCCGCCGGCCAGCTCGCCGATCTTTGTGCTGTTTGCGCTGTATTTCTACTATATGATAGGCGTCGCGCTGGAGCGCCGCTGGGGCAAGGTCAGGTTTAATCTCTATTACGGTGTGGGCATGCTTTGCGCCTGGATTGCCTGCCTGCTCACCGGCTATGCCACCAATACCTACCTCAACCTCTCGCTCTTCTTCGCCTTCGCCGCGATGTTCCCCAATGAGGAGGTCTATCTCTTCGGCATTCTGCCCATCAAGATGAAGTATCTGGCGCTGGTGGACGTGCTGATCTATCTCCAGCAGTTCATCGCCGGCAGCGCCTCCACGCGCGTGACCATCGTGCTGTGTCTGCTCAACGTGATCCTGTTCCTGGGCGGCGACCTGATGCACACCCTCCGGCGGGAATCCCAGTACTGGAAGACCCGCTACAATTTCCGCAAGACCATGCGCCGGTAAGGCATGCAAAACCGCGGCAGAACGCTCTGCCGCGGTTTTTTGATGCGTATGCTTCATGAGAACGATTGTGCTGCCGCCCAAACCTGCCTGGGGATTTCATCCCCAAACCCCTTCTCCGCTTCGCGCAGATGAAAGCCATTCAGCATAAAACCAGCGTTATTCCTTTTCGGGGAGCAGGTGCTTCATGGTCTTCTTTTCGCCGTCGGCCATGACCAGCTCGTACACGCCCGCGCCGATCATGGCGAACATGCCCGCCACGCCCAGCACCGCCATACCGTCCGAATACCAGAGCTCCGAGAACGCAGCGCCGATAAACAGCGGGATCACGCAGGTCACCAGCATGGCGACGCCCTTGCCAAAGCGGCTGCGAGCCTTGCGCTCCACAGTCTCCCGCATTTGCGTGAGCTTCGCGCGCGTGCGGGCGCTCAGGGAGAACTTCCCCTTCTTGACGGCGTTTTGCTTCTTGGGCTTCACCGCCGTGGCCATCGCATACACGCCCATGCCGATCATGGCGAACATGCCGACCAGCCCGAGCATCGAAAAGGCGTCACTGGTCCAGAACTCCGTACACGCGGCGCCGATCATCAGCGGCATCACGCAGGACGAGCACAGCGCCGTGCCCATGGCCTGCCTGTGCAGATACGCATCCCGCTCCTGCACATACTGCATGGCCTCCGCCTCGCTCAGCAGCGGCCAGCGGGCGTCTGCGGGCGCCTCCTCCGGCGCCTCGGCCTCCTCAAAGCCCTGCGCACGCATCTGCGCCGCGATGTCATCATACTCATCCAGCACGCGGCTCTGGCTGGCTGCATCGCCCATGCCCTTTGCGCGCAGCGCGTCGTAGCGGTCGAGCATCTGCGCAAGCAGATTCACGCGAAACAGGTCAACCGTCGGCTCCGACGCGAATCCGCTCGATTTCTTCAGAATATGGCGCTTGAACGCCAGCGTTGTTTCCTCGCTCACAGCGTATCTTTGCTGTGCCTGCATGGCATTTCCCCTCCGTTTACGCCCGCCAGATCCTTGATGACCTCGCCGGCCAGAATCAGCCCCATCACCGGCGGCACGAAGCTGACGCTGCCGGGCGCATGGCGGCCATTGGTTTCATCTGCGACGACGCGCACCGGCTCCTCCCTGGAATAAACCACCTTGTGGCGCGCAATGCCCCGCTTCCTGAGCTGCGCGCGCATCACCCGGCACAGCGGACAGACGCTGGTGTTCGAAAGCTCCGCCACCTCAAAGCGCGTGGGATCGAGCTTGTTGCCCGCACCCATCGCACTGATGACGGGCACGCCTGCGGCGTTGGCGCGGCAGATGAGCTCCACCTTGGCCTTGACCGTGTCAATCGCGTCGACGATGTAGCTGTACACAGACAGATCGATCTGATCCGCGTTGTCCGGCGTGTAGAACATCCGGTGGCACGTCACAGCCGCTTCCGGGTTGATATCCAGAATCTGATCGCGGATGACCTCGACCTTCGGCCGGCCGAGCGTGGAGCTCATGGCGACGGCCTGGCGGTTGATGTTGCTGAGCGAAACCACATCGTCGTCAAACACGTCGATCGCGCCCACGCCCGCGCGCGCCAGCGCCTGGACGCAGTGCCCGCCGACGCCGCCGACGCCGAACACAGCCACGCGCGCACGCGCCAAACGGGACATGCCCTCATCTCCAAAGATGAGGGCAGTCCGTACAAATCGTTCGTCCATATCAGAAATCGCAGTTGCCCGGCGTACGCGGATACGGGATCACGTCGCGGATGTTCTCGATGTCGGTGAGGTACATCACCAGACGCTCGAAGCCCATACCGAAGCCGGAATGCGTGCAGCCGCCAAAGCGGCGCAGGTTGATGTACCAGTCGAGGGACTCCGTGGAGATGCCCAGCTGGTTCATGCGCGCCACCAGCAGGTCGTAGCGGGTCTCGCGCTGGCTGCCGCCCATCAGCTCGCCGGAGCCCGGCACGAGCAGATCGACCGCAGCGACGGTCTTGCCGTCGTCGTTCTGGTACATATAAAACGCCTTGATGTCCTTGGGCCAGTCATAGACAAACACCGGGGACTTGAAGTGCACGTCGCACAGGTACTTCTCGTGCTCCTTGAAGATGTCCTCGCCGTACTGCGCCTCGTGCTCGAAGGTCACCGGCGCGTTGCGCAGGATGGTGATGGCCTCCTCGTGGGTCACGCGGGCGACGGTGGACTTGGTGAGCGCCTGCAGCTTCTCGATGAGGTTGCTCTTGGCATAGCTCTGCAGGTACGTGAGCTCCGGCATCGCCTTATCGAGCACCTCCTGCACGATGGCCTTGAGGAAGTCCTCCTCCAGATCCATCAGCTGATTGAGGTCGCAGAAGCAGACCTCCGGCTCGATCATCCAGAACTCCGCCGCATGGGTCTTCGTGTTGGAATTTTCCGCGCGGAAGGTCGGGCCAAAGGTGTAGATGCGCTTGTACGCCATGGCGTAGGTCTCGCCCTCCAGCTGGCCGGTGACCGCCAGGGCCGTCGCATGGCCGAAGAAGTCCTCCTCCGCCTTGTAGGGCTTGCCCATCTCGGCGGTGGTGACGGTGAAGGTGTTGCCCGCGCCTTCCGCGTCGTTGCCGGTGATCAGCGGCGTATGCACGTAGACATAGCCGCGGGCCTGGAAGTAGTTGTGGATGGCCTGCGCCGCGATGGAGCGCACGCGGAACACCGCCTGGAACAGGCGGGTGCGCGGACGCAGGTACGCGATTTCACGCAGGAACTCGAGGCTGTGGCGCTTGGGCTGCAGCGGGTAATCCTCGGAGCAGTCGCCCTCGAGCGCCACCTCCTGCGCCTGCATTTCCAGCTGGCCCTTCGGGCTGAGCACGAGCCTGCCGGTCGCGCGGATGGCCGCGCCGTTGCGGATGGCCTGCACGTCGGCAAAGCCCTCCACCTTCTCGTCATAGACAATCTGCATCGGCGCAAACACGGTGCCGTCGAAAAACTCGATAAAGCCGATATTCTTCTGCTTGCGGTGATTGCGGACCCAGCCCTGCACGGTCACGGTTTTATCGACAAACGCCTGCTGATCCGCTGCGATCTCGCGCAGATCAACCACTTTGATTTCGCTCATAAGCTGCCTTCCTTCCGCGCGCACAGCCTGTGCGCGGTTTTTAAATTCAATGGAGATATCATATCAAAAAAACGCAGGAATGGCAAGGGTCAATTGCGTTTGTCCCCGCGCTTTGCCGCAATCATTTCTCCGCGGGTGTACATCGCCAGGCCGATGATCACCGTCATGCCGCCGACGAGCAGCGGCAGCGTCACCGGTTCGCCAAAGAGAACCAGCGCCCAGATCGCCGCGCCGATGGGCTCGCCCAGCAGCGCAAAGGACACCACGTCCGCGCTGACGTAGCCCAGCAGGTAGGTCATCAGCGCATGGCCGCCCAGCGTGCACACGAGCGCCAGCACCACAATGCCGCCCAGGGCCGCGCGCGTAACCTGAAATCCGCCCAGCAGCGGCGAGATGCCCAGCAGGCAGCATGCCGTCACGAGGTACACAAGCGTCATATACCCCAGCGCAGGCAGGTTTCTTCTCGCCGCGCGGCCGCACAGCCAATGGCCCGCCATGAGCACCGCGCCAGCCAGCGCCAGCACGTCGCCCAGCAGGCTGCCATGCTCGCCGGTCATGGAGAGCAGCGCGATCAGCGCCGCGCCGAGCACCGCCACGATCGCGCCGGGAATCGCCTCGCGATGGATCGGCTCATGCAGCAGGAGGCCGGAGAGCGCCGCCACGAACAGCGGCTGCGTGCACACCAGCGCGGTGGAGACGAACGTGGAGGCAAAGCTCAGGCTGGTCATCCACGCCGTGTAGTGCAGCGCGAGCAGAAGCCCCGCCGCGCAGGCCAGCACAAGCTGGCGTTTGGGCGCGCGCAGAACCTGCCTGAGTTCGCCGCTCCTGAGCGCGGGAACCAGGAGAATCGCCGCCGAGAGCAGCATGCGCCCGAAGGCGATCATCACCGGCGACGCACCGCAGGCGAGCGACCACTTGACCATCGGGCCGGATACGCTCACCCCCGCGACGGCCAGAAACACGAGAAGCGCCTTGTTCATTTTCATCCTTGGTTTCCTCTTTCGAGCATAGCTCGTCCGCAAAAAGCAAGCCGACGGGAACTTGCCCATCGGCTTGGTACGTTGGGCTGCCGCCCAAACCTGCTTGAGGGATTTCATCCCTCAAACTCCCTTCTCCGCTTCGCGCCTGCTTAACGAAGCCTGATCAGTCATTTGTGAAGCGAGGAAGGGTTCCGAGGGACCGAAGCCTGCCGCCGTCAGTGACGGATACAGGCAGGCGGAGCGCCGGGAATCGCAAGGAGTGCCGGAACGGCACGACTATGCGAGTTCCCCGGATCAATCATCCCCTCGGGCGGAGCCTGGGGATGCCCAACATCCCCTTATTCGTTCTCCCCGTCCGTCTCCTCAACCGTCTCCACGACCGTCTCCTCCTCGGCGTCCTCGTCGCGCTCGGTGGCGGTCACGCCGACGATGCGGCCCTCGTCCTCCACGCGCATGACGCGCACGCCCTGGCTCACGCGGCCGATCACGGAGATATCGTCCACCGGCATGCGGATGATCGTGCCGTTGTCGGTGATGAGCATGACGTCCTCGTGCGCGCTGACCAGCAGCTGTGCCGCCATCAGGCCCGTCTTCTCCGTCAGGCGCATCGCGAGGATGCCCTTGCCGCCGCGGCTCTGCGCGCGGAACTCGGAAATGTCCGTGCGCTTGCCGTAGCCGTTCTGCGTGATGGCAAGCACCTGCTTGCCCTCCTCCACCTTGGCCACGTCGATGACCTCATCGCCCTCGGCCAGATCGATGGAGCGCACGCCCATGGAGTTGCGGCCCATCGGGCGCACGTCGCTCTCGCTGAAGCGGATCGCCTGGCCCATGCGGGTGGCCAGCATCAGCTCGCTGCTGCCCTGGGTCAGCTCCACGCCGATGAGCTCGTCATCCTCGCGCAGCGCGATGGCGATCAGGCCCATCTTGCGCAGGTTGGCGAACTCGTCGCTGCCGGTCTTCTTGATCAGGCCGTTGCGGGTCGCCATGACCAGATAGCCCTCCTCGCGCTCCCTGGGCAGCGGAATCATCGCCGTGACCTTTTCGCCGCCGTCCAGCTGCAGCAGGTTGACGATGGCGGTGCCGCGCGCGGTGCGTCCGGCCTCCGGGATCTCGTAGCCCTTGAGGCTGTACACGCGGCCCTTGTTGGTGAAGAACATGATCTCCGCGTGCGTGGAGGTGACCAACAGCTTCTCCGCATAGTCCTCCTCGCGCGTGGTCATGCCCATCACGCCCTTGCCGCCGCGGTTCTGGCTGCGATAGGTCGTGCGCGGGATGCGCTTGACATAGCCGAAGTGCGTCAGCGTCACCACGACGCTGTCCTCCTGAATGAGGTCCTCCGGATCGATCTCGCCGTCCATGGCGGTGATCTCCGTGCGGCGCTCGTCGGCGTACTTCTGCTTGATTTCCAGAATCTCGTCCTTGATGATGCCCAGCACCAGCTTCTCGTCCGCCAGCACGGCGCGCAGATACGCGATGGTCTTTTCCAGCTCCGCGTATTCCTCCTGCAGGCGCTCGCGCTCCAGGCCGGTCAGGCGGGCCAGACGCATGTCCAGAATCGCCTGCGCCTGCTTGTCGGACAGGCTGAAGCGCTCCATGAGCTGAACCTTCGCCTCGCCCGTGTTCGCGCTTCCGCGGATGATGCGCACGATCTCGTCGATGTTGTCCAGCGCAATGAGCAGGCCTTCCAGGATGTGGGCGCGGGCCTCGGCCTTGTCCAGGTCGTAGCGCGTTCTGCGGGTGATGACGTCCTTCTGGTGCTCCAGGTAGTAGTAGAGCATCTCCCTGAGCGTGAGCACCTTCGGCTCGCCGTCCACCAGCGCCAGCATGATCGCGCCGAACACATCCTGCATCTGCGTGTGCTTGTAGAGGTAATTGAGCACCACGGCTGCGTTCACGTCGCGCTTGAGCTCGATGACGATGCGCATGCCCTCGCGGTCGCTCTCGTCGCGGATGTCGCTGATGCCGTCCAGACGCTTGTCATGCACCAGCTCCGCGATCTTGGCGACCAGCGCGGCCTTGTTGACCATGTACGGGATCTCGGTGACGACGATGCGCTGGCGGTTATTCGGCATCGGCTCAACATCCGTCTTGGCGCGCACGATGATGCGGCCGCGGCCGGTGGTGTAGGTGTCGTAAATGCCCCTGCGCCCCAGAATCAGACCGCCCGTCGGGAAGTCCGGTCCCTTGATGCACTCCATCAGCTCCTGGCTGGTGGCGTCCGGCTTGTCAATCAGCTTCACCACGCCGTCGATGACCTCGCGCAGATTGTGTGGCGGAATATTCGTCGCCATGCCGACAGCAATTCCCGACGAGCCGTTGACCAGCAGGTTCGGGAAACGGCTGGGCAGCACGCACGGCTGCATGAGCGTCTCGTCGAAGTTCGGCGCAAAGTCAACCGTTTCCTTGTCGATGTCCGCGAGCATCTGCATGTTCATCTTGCTCATGCGGGCCTCGGTGTATCGCATGGCCGCCGCGCCGTCGCCGTCGACGGAGCCGAAGTTGCCCTGGCCCTCGACCAGCGGATAGCGGGTGGCAAAGTCCTGCGCCAGGCGCACCAGCGCGCCGTAGACGGAGGAATCGCCGTGCGGGTGATATTTACCCAGAACGTCGCCGACAATGCGCGCGCACTTTCGGAACGGCTTGTCGGGAGTCACGCCCAGCTCGTGCATGGCGTAGAGAATGCGGCGGTGCACCGGCTTGAGGCCGTCGCGCACATCCGGCAGGGCGCGCGTGATGATGACCGCCATCGCGTAGGAGATGAAGGACTTTTTCATCTCCTGTTCCAGGTCGATCGGGCGAATGCGCTCCAGATCGGTCGTATTGCCCGGCAGATTGTCCTTGAAATCCAATGGTCCTTCCTCCCTTCTCAAATATCCAGATCGTCAACGAGCTTGCTGTTCTGCGCGATGAACTCGCGGCGCGGCTCCACCTTTTCGCCCATCAGCAGGCTCATGATCTCGTCCGCGGCGATCGCGTCCTCCACGGACACGCGCAGCATCGTGCGCTTTTCGGGATCCATGGTCGTGGTCCACAGCTGCTCGGCGCTCATCTCGCCCAGGCCCTTGTAGCGCTGCACGTCGGGCTTCTTCTCGCGGCCGATCTCGGTCATGACCTTGTCCAGCTCCGCGTCGGAGTAGCAGTAGCGCTCCTGCTTCTGGTAGGTCACCTTGTACAGCGGCGGCTGCGCGGCGTAGACATGGCCCTGCTCGATCAGCGGACGCATGTAGCGGTAGAAGAAGGTGAGCATCAGGATGCGGATGTGGCTGCCGTCCACGTCCGCATCCGTCATGCAGACGATGCGGTCGTAGCGCAGCTTGGAGATATCGAAGTCCTCGCCCACGCCGCAGCCGAACGCCGTGATCATCGCCTTGATCTCCTCGTTGGCCAGCACGCGGTCAAGCCGCGTCTTCTCGACATTGAGGATCTTGCCGCGCAGCGGAAGGATCGCCTGGAAGTGGCGGTCGCGGCCCATCTTGGCGCTGCCGCCTGCGGAGTCGCCCTCGACGAGGAAGATTTCGCACTTCTTGGGGTCGCGCTCGGAGCAGTCCGCCAGCTTGCCCGGCAGGCTGCCGGATTCCAGCACGGTCTTGCGCCGGGTCAGCTCACGCGCCTTGCGGGCCGCCTCGCGCGCGCGGGACGCGGCCAGGCAGCGGTCCAGGATCAGCTTCGCGTGCTGCGGGTTCTCTTCCAGATAGTCGGCAAGCTGCTTGCCCACCAGCGAGTTGACGATCGTGCGCACCTCGCTGTTGCCCAGCTTGCTCTTGGTCTGGCTCTCAAACTGCGGATCCTCCAGCTTGACCGACACAATCGCGGCCAGGCCCTCGCGGATATCCTCGCCGGTCAGGTTCGCGTCGTTCGCCTTGAGCACGTTGTGCCTGCGGCCGTAGTCGTTCACCACGCGGGTGATCGCCATGGAGAAGCCGGCCATGTGCGTGCCGCCGTCGGGCGTGTGGATGTTGTTGACGAAGGTGAAGATGTTCTCGGAGTACGAGTCGTTGTACTGCATGGCGACCTCAACGCTGGTCGTGCCCACCATGCCGCTGATGTAGATCGGCTCCGGGAAGAGCACCTCCTTGTTCTTGTTGAGGTACTTGACGAACTCGCTGATGCCGCCCTCGTAGTAGAACGTGCGCTCCCTGGGCTCCTCGCTGCGCTCGTCCCTGAAGACCATGCGGATGCCGCGGTTGAGGAACGCCATCTCGCGGAAACGGGTCTTGAGCACGTCGAACTGGAAGTTGCCGGTCTCAAAGATGCCCTCGTCGTCCACGCCCTTCACGTCCGGCCAGAAGCGGATGGTCGTGCCGGTGCGGTCGGTCTCGCCGACGACCTTCAGGTCGTAGCAAACCTTGCCGCGCTCGTACTCCTGCTGGTACACCTTGCCGTCCTGATAGACGGTGACCTGCAGATGCCGCGACAGCGCGTTGACGACGGACGCGCCCACGCCGTGCAGGCCGCCGGAGACCTTGT
>JAGBDL010000064.1 GCA_017937505.1 Clostridia bacterium | reverse complement strand
GGTTGGTCGGCTCGTCCAGCAGCAGCAGATCGGGCTTTTGCAGCAGCAGCCGCGCCAGGCACAGGCGCGTCTTCTCGCCGCCGGAGAGGGAATCGACGTTCTGCCCGTACTGGCTGGGCTTAAAGCCCAGACCGTTGAGCACGCCGGAGACCATGCTCTTCCAGGCGTAGCCGTCTGCATCCTCAAACCGGCGCGTCAGCTTGTCGTATTCTGCCGAAAGGCGGTTGAACTCTGTGGGGTCGGTGTGCGCGTGCTCCATCTCGCTCTCCAGCTGGCGCAGCCGCTTCTCCATCTCAAAGACCGGCTCGTATACCTTTTCAAGCTCCGCCCAGACGCTCGCGCCGCTGGTGACCATGTCCTGCTGGGCGAGATAGCCGATGCGCGTGCCGCGCACAATGGAAATCTCGCCGCTGTCGGGCGTATCAAGGCCGGCGATGATGCGCATCAGGGTGGATTTGCCGCAGCCGTTTACGCCCACAAGCCCGATGCGGTCGCCCTGCTGGAGGGTGAAGGAGACATCCTTCAGCACGACATTGACGCCAAAGGCCTTGGCGACATTCTGCGCGCTCAAAACGATCATGTTGTCATTGCTCCTATCGATATCAAACGTGAATCCATTCGAAACTGATCAATTCATTATACGATACATGGAGGGAGGAAGCAAGGCAAATTTGGTCTTGCAAGCGGAAATGAAAACGCGTATAATAGAGAAGGTCAAAGAAAGTTAAACCAATCAGACAGGGTAAGGAGAGGGATTCCGGATGAGATTGCTCAGCGACTCCATTGAGGATTTTATCAAGGCGCTCATGGAAGATGAGACGCATGAAATAGAACTGAGAAGAAACGAACTGGCGGAGCACTTTCAGTGCGCGCCGTCGCAGATCAACTATGTGCTGTCCACACGCTTTACGCCGGATCACGGCTATGTGATCGAATCGAGGCGCGGCGGCGGCGGATATATCCGCATCGTCCGTCTGGCTGCGACCAGCCGGGAGGAGCTGCTGCAGTCGCTGTATCAGCGCATCGGCACGTCCATCAGCAGCGCTGACGCCGCCAGAATTGTCGAGCATCTGAAGACGGAAAAGATCGTCACGCCCGAGGAGGCGAATCTGATGCTCGCCGCGCTTTCGCCGCAGGCTGTGCCGCTGCCGCTGGCGATGAAGGACGCGCTGTGCGCAGGCACGCTGCGCAGCATGATCCTCTCGCTGGCCAAGCGCCGCGCCTGATTGGCCTGACAGGAGGGATGAATCACAGTGAATATACCCAAGGGATTCACACAGAGCGCCATGAAGGCGCTGGTACAGGCGCAGATCTGCGCCGCCGCCATGGGGCAGGAGCGGATGGGCACCGGGCACATCGTCGTGGGCCTGTGCAAGGGCAGCGACGAGCTGACGCAGTGCATCGTGGGCGACCTCTCCGTGCAGGAGGTTGAGCAGGAGGTGCTCAGCCGCTATGGTCGGGGCGAAGCGGGCTTTTCCCGCATTACAGGGCTGACGCCGCATGCGCAGCGCGTGCTGCTGCGCGCACTCAGCTATGCCAACCCGGAAAAGAAGACGCTGGCCGGCATCGCGCACATCTGGAACGAGCTGCTCTATGAGGATGGCTGCTGCGGGCTCAACGTCCTGCAGGATTTCGGCAAAACGGTCGAGGGCATGCGCACGGCGCTGGTGAACGCGGCGGGCGAAATCGAGCGTCCGCTGGCGGCGCGGAGCATCGCTTCGTCGAATGCGCCGATCTCCGGCCAGGAGGCCGCGGCCGCGCAGCAGGCGGAGCAGCGGCAGAAGGAGGAGAGCGTCCCCAAGGAGCAGCTCCTGGATCAATACGCGCGCAACCTCACGCGCGCGGCCGCCAACGGCGAATTGGAGCCGCTCATCGGCAGAAAAGCCGAGGTGGATGCCATGATCCGCGTGCTGGGCAAGAAGACGAAGAACAATCCGCTGCTCATCGGCGAGCCAGGTGTGGGCAAATCCGCGCTGGCGGAGGGATTGGCCGCGCGGATTGCCAGGGGCGACGTGCCGCCGATGCTCAGGGACACCCAGATCTGTGCGCTGGATATGGCGCAGGTGATCGCGGGCAGCAAGTACCGCGGCGAGTTTGAGGAGCGCATCAAGAAGGTGCTCGCTTGCGTGCAGGAGATGGGCAACGTCATCCTGTTCATCGACGAGATGCATACGCTGATCGGCGCGGGCAGCTCCAGTGAAGGCGGCTTGGATGCGGCGAACATCCTCAAGCCGGCGCTTGCCCGCGGCGAGGTGCGCGTCATCGGCGCGACGACGTACAAGGAATACCGCAAGTATGTCGAAAAGGACGCGGCGCTGGCCAGGCGCTTCCAGCGCATCGACGTGCGCGAGCCGGATCGCGACGAGACGCTGCGGATTCTCGGCGGCCTGCGCGAGCGGTATGAGGGCTTCCATCATGTGCGGATCGCGGACGACGCGCTGAGCTCTGCGGTGGAGCTGTCTGCGCGCTATGTGACGGACCGCTGTATGCCGGACAAGGCGATCGACCTGATCGACGAGGCGGCCTCGATGGCGAAAATCGCGGGCTGGACGCAGGAAAACGGCGGCGAGATTGTCATCCATTCCGCCGAGGTGGCGAAGGTGGTTGCCCAATGGACGGGCGTTCCGGTGGAGCGCATCGGCGCGGACGACCAGCAGGACATTCTGAATCTGGAAAAGACGCTCAAGCGCAGAATCATCGGTCAGGACGAGGCGGTTTCCTCGATCGCGCGGGCACTCAGGCGCTCGCGCGCGGGCCTCTGCGACCCAACGCGCCCGCTCGGTGTGTTCATGCTGCTGGGCCCGTCCGGTGTGGGCAAGACGGAGCTATGCAAGGCGCTCAGCGAGGCGCTCTTTGGCAGCGAGGAGGCGCTGATTCGCATCGACATGTCCGAATACAGCGAGGAAGCGACGGCCTCCCGGCTGATCGGCTCGCCGCCCGGCTACGTCGGCCACGGCGATGGCGGCCAGCTGACGGATGCGGTTTTGAAGCGCCCGTACAGCGTCGTGCTCTTTGACGAGATCGAGAAAGCGCATCCCAAGATTTTCAGCCTGCTTTTGCAGCTGCTGGACGACGGCCAGCTGACCGACAGTGTGGGCCGCAGGGTCAATTTCAAGAACACGATCGTGGTGATGACCTCCAACGCCGGCGTTTCCTTCGATATGGATAAGCGCCTGGGCTTTGCCTCCGGCCAGGAAGCGCATGATCCCGGCAAGGCCATCCTCGCGCAGGTGAAGCAGACGTTCCGTCCGGAGTTCCTGGGCAGAATTGACGAGCTCATCGTCATGAACAGTCTGACGAAGGAGGACGGCGCGCGCATCGCCGCGCTGATGCTCGGAAGAATTGCGCAGCAGCTGGGCCGGCAGGGCATCATGCTCGAATACGACGACAGCGTACCTGCGCTGCTGGCCGATGAGGGCGTGGACGCGATGAGCGGCGCGCGCAACCTGCGCAGGGTGATCGCCAGGCGCGTGGAGGATCCGCTCAGCGATCTGCTGCTGACGGGCAACTACGCAGGCGAGCGGATTGTGCTGCACGCATTGGGCAGCGAAATTGACATCGAGATTCCGCACGAGGAGCTTCTTCCCGTGTGACGGCAAAGGCGGGCGGCTGCCCGCCTTTGTTGTTCATCCCGGTCTCGTTTTGAGCAGCACCTTATCTGGGGAGGCGCTGGCCTGTTTTGAGCGAAGATATACTTGCGCAGCGCGCGCAGATGCTTTACAATAGTAAGGACTCTTGAAATGAAGGGCTGATGCATGGCTTTGATGGGCGCAATCACACGAATGAAGAAACGGCTTCCGGAGCTGATCTCGATGACGTGCGCAGCGTTCATGCTGTGCATCTTTCCGCTGATCTTCCGCAATGCGTTCTTTGACATCAACCGCTTCAAGGTCGAGGCGGTCTGCCGGATTGTGCCGGTGCTCGCGCTGCTGATGGGCGCGGCGATGCTGCTTGCGCGTGAAAAACGTACTCCACGTCCGGGAAGGGCAAGCCGCCTGCTGATGCTTCTGTTTTTGGCAAGCTGTGTGATCGCCTGCGCGCGAACAGGCTTTGAACCCGCGACGCTTGACGGCAGCGAGGGACGCTACTGCGGCCTGATTTTCATGCTCTGCTGCGGCGCGGCGTTTTTCATCATCGGCGAGGAGAAAACCTGCGGTCGGCTGCTTGTGCCCGTTGTGATCTGCGCGACGGCGGTTGCGCTGCTGGGCCTGGTCAACGCCATGGGCCTTGATCCGCTGGGCTTTTATGCGCGCATCAAAAAGGGACAGGAGACGGTGTTCCTGTCCACGATTGGCCACTTTGACTTCTTTGGCACCTATCTGGTGATGCTGTTTCCGCTTGCGGGCGGGCAGTTTGTCTTTTCTGAAAAGAGGGGCATGCGGGCGTTTGGACTGTCGTGCGCCGCTGTGATGGCGATGGGCGCGATGGCTTCGCGCACGGATAGCGCGCTGATCGGGCTGCATCTGGCATGCTTTGCGCTTCTTGCGGTCTCCGCAGACAGCCTGATGGCAATGGCGCGCGCGCTCGTTCTCTGGGCGATGGCCAGCGCCGCACTGCCGGTGACGTGCGCGCTGCTCAGGTACAGCGCCTTTCATCCGCAGATTTCCGGCCTGCCGGGACTTCTGTTTGATCTGCACGCGGGAGAGCTGCTCTGCGCTTTGCTGCTTGTGCTTTCTGCGGTATGCTTCCATTTGGCGCGCCGCGGCAGGAATGCGCCGGGCAGGAAAAAAACGGCGGCTGTGCTGTTTGCAGGCTTTGCTTTTGCGGCGCTTGTCCTGCTTGGCGCAATGGTCTGCTTTTCCGTCGTCGATACGAAGACGGATCTGGGGAGAGCGGCTGCGTTTCTGCGGTTTGACGACAGCTGGGGCTCGCTGCGCGGGTTTGCCTGGATCCGCTCGATGCGGGCGTTTGCCGACGCGAGCCCTGCGCAGAAGCTCTTCGGCGCGGGCATGGAGCTGACGCTGCGCGTGCTCACGCCGTATTTCGACGATCCGTCCATGCTGCGCACCGGCGTATTCAATGATCCGCACTGTCAGCCGCTTCAGATGCTTCTGACCTGCGGTCTGCTGGGCATGGCTGCCTTTGTCCTGTTCTACGCGGCTACGCTGGTCACGCTCCTGCGCCATGCCGGGCGCGATCCGCTACAGAGCGGCGCGTTTGCGTCGGTCTTCGCATACAGCGTCGTCATGCTGATCAACGTCACGCAGCCGATCCTGATTGCGACTTACTTTTCCGTCTGCGCGCTGGGCCTGAGCGCCCTTCGCGCGCAGCGTTCACCGGGAGGAATCGCGCATGAACCTTGAACAGCTTCTGGACAGGCTGAAAAACACGCCGTCCTTCATGGAAAACGTCACGCACTGGGAGACGATCCCGGCGCGGGAGGCGGTCTATGAGGATTCTCCGGCAGAGATGGACAGCCGCATTGCGCCCGTGCTGCAAAAGCGCGGCGTATACAGGTTGTACAGCCATCAGCGTCAGGCGTTTGATCTGGCGGCGCAGCACAGGGATATCTGCGTCGTCACGCCCACGGCCTCCGGCAAGACGATGTGCTACAACCTCCCGGTGCTCAACACCATCCTGCACGAGCCGGACGCGCGGGCGCTGTATCTCTTCCCGACGAAGGCGCTGTCCGCCGATCAGGTCTCGGAGCTCTACGAGCTCATCGAGGCGATGGGCGTGGACGTGAAGACCTACACCTACGACGGCGACACGCCTGCGGCGGCCAGACGGCAGGTCCGCCAGGCCGGGCACATCGTCGTCACCAATCCGGACATGCTGCATTCCGGTATCCTGCCGCACCACACCAAGTGGGTCAAGCTGTTTGAAAACCTGCGCTACATCGTCATCGACGAGATTCACGCCTATCGCGGCGTGTTCGGCTCTAATCTGGCCAACGTCATCCGCAGGCTATTGCGCCTGTGCCGGTTCTACGGCTCTAACCCGCAGTTCATCTGCTGCTCCGCGACGATCGCCAATCCGGCCGAGCTTGCGCAGACGCTCATCGGCCGTCCGGTGGAGCTGATTGACAAAAGCGGCGCGGCAAGCGGCGAGAAGCACGTCGTATTTTACAATCCGCCGGTGGTCAACCGGCAGCTCGGCGTGCGCAAGTCCGTCCTGCAGGAGACGCTGCGCATCGCGTCCATGCTGGTGGACAACGACATCCCGACCATCGTCTTTGGCAAATCGCGCCTGACGGTCGAGGTGCTCACGCTCCATCTCAAGGAGCGCGTGCGCGATCCGCTGGGCAATGCGGGCCGCGTGCGCGGCTATCGCGGCGGCTATCTGCCCACGCTGCGGCGCGAGATCGAGCGGGGACTGCGCAGGGGCGAGATCCGCGCCGTCGTCTCCACCAACGCGCTCGAGCTGGGCATCGACATCGGACAGCTCGATGCGTGCGTGATGTGCGGCTATCCAGGCTCCATCGCCAGTACCTGGCAGGAAGCGGGCCGCGCGGGCCGGCGCAAGAACACGGCGCTGACGATCGTGGTCGCGTCCTCCTCGGCACTGGATCAGTATGTCGTCACGCACCCGGAATACTTCTTCGGCCACTCGCCGGAAAACGCGCTGGTGCACCCGGACAACCTGTATGTGCTGCTCAATCACGTCAAGTGTGCGGCGTACGAGCTGCCGTTTGAGGCAGGCGAGCGCTACGCCGACGGTGTCTCCACGCAGGAGCTGCTGGATTATCTGTGCGAGGAGCAGATTCTGAACCTGACAGGCGGGCGCTATTACTGGATGGCTGAGGAATTCCCGGCGGCCGACCTGTCGCTGCGCTCGGTGACCAGCGAGAATTTCGTCATCATCGACATCACCAACCCCGCGCACCACAACGTGATCGGCGAGATGGACCGCTATACCGTGCCCATGCTGCTGCACGAGCACGCGATTTACATGCACGAGGGCCAGCAGTTCCAGGTGGAAAAGCTCGACTTCACCGAGAAAAAGGCCTATGTGCGCAGCGTAAACGTGGACTACTATACCGACGCCGACCTCAATACCAGCGTGAAGGTGCTTGACGTGCTCAAGGAGCAGCCGCTGGGCACGGGGACGATGGCGTACGGCGAGGTGCTGGTCACCTGGCTGGTGACGATGTTCAAGAAGTTCAAGCTGGACACGCAGGAGACGCTGGGCTTTGGCCCGGTTGACCTGCCTGAGCTGGAGATGCCGACAAACGCCTGCTGGTGGGCGCTGGACGAGCGCCTGACCGGCGGACTCTCCATGGACGATCTGCAGGGCGGCATGCTGGGCATCGCCAATGCGCTGCGGCAGATCATTCCGCTGTACCTGATGTGCTCGCCGAGCGACATCTGCGTGCAGTACCGCGTGCGCGATCCGTTTACCAAGCTGCCGACGATCATCGTCTTTGACAACTATGCAGGCGGCATTGGCCTGAGCGAGCGCGTATACGGCATGCGCAGCCTGATCTTTGGCGACGTGCACGCGCTGATCAAGGCATGCCCGTGCGAGTCGGGCTGTCCGTCGTGCGTCGGCCCCCGCGCCGAGGTGGGCGAACGCGGCAAGCAGACGGCGCTGCTGCTGACCGAAAGGCTGATGGCCCTATGAGAAACCTTCGTGAACGGCTGATGGCTGTGGCATCAGGCAAGCCCGCCGCGCCCAGGCCAGAGCCGGAGAAAAAAGCGGAGCCGTTTTTCTGCCGCGAGCAGATCGTGCCGCTGCGCTCGCTTTGCGGCATTGAGTACACGACGCTCGATGAAATCCGCGCGTGCGATCCGCGCTTTGCGGGAAGCAGCTGGGACGTACGCCGCGTGCTGTTCCTGGATACGGAGACGACCGGCCTGAGCGGCGGCGCGGGCACCGTGGCGTTTGAAATCGGCGTCGGGTTCATCGATGACCGCGGCATGGTGATTAGGCAGTACGTCATGCGCGATTACAGCGAAGAGGCGGCGATGCTCGCAGAGATCGCGGCGCTGCTGCGGCAGGCGGATACGATCGTCTCCTTCAACGGCAAGACGTTCGATCTCCCGCTGCTGGAATCCCGCATGGTCATGAACCGCATCCGCCTGCCGGTGACGCAGATGCCGCACGTCGATCTGCTGCACGCCGCGCGGCGGGTGTACAAGCTGCGCCTGAAGCGCTGCAACCTGGCGACGCTTGAGGAGGCCGTGCTGGGTCAGCAGCGTCAAGACGACCTGCCGGGCGCGCTGGTACCGCAGCGGTACTTTGATTATGTGCGCACGAAGGAGTTTGCGCTGCTGGAGGACGTGCTGCGGCACAATTTCGACGATGTGAAGAGCCTCGCCTGCCTGACGGGCCATCTGTGCGCGGCCTTCCGGGCGCCGGAAACGCTCACGCATCCGGAGGATCTCCTCGGCGTGGGCAGGACGCTCATGCGCGGCGGCAGAACGCAGCAGGCGAGAGCGTGCTTTAAAATTCTCGGCCACAGCACGCTGTCCTCGCAGGCCCATATGCACCTGGCGGCCAGCTACAAAAAGGAAAAAGAATGGGCCGAGGCAGTAAAGACCTGCCAGAGCATGATCGCGCAGGGCTCGGGCGGCACATGGCCGTACATCGAGCTGGCAAAGTACTACGAGCATATCGCAAAGGACAATGCCCGCGCGCTTGTATACGCAAACGGCGCGCTGCGCTATACGCTGAATGTTGCGCCGCTCTGGGGGGCGGACGAGCAGCAGACGGCGCAGATCCGCAGACGGATCGACCGGCTGCGCAGAAAACAGGAACGTGAAACGGATTCACAGATTCAGGAGGAGAGATCACGATGAGCTTTATGGGCAACATGACCGGCAACAAGGCGCTAACTGCGCACAGCAAGGGAGATTACAGGACGGCGCTCAAGCTGTACGAGGAAGCGTATGAAAAGGGCATGGACAAGCCGCGCCTGCTGCGCGGATACAGCGTGCTGCTGATTCGCACCAGCCAGTTTGACAAGGCGCTGGAGGTGCTCAAGCGGATGGAAAAGATGCCGATGGACGCGAAGGAAAAGACCGATCTGCACATCAATTACGCGATCATCCTCTGGCAGAAGGGCCATCTCGACCGCGCGATTGAAATTTTAAACGACGAGTTCCGCCACACCAAGAACGGTACGCTCTACTCCATCATTGGCTATCTGAAAATCGAGCAGGGCGACGCGGAGGAGGCCATCCGCTTCAACAAGGAAGCGATCGAATACGACGATGAGGATCCGGTGTTTCTGGACAACCTCGGCCAAACGTATTACCGCCTGGTGGGCGACAAGGAGACGGCGAAGATTTACTTCGACAAGGCGATTGCGCTCAAGCCCAAGGCCATCGACACCAACTACTTCCTGGCGCTGTACGACATCGAGAACGGCGATATCGAGAGCGCGAAGGATCGCCTGGACACGGCGCGCGTGGGCATGTTCTCACCGCTCAATTACGCCACGCCGGAGATGATCGACGCCAAGCGCGACGAGCTGAGAAACCTGTAACCGCACAGAAAAAGGCATTGAGGAAACGTGATGAGCGCTTCCTCAATGCCTTTTTGTGATGCCGTTTATTCCGTCTGCGTGGACAGCGCCGGAATCAGGTTGCGCAGCCCGGCGAGGAAACCGCTGCCGGAGGAGGACGCGACCTGCGCCAGCTGGACAGCCTGCTTGCCTTCCAGCCAGATGCCCTGCTGAAGAAGCTCCTCATGGATCGGGATGACGCGATAGGTGTAGAGCACACCGGGCACCGCGCTGTAGTCGCTGTAGGTGATGCTTTGCCCTGCGGAGCCGACCATCTCCGTCAGGATGACGGATTCGCCGACAGCGTCCCGCTGGATGCGGTAGCGCGCGGTTCCGGCTGCCTTGAAGTGCAGCTCGGGATAGCCGCCTGCATTGTGGGATACATAGAAGGAGGACGGGGCTGGCGGTGCGTTCCAGATATCGGAGACGGCATAGGGCCGGTTGCTGGCAGTAAAGACCTCGCTGAAGCGGTAATCCTTGGGCGTCGTATCGCCGGCGAGCATCACTGAGCCGCGCGCGGTGATGGCGCGCTTGTCCAGCGTCAGCCAGACGAGGCCGTCCGGCTCGGTGAACTTGGGCTTGTCCCGGTCAGCGTAGGCCTTTTTAAAGAACGCCGCCGCAACGGACGCGGTGTTCTTGCCGCCGGTGATGCCGTTGGGAATCCTGTGCTTCGCGTCCGTCTGGTCAAAGCCCATCCAGACGGTGACGGACAGCTCCGGGTTATAGGCAGCCATCCAGATATCCCGGTTGCCGCCGCTCATGGAGACGGTACCCGTCTTGCCGGCAACGGGCGTGTTGGCGGAGAGCATGCGCGTGCCCGTGCCGCTGGAGACGACGGATTGAAGCAGCGAGGTCATCAGATACGCGTTCTGCTCGGAGATGACGCGCTTGCCGCCGTTTTCGTGCTGATAAACCACGTCTCCGCCGGAGGAAACGATTTTTTCTACACAGTACGGCTCATGATACACGCCGCCGTTGGCATACGGCACATAGGCCGCCGCCAGCTCCACAGGCGTGACGCCGTAGGTCATCGAGCCCAGTGCTAGGGAGAGGTTCCTGTCGCTCTCCTGCGTGGGAATGCCCATCCTGGTCAGGTACTCGATGGAGCTGTCGATGCCGATCTCGTCGAGCAGGCGTACCGCCGTCGTATTGAGCGAATTGCGCACGGCGGTACGCATCGTCACGTTGCCGTAATACCGGTCGCCGGCGTTTCTGGGCGTGTAGCCGCCAGCAAAGGTCGTCTTTTCGTCCAGAAGGACGGAGGCCGTGGTATAGCCCTTTTCAAGCGCAGGGCCGTATACGGCCAGCGGCTTGAGCGCGGAGCCGGGCTGACGGCGCATCTGCGTCGCGCGGTTGAGGCCGCGCTTGATGGCGTAATCCCGGCCACCAATCATCGCGCGCACGGCGCCGCTTTGCGTGTCCACAACAGCCATGGCGCTCTGCATGGGCGTGCCGTCGGAGGCACCAGAGGGGAAGAGAGTGCTGTCCGCATATACGTCGTCCGCAATGCGCTGCAGGCGGTCGTCATATGCCGTGTAAATCGAGAAGCCGCCGCGGATGACCTCGTCCGTCGTCAGGCCGAGCCGCTCGCTGCTCTCCCGAAGCACCTCGTCCACATACCAGCTGTATACCTGCATATCCTCCTGCTCAGCCAGCACCCAGAGGCTCTGCTTCGCTACCTCGTCGTATTCCTCCTGCGTGATGAATCCGTTGTCCAGCATGGTTTGCAGGATGTAGTTTCTTCGGGATTTGTTGCTCTCCGGGCTCATGTGCGGCGCATAGACGGAGGGCGCCTTGATCGATGCGGCGAGGCTGGCGCTCTGCACGAGCGTCAGCTCCCCGGCGTCCACGCCGAAGAAGGCGCGTGCCGCCGCCTGAAGGCCGTATGCGCCGCGGCCGAAGTATACGGTGTTCAGATACATCTCCAGAATCTCGTCCTTGCTGTACTGACGCTCGATCTGGAAGGCGAGGAAGATCTCCTCGAGCTTCCGGCGGATGGTCTTTTCGCTGCTCAGATGCGTCAGCTTGGCAAGCTGCTGGGTGATGGTGCTTGCGCCCTCGACCCGCGATCCGCTCTTGATATTGCTCCTGAGCGCGCCGAAGATGCGGTAGACGTCGATCCCCTTGTGCGTGTAAAAGCGCAGATCCTCTGCGGCGATGAACGCGAGCTGGGTATGCTTGGGCACCTCGGAAAGGGAGACGAGCGTCCGGTTTTCTGCGCCGCGCAGTTCGCTCATGAGCTCGCCGCCCGCATCGTAGAGCGAGGAGGTCTGCGCCAGACCATGCAGGCAACCCGGGTCAAGTCGCTGCCAGTTGGCCACGTCGAAGACAATGAAAAACGCTGCGGCGAACACAAGCAGCAGGACAACCAGGACGGATACGCCGATCAGAATCCGCTTTTTGCTCTTGCCCATGCGCGCCGCCTCCCCGCGTTTTCCACCCTGTTGATCATGAATCATCTTTCTTTTTCCCTGAATCCACAAATCTATGCGCTGAAACAGGCATTTGTTTGCCTGTGACTCATATACATATAGGGCATATGGATCACAAAGGACTTGGGGAGGCATGGATATGGTCAGGTCAAGAAAAAACGGCGATCAGCTGATCGTATATCTAAGCGGAGAAATCGATCACTGTACAGCGGACAAGCTGCGCGGCGAAATTGAGACGCTGCTTGGCGACGCGAGGATTCGCCGACTGGTCCTTGATTTTGAAAACGTTGGTTTCATGGACAGCTCCGGCGTGGGCATGATCATCGGCCGGTACAAAACCATGCGCGAACGGGGCGGATCAGTCTCGGCATGCGGGATGAAGCCGACGTTGGAGAAGCTCTTCCGCATGGCAGGACTGCACAGGATCATCGCACAGGAGGAACCGGGAAGGCAGGATGAAGCATGAACAATCAAATGGAACTGAGTTTTTTGTCGCTTGCGGAAAACGAGGCGTTTGCGCGCATGGTCATCAGCGCATTTTTGATGCAGCTGAGCCCGACGATGAGCCTGATCTCCGAGGTTCGAACGGCGGTCAGCGAGGCGGTGACCAACGCCGTGGTTCACGCGTACGCCGGCAGAACGGACGGCAGGATTTTCCTTCGCGCTTCGCTTGACGCACAGAAGGTGGAGATTGAGGTCGAGGACTTTGGCTGCGGCATTGCGGATGTGGCGAAGGCCATGACCCCGTTTTACACCTCGCAGCCGGATCAGGAACGCACAGGCATGGGCTTTTCGCTGATGCTCTCCTTCATGGACGGCGTGCATGTGACCTCTGCGCCGGGAAGCGGCACGCTGGTGAAGATGACAAAGTTGCTGCATGAAGAGGACGTCGATGCCGTCTGACCGGCCAGCGGATGAGCCGGCGCTCATCGCACTGGCGCAGCATGGGGACAAGGCGGCCATGGGAACGCTGCTTGCCCGGTTCCAGCCGATGCTCTGGTCGCTTTCAAGAAGACTGGGCAGCACGTCGGCAATTCCCTGGGAGGAATTGGTGCAGGCCGGCAACCTTGGTCTGATGCAGGCGGTTCGTCGGTATGACGAAAATCAGGACGTGCGGCTGATCACCTACGCTGTGCCCTGGATCCTGGGCGAGATGAGGCGCACGCTGCGGAGCATGCAGTTCCGCTGCCTTTCTCTGGAGGAGGAACGCGGAGAGGAAAGCCGCTCGCTGATGGAATGCCTGCAGGGCGCCGGCGGCGTGGACCTGGAGCGCGTCGACCTGCGTCTGGCGATGCAGCGGCTGCCGCAGGATGCGCAGATGCTGCTCTGCCTTCGCTATTTCCGGGACCATACGCAGGCGGAGACGGCGCAGCTGCTGCACAAGAGCCAGACGCAGATCAGCCGCATGGAGCGCCGGGCGCTTGATCAGCTGCATGCCATCCTCACGGAATGAATCGGGCATAGAGCAGCGCCATGAAACAGCCGGCGAAGAACGCGCGAACCAGGGCGAAGGCGATCAGCTGCGTCATTCGCACGCCGAGCGGGGCGAGGAAAGCATGGTTCTGCGAGAGAATGGAGAAACCACTGAAGCCGCACAGCGCGGAAAGGCAGACGGCGCGCAGCTTTCCCGGTATGGCTGCGGCGCAGAGCGCATGGATGCCTCCTGAGATCTCCAGCAGGCCGTGCAGGACGGCGCCGGTGCCGTCACTGAGCAGCGGAAAGAGCCTGAGCAGGTTGGCGAGCACGCTGTAGCAGATGATGCACCCGCCCACCTGCAGGATCGCATCGATGCTTTGCGCCATCGGATGGGCCGGAGGGGAGGCCACAGACGAGCTGACCGCAGGATTTTCATCCCTGCACGTCCAAAAGACGACGCCTCCGGCGCAGGCCGCGCCGAGCAGATGGCAAAGCAGCAGCAGGCGGCACAACGCGGCGCTTTGCGTCCAGGTCAGAATCGTGCCCAGGGTGAACATTGGGCTGATGGTGCCAGTCAGGGCGCACAGGGCAAGCAGGGCCCTTCTGGAAAGACGGCCGCCGTAAGCCGCAATCACCGACGCGCCGGAGGGAGAGCCGCCCAACAGGCCAAGCAGCGCAGCGACCGGCGCGGCCGGCACGTCACGTTCACGCAGCCTGGCGGAAAGCAGGCGGCAAAACACCATGTAGGGAAACAGGCTGGGCACCACGTCAAGCCCCCAGATGCGCAGGGCGCTGGCAGCGGCGCCTGACGTATGCTGCGGGAAGACAATCAGGGAGAGGAGAACGGCAAGGGATAAGACGATGCTCATAAGAACCTCCCTCGGCGGCGTTTGTGGGATTGTATGAGAGAGCGAACGCGCAATTGACGGCGTCATCCGCAAAAAATCCTGAACTTTTTGGAAAAAACGAGAGAAAATCATGCCCGCCAGGTTGCGCGCAGGGCAAAAGCCGTGCTATAATGACCGATGTAGCAAAATCAACCGGGAGGTTTTCAGTTATGTCAGGCCATTCCAAGTGGGCAAATATTAAGCACAAAAAGGGCAAGGCGGACGCCGCGCGCGGCAAAATCTTCACCAAGATCGGCCGTGAGATCGCTATCGCGGTGCGCGACGGCGGCAGCGATCCCACGTCCAACGGCAAGCTGCGCGACGTGATTGCGAAGGCCAAGGCCAACAACATGCCCAATGACAATATCAAGCGCTCCATCGCGAAGGCGGCTGGCGAAATCGGCAGCGTCAACTACGAGGAGATCCAGTACGAGGGCTACGCGCCGGGCGGCATGGCCGTGATCGTTTCCACGGTGACCGACAACCGCAACCGTACCGCGTCCGATATCCGCCACATCTTCGACAAGAACGGCGGTTCCCTGGGCACCAACGGCTGCGTTTCCTACATGTTTGACAAGGTCGGCCTGATCGTCATCGAGCGCAAGCCGGGCATGGATGAGGATGAGGTCATGATGGCGGCGCTGGATGCCGGCGCTTCCGACATTCAGGCGCTGGAGGACAGCTTCGAGGTGACCACCGAGGTCAGCGATTTCTCCGCGGTTCGCGAGAATCTGGAAAATGCCGGCTACAGCTTCCTGAGCGCCGAGCTAACGATGATCCCGCAGAACACCAACGAGATCACCGATCCGGACACCCTGGCGAAGATCCAGAAGATGCTCGAGATGCTCGACGATCTGGACGATGTGCAGGATGTCTATCACAACGGCGAGCTGCCGGAGGATGAGGACGAGGACGAGTGATTCGTCCTTGACCGGTTAATTGCATGATCTGCGCCTGGGCATTTGTCCGGGCGTTTTATTGCGCGTTGTATTCTTGACATTTTCACCCGAATGTGAAACAATAAGATGCTGTCATCTGCAAAAGGACCGTGAGGGGGATGGACATATGAAGAAGAGCATGACGCTCATCGTGCCCTGTTATAACGAAGAGGATTCGCTGCCCATTTTTTATGAGGCGGTCTGCGACGTGGCCAGGACGCTTGAGCACTGCGACGTGACGCTGCTGCTGATCAACGATGGCTCCAAAGACCGAACGCTCTCCATCATGCGTGAGCTGGCCGAAAAGGACAGCCGCGTGCGTTATATCTCTTTCTCGCGCAACTTTGGCAAGGAAGCGGCCATGTACGCCGGCTTCTGCAACGCGAAAGGCGACTATGTCGCCGTCATGGACGCGGATATGCAGGATCCGCCGTCTCTGCTGCCGCAGATGCTTGATATCCTGGAGACGCAGGAATATGACAGCGTGGCCACGCGACGCGTGACCCGCGAGGGCGAGCCGCCGATCCGCTCGTTCTTTGCGCGTATGTTCTATCGGATCATCAACAGGATATCCGACGCCGATATCGTCGACGGCGCGCGCGATTTCAGGCTGATGAAGCGGGAAATGGTGGATGCGATCGTCGCGATGTGCGAATACAATCGCTTCTCCAAGGGCATCTTCGGATGGATCGGCTTCAGGACAAAGTGGCTGCCATACAAGAACGTGGAGCGCGTGGCGGGCGAGACAAAGTGGAGCTTTTGGGGGCTGTTCAAATACTCCATTGACGGTATCGTCAATTTCTCGCAGGCGCCGCTATCCATTGCCTCGCTGATGGGCCTGCTGCTGACGGTCGCTTCGTTCTGCGCAATTGTGTTCATCGTCGTGCGCAGGCTGATCTTCGGCGATCCGGTCGCCGGCTGGGCGTCCACGGCGTGCATCATCCTGTTCATGGGTGGTCTGCAGCTATTGTGCATGGGCATCATGGGACAGTATCTGGCCAAGACGTACCTGGAGGTCAAGCGCCGTCCGCACTATATCGTCGCCGAGACGAACGACGAATCGGCAAAGCTGGTCGGATAAAGACCGGCGGGAGGAATCTGTATTGAAGCATAAAAAGCACAGCTATGGCGGCGAGTTCCACCACAAGCACAGCCTTGGACAAAACTTCATCGAGGATGAAACGCTGCTGGAGCAGCTGGCGGATTTGTCCCTGGTGACAAAGGATGACTGCGTGCTGGAAATCGGCCCGGGCTTTGGCGCGCTGACCAAGCCGCTGGCCAGAAGAGCAAAGCAGGTCGTCTCTCTGGAGATCGATGAAACGCTGTTTCCGATTTTGAATGTCGCGCTCGAGCGCTTTGACAACGCGCATGTGGTGCAGGGCGATGTGATGAAGACGGATCTTCATGCGCTGGCAGAAGCATCCTTCGGCGAAGGCTGCTCTTTGCGGGTGGCTGCGAACCTGCCGTATTACATCACCACCGATGTGCTGACCAAGCTGCTGATGACGCTGCCCGAGGCAAAGTCCATCGCCGTGATGATCCAGAAAGAGGTCGGCGACAAGCTGCTCAGCCAGCCCGGCGACGAGGGCTATGGCCCTCTGGCGATTATGTGCCAATATTTCTGCGAGGTCAGGCGTGCGCTGGACGTGCCGGCTGCCTGCTTTACGCCGCCGCCCAAGGTCGATTCGAGCTTCATGGTGCTTGAACGGCGGAAGGATAAGCCTTACGCAGTCGCGGATGAAGCGCTGCTGATGCGGCTCATCAGGGGCGCGTTTGCCATGCGCCGAAAGACGCTGATCAACAACCTGATCGCCTGCTTCCCGATGGACAGGCTTCAGGCGGCCGCCGCGATGGAAGCCGCGGGGCTGGACGCGCAGTGCCGCGCCGAAGCGCTCTCCATCGGGCAGCTTTGCAGCCTGTGCGAGCAGATCGGTCGTCTTCTGCCTGCCATCTGACGCTTATAAAACAGGAGGATATGATGAAACGGATTTGCATGCTTGTGCTGGTGATGATGCTCGGCGCATGTGCCGCGGCGCAGGAGCCCTTTTCTCTTCGCGGCTATGATCAGAAGGAGGGCTACCAGTATGTTCAGCTGGGTGAGTTCCCGCAGGATGCGGACGGCACGGTTCGTCCGATTCTCTGGCGTGTGCTGAGCGCCGACGAGACGCAGGCCTATCTGCTCAGCGAGTACATTCTCTTTAACAACCGCGTTCATCCGGATGACAAGGATTATATCGCCTTTGAAGCAGCGTTCAACCAGACGGAGATGTTCAGTCTCCTCAACGGTCCGTTCGAGGGCAGCCCGTTGCCTGAGGAGGAGCAGGAAACGCTCAAAAAGAGGGAGCGCCTCGGCCGCGTGCATATCGCGGAAATCTGCTTCAAGGATCAGGCGTTTACGCCGGCGGAGCAGCGCTTGCTGCTGGAGGACGAGGAGCTCGGCATGGTGTTTCTGGCGACGGCGGAGGATCTCAAAAACCCGGAGATGGGCTTTGCCTCCTCCAAGCAGCGAAAGGCATTTGGCACGGATTATGCGCTGCAAAACGGCCTGTTTCAGTATCAGAATGGCAGCAGCCCGTACTGGACACGGTCTCAGTCCAAATCCTTCGCTTATGGTACGCGCTGCACAAAGGTCAACGGAGACCTGGGCTATATCCGCTGTGTCGTGATGAACGAGGGCTGCCGCCCTGCGGTTCGCCTGCTGCTCGACGGCCTTACGCCGACCGGAGGAGACGGCACGATAGAGAATCCGTATACGTTTGCCAGGTGAAGAGATGATGATAAGGAAGATTTCGGCTGTCCTTGCGTTGGCGCTTGCGCTGTGCGTCTGCTCTGCCGGCGCATTCGCGCAAATCGCCAAAGACATTACGGAAGAATGCAGCCCGACGTCGCCGGGCCGGTATACCACAAACCTGCACGACGGTCAGTACACCAGCTATTTCAGCAGCCGGGAGCAGCGCAGCCCGTATATTGAGTTCACTGCGCCGCAGGGCAAACAGGCGGAGTACCTGTACATCTGCTTCGGCGATATGCCCAAGGCATGGGCGATCGAGGAAGAGGTGGACGGCGAATGGAAGACGCTGATTGAGGGCAGATATGACTATCATCATGTGCTCCTTGAGCTCGGCGGCAGGACGCATTTCCGCCTGATTGATACCTCCGGCAGGAATACGAAGCTCAAGATCAACGAGCTTTACGTCTTCTCATCTGGCGAGCTTCCGGACTGGGTGCAGCGCTGGGAGCCAACTCCGGAAAAGGCGGACATGCTGGTGCTTGCCGCACACCCGGACGACGAGCTTGTTTTCTTTGGCGGCACGATTCCGACATATGATACCGAGCGCGGCATGAATGTCGTCGTGGCGTACATGACATATTCCAATACCACCCGCCGCAGCGAACTGCTCAACGGTCTTTGGTCGATGGGTGTGCGCACCTATCCGGTGATCGGCGAATTCTATGATACCTATACCCGGAAGCTGGAAGACGCCTATTCCCGCTGGCGCAAGAGCGACGTGCGGATATTTGCCATGGAGCTGCTGCGCAGGTACAAGCCTGAGGTTGTCGTTACCCATGACGTCAACGGCGAGTATGGTCATGGCGCGCACAGGCTCTGTGCAGACGTGATGCGCTACTGCGTGCCTCTGGCGAACGATCCGACAGTGATGCCGGAGCTCGCGGCGCAGTACGGCACCTGGGAAGTCAAAAAGCTGTATCTGCATCTGTACGGAGAAAACGCCATTACGATGGACTGGAATGTGCCGCTGATCTCCATGAATGGCAAGACAGGCCTGGAGTTGGCGCAGGAGGCGTATCTCCTGCATGTGACGCAGCAGACGACGGACTTCGTGGTGACAGACGAGGGAACGACAAGCTGCGCTGAATTCGGTCTGGCGTATTCCACGGTGGGCGAAGACGTGTTCGGCGGAGACTTCTTTGAGAATCTTGCGTGGACCGCTACACCGCGTCCTGACGGCACCACGCCGGAACCGACACCGACCCGTGCGCCGACGCCAACCCCGACGCCTACGCCGAGTCCAACGCCGACGCCTACGCCCACGCCGAGCCCGACACCTACGCCGAGTCCAACGCCGACGCCGACACCTACGCCCACGCCGACACCTACGCCGAGTCCGACGCCTACACCCACGCCGACTCCGACGCCCGCGCCCACGCCAACCCCAACGCCTACGCCGACCCCGACGCCAACCCCGACGCCTACGCCTACGCCGACCCCGACACCGCATCCCGTATACGAGAAGCCTGCAGCAGAGGTGGAATGGCCGGAGGATGGGCAGAAGAAGGATGGCAAGGGCTATCTGCTGACCGGCGAATACGTCTATGAAAACGCGGAAGAGGGCCTGTGGTTTTACGCCTCTCCGACCCTGGTTGTCCGCGTGGACAGAAAGCTTGACAGCGAAAAGGTGCTTACCTGGTATGAGGCGCAGATTTTCTGCGACCCTGCTGCGGAGCGTGTCGGCGCGATCCTCAATAATCCGGAAAAACCGCAGAGCAAGCACGTTCAGGCGGCACAGATTGCCCGCGAAAAGCAGGTGGTCTGGGGCATGAACACCGACTACTACACCTATCGTTTGGGTCGGAATACCATCACCGGCATGGTGATCCGGGGCAAAAACGTGTTCTTTGACCGCGTCCCCCGGGCCAACCGCAGCCAGTTCCCAAACCTGGATACGCTGGCAATGAATGAAGACGGCAGCTGGCGGGTTTATACATCCGATGAGCTGACGGCAGAGGAATACCTGCTGCGCGGCGCGGTGGATGTGTTCTCCTTCGGCCCGTATCTGGTGCGCGACGGCGAGATCAACCCGTTTGTCGGCGAGATGATCAACGGAAAAACGGAACAGCCGCGCTGTGCGATCGGCATGGTCGAGCCTGGACATTACTACGCGGTGCTTGCCGAGGGAAGAATCCGCAATGTGAGCGTCGGCGTGACCATACCGTGGCTGGTTGATCACATGCTCAAGGCCGGCTGTACGCAGGCGCTGAACCTGGACGGCGGCCAGACAGCGGTCATGACCTTCATGGGCAACCAGATAACGCGCATCGGCAAATATAACGGCGGACGAACCAGCGCCCGCACGACCACGGAGATCATCGGCGTCGGGCGTTCGGATCTGATCGATCCCACGCTCAAGCCGGGCTATCCGGAGCTTCCGTAACGCTGAAAAACGCACCCCATCTTCTGGCAGGAAGGAATCCTGCCGGGAGATGGGGTGCGTTTGTTGATCATCTGTCAGTATATCTTATACTGTTATCAGAATTTGCGAAGGAGGCTCACGACCTTGCCGAGTATCTGAACGGAGGGGACGATGATCGGCTCCATCGCGTCATTCTCCGGCTGAAGGCGGAAGTGACCGTTTTCCTTGTAAAAGCGCTTGACCGTCGCATCGTCTTCGACCAGCGCAACGACAATTTCACCATTGTTCGCATCCGGCTGCTTGCGCACGACAATATAGTCGTCGTTGAAGATGCCGGCCTGAATCATGCTGTCGCCGCGCACGCGAAGGATAAAATGCTCGCCTTCGCCGACCAGATCCACAGGAAGCACCATCTGTTCATCGATGCTCTCTTCTGCGAGGATGGGCTGACCGGCAGCGACGCGGCCGACGACAGGAAGCTGGCACATGCGGCTGTCGTCCATCATCTCTGCATACGAGGCAGAGCGGGACAAACCCATCGCGCGGGGCTTCATGGCGTCGCGGTGAAGCAGGCCCTTTTTTTCCAGGCGCGTCAGATGGCCGTGCACAGTGGAGGTGGAACGCAGGCCGACCGCTTCGCCAATCTCGCGGACGGAAGGCGGATATCCCCGCGTTTCAATGACCTCCTGAATATAGGCAAGGATTCTGGCCTGCATGTCGCCTCTGGGTCTCTGTTCGCCCGGCATATCGTCACAGCCTTTCTCTTGAGTTGATTCATTATAGCATACCTCCTGCACAGAAATCAAGCAGAATCAAACAGATGTTCTCATATTGTGCTTGAATCCGCCAAGCGGGCGTGCTATAATAGGCAAAGCCAGAAAGAGATGGGGGAAAGGAATATGGAAAGGATTCGCTGTGTGCTGTATGACCGCGAGTGCATCGAGTGCGGAGAGTGCAATCTCTGCGATCTCGATCCGACGAAAATCTGCGACAACTGCAAAAAGTGTATCGGCCTTGACAACAGCACGGAGTACCGGGCGATCAAAATCGATGGCATTATCGACGAGAGCCTGGATCCCGCGGAATATTTGGATGAATGACAAAAAGCCTGGCAAATGTCAGGCTTTTTGCGTCAAATAACAACAATCAATCGCCGTCCGGCAACACCGGATCATCACGCAGAACCGTCTTCTGAGCGGCGATTCTGCGGTGATCTTCGGAAATCGCCGCATAGTGCTTGCGCGTGGTGTTGACATCGGAATGCCCGAGCACATCGGCCACCAGGTAGATATCGCCGGTTTCCCGGTACAGGTTGGTGCCGAATGTGCTTCGAAGCTTGTGCGGACTGATCTTCTTCTTGAGCGGCGCTGCAATCGACGCATACTTTTTGACCATGTTTTCCACGGCGCGCTGCGTGATGCGCCTGCGTTGGATGGAGAGAAAGAAAGCGCTTTCATGCCCGGGCAGCGCTTCAATCTGCTGCCGCTCGGCCAGATAATCCTTGAGCGCATCCGCAACTTCATCCGACAGATACAGGATGACTTCCTTGCCGCCTTTACGGGTGACGACAAAAGCGTTCTGCTCAAAATCAAAGTCGTCGATGTTCAGTCCAACGCATTCGCTGATGCGGATGCCCGTGCCCAAAAACAGCGACAGCATCGCCAGATCGCGCTTTTTGGTCACGTTGTGGTATTTCTGGTAGGTTTTGGGCAGCGCCTGTCCGTTTTCGGCGAGATCCAGGATTCTGGCGACCTCGTCGACGTCCAGACGAATGATCGCGTGCTCATGGAGCTTCGGAAGCGGCACGAGCGCGGCGGTATTGCTCTCAATCAGCCCGTCGGAAAACAGATACTTGTAGAATGCGCGAAGGGAAGCGTATTTCCGCTTGATGCCGTATTCGTGATTGGTGATCTCCTTGGAAGCAACCTGGCCGTCTTCCAGCGCTTCGTTTTTGACATAGAGCGTCAGGTAGCGCGCATAGCGCTCCAGATCCTGCTTGGTCACGCTGCGGATATCGTCAACGGTGAATTCGGCAACCGGCTTGCCGGAAAACTTAGGAAGCTCCTCGGAGAGATACTGAAAGAAGAGCTTCAGGTCGTACGCGTAGCTCAGCCGCGTCAGCGGGCTGGTCTGCTGCTCGATGGACATGAAGTAATCCGAGCAGACATCCGGAAGCTCTTTCAGGAGCTCACGCAGACGCTTGGTGCGGTTTAAGCTGGTTTGATTGTGGTAGTCGTTGGCCATATGCGCCCTCCTCTCTATAGACTTCGTAAAACCTGAGTTTTGCGAAGTCTTATGGATCCCTCCCCATCAAGGAGAACGACGGTCATTTTCCCCTGTGATCGCGAATCTGTCCGGTGGCCAGCTCATCGCAGCGGTTGTTCCACTTGTTGTCCGCATGACCCTTGACCTTGACAATCGTGACATTGTGCGGCTGCATAACCGTCAGCAGCCACTTCCAGAGATCCTGGTTTTCAACCGGCTTCTTGGCGGCGTTTTTCCAGCCGTTGCGCTGCCAGCCGTCAATCCAATTCTGTGAGAACGCGTTGACCAGATACGCAGAGTCCGAATACAGCGTCACATTGCACGGCTGCTTGAGCGCCGTGAATCCCTGCACGGCAGCAAACAGCTCCATGCGGTTGTTGGTGGTGTCCGGCATAAAGCCGGAAATCTCCTTGACGTGCTCGCCGAACAGCAGCACGGTTCCCCAGCCGCCCGGACCGGGATTGCCGGAACAGGCGCCGTCGGTATACATCAAAATATCTTTCAAATCTGCCGCTCCAAATTCATCATCTTTATATAACAACGGTATTATTTTGAGAGCTTGGCCGTTTTCTCGATCGTGGCGGCCAGTGCGTCCATCACAGCAGCACGCATGCCGCCTTTTTCAAGCGCGTAGACGCCTTCGATGGTCGTGCCGCCCGGCGAGCAGACCGCATCCTTGAGCCTGCCGGGATGCTCGCCGGTCTCAAGAACCATCCTGGATGCGCCAATGAGCGTCTGCGCAGCCAGCTCATAGGCCATCGCGCGCGGGACGCCATAGCGCACGGCGCCGTCGGCCAGCGCTTCAATGAACTGGTATACGAACGCCGGCCCGCAGCCGTTGATGCTGGTCGCCGCGACAAATACATGTTCTTCCACCTGCATGGTCTTGCCGGCAGCATCGAAGATGGACCTGGCGAAAGCAAACTCCTCGTCAGTGCACCTGCAATGGCTGCAAAGCAGACTCATGCCTTCCCCGACGGCAAGCGGCGTATTGGGCATCACGCGCACAAAATGCGCGGACTGCGGCAGCGCAGCCTCAAGCATGCCGTACGTCCAGCCTGCAACGATGGAGATGACGAATTTTCCCTCGAGATCATCGTGAATCTCCTCAAGAACCTGCGCGGTATACACCGGTTTGATGGCCAGCAGAATGCAGTCGCATGCTCGGACCAGATCACGGTTGCCGGCCATGACATGCACGCCCTCGGATGCAAAGCGTTCACACATCTGAGGCATCTTGTCTGTGACGGCAAGCTCATCTGCAGAAAGGCGGCCTTCCTTCAGAATGCCCCTCAAAATGGCGGAGCCCATGTTGCCGGCTCCGATAAAACCAAGTTTCATAAGGAGTTCCTCCTGTTTTTTCATGTCGCATTGATTGTACAGAATCCCGCTCCGCTCGTCAATGCCGATCGAGCAAAAGATCATAAAAAGATGAACCATATAAATATTCTCCAGGGAATGGAAAACTCCTGCAAGGGAGCAGAGCCGCTTTGCAGTTTGCTTTCGGGTCTGTGATGGAATTGACTTAAATATCAAAATTCTTTCAAATCATTTCAGATAATTGCAAAGTTTTCTTAAATTTCGCAAGTTCATTTACATCATCTCCCAAATTTGTGCATTTCCACTATTGACGGGCAACCGGATGCGGAGATACAATACATACGAAAAAATTTGTTCTTAGCGGCGGGCTTGATAACTGTGCCTGCAGCAAGCGGGAGGTGCCGTACATGTGTTCCATTTTCGGCCTGATTGGCAAGTCGATTCCGCAGAGTGTCATCAAAGAATGCTTTGATCGCACGCTTTCTCGCGGGCCGGATATGAGCCGCCTGATCGAGACGCCATGCGGTTGGCTCGGCTTTCATCGTCTGGCAATCATGGGTCTGGATGAGCGCGGCATGCAGCCCTTCCGGCTTGACGACGATTATGTCGTCTGCAACGGCGAGCTGTATGGTTTCCGCCCGATTCGGGACAGACTGATGGCGAAATACGCGTTTTCAAGCCAATCTGACTGCGAAATCCTGCTCCCGCTTTACCGCGAATACGGTTTGGATATGTTCCGCACGCTGGATGCGGAGTTCGCACTCATCCTCTATGACGCAAAGAAGAACACCCTGATCGCCGCGCGCGACCCGATCGGCATTCGCCCGCTGTACTACGGCAGGCTTGCGGACGGCGGCATGGCGTTTGCCAGTGAGCCGAAGAACCTGGTCGGTCTCTGCGAGACGATTCTCCCCTTCCCGCCCGGCTGCTACTGGGCGGACGGCGAGTTTGTGCGCTACGCCGACGCGGCCCATGTCGACCAGTTTTCCATGGACGACGAGCACACGGCGTGCGCCAGGCTGCATGATCTGCTGATCGAGGGCGTGAAAAAGCGTCTGGATGCGGACGCGCCGGTGGGCTTCCTGCTTTCCGGCGGTCTGGATTCGTCGCTGGTCTGCGCCATCGCGCAGCGCGAGCTGAACAAGACGATCAAGACCTTCGCCATCGGCATGGACGTGGACGCGATCGATCTGAAATATGCGCGCATGGTGGCTGAGTATATCGGAAGCGAGCACATGGAAGTGATCATCTCGGAGCAGGATGTGCTGGACGCTCTTCCGCACGTCGTCGAGCTGCTGGGCACCTACGATATCACAACCATCCGCGCGAGCATCGGCATGTATCTGGTCTGCAAATATGTGCATGAGAACACCGACGTGCGCGTGCTGCTCACTGGTGAGATTTCCGATGAGCTCTTTGGCTACAAGTACACCGATTTTGCGCCGGACGCGTACAGCTTCCAAAAGGAAGCCGAAAAGCGCATCAGCGAGCTGCACATGTACGACGTGCTCCGCGCAGATCGCTGCATCAGCGTCAATTCGCTTGAGGCGCGCGTGCCGTTCGGTGATCTGGCGTTTGTGCACTATGCGATGAGCATCGACCCGGCGCTCAAAATGAACCGTACGGGCATGGGCAAATACCTGATCCGCAAGGCATTCGCCGAGGACAAGCTCCTCCCGGACGAGATCCTCTGGCGGCAGAAGGCGGCGTTCTCCGATGCGGTGGGCCATTCGATGGTCGACGACCTGAAGGCCTACGCGGAAAGACAGTACACCGATGAGGAGGCCGCCAAGCGCTGCGAGGCGTTCGACTTTGCCAGGCCGTTCACCAAGGAGAGCCTCCTGTACCGGGAGCTGTTTGAGCAGTTCTATCCCGGACAGGCGCAGATGGTCGTCGATTTCTGGATGCCCAACAAGACCTGGCCCGGCTGCAACGTCAACGATCCCTCCGCCCGTGTGCTTTCCAACTACGGCGCGAGCGGCGAATGATTTTTCATGATTTTGTAGAAGGAATTCCTCTGTTCAATGACGAAAGGAGAATTTGTTATGCCGCACCAGCCCCAGGGCGTGCTGATCCTCGACTTCGGCGCGCAGTATACCCAGCTCATCGCACGGCGTGTGCGCGAAGCCAAGGTCTTTTGCGAGGTTGTTCCCTGTTCCATTTCTGTGGAGGATATTCGCGCAAAGGCGCCCGTTGGCATCATTCTCTCCGGCGGCCCGGCCTCTGTGCTGGACGCCGACGCGCCGCATGTCGACGCGTCGCTTTATGCGCTGGGCATTCCGATTCTGGGCATCTGCTATGGCATGCAGCTGACGGCATACACGCTGGGCGGCACGGTCGAAAAAGCAGCCGAGCGCGAGTATGGCCGCGTGCCGGTCACCTTTGACACGAGCAGCCCGCTGTGCGCCGGCATGAAGCGGGAGTCCATCATGTGGATGAGCCATACCTATCACGTCACCCGCGCGCCGGAGGGCTTTACGTCCGTCGCGCACAGCGATAACTGCGCGTTCTGCGCGATGGCCAACCCGGAAAAGCGCATTTATTGCGTGCAGTTCCATCCGGAGGTGACGCACAGCGAGGAAGGCCAGATGGTCCTTCAAAACTTCCTGTACCGGATTTGCGGCTGCACGGGCGACTGGACGATGACCGCGTTTATCGATCAGGCGATCGCTTCCATTCGCGAAAGGGTCGGCGAAAACGGCCGCGTCATGCTGGGCCTCTCCGGCGGCGTGGATTCCTCTGTTGCTGCGGCGCTGATCAGCCGCGCCATCGGCGATCGCCTCACCTGCGTCTACGTCGATCACGGCTTCATGCGCAAGGGCGAAACCGAGTCCGTCCGCGAAGTGTTCACCCGGCAGTTCCCGGTCAGCCTGATCATCTGCGACGCGAAAAAGCGTTTCCTTGACAAGGTGGCCGGTGTATCCGATCCGGAGACCAAGCGCAAGATCATCGGCGCCGAGTTTGTTGCCTGCTTTGCGGACGAGGCCAGAAAGCTCGAGAATGTCGCCTACCTGGCCCAGGGAACGATTTATCCCGACGTGATTGAATCCGGTTCCGTCAAGGGCAGCGCGGTGATCAAGTCGCACCACAACGTCGGCGGCCTGCCGGACGATGTGGCCCAGCGCTTTACCGGCGGCGTGGTCGAGCCTCTGCGGATGCTTTTCAAGGACGAGGTTCGAAAGGTCGGCGAGGAGCTTGGCCTGCCGCGCGACATGGTCTGGCGTCAGCCGTTCCCCGGCCCCGGCCTGGCGATTCGCGTGATCGGCGACATCACCGAGGAAAAACTGCTGACCGTTCGCGAGAGCGACGCCATCCTGCGCGAGGAGATCGCCGCGGCGGGGCTTGACCGGGATGTGAACCAGTACTTCACCGTTCTGACCAATACGCGCACCGTCGGCGTGATGGGCGACGAGCGCACACACGATTTTGTGCTCGCCATTCGTGCGGTGACGACGGATGACTTCATGACGGTCGACTGGGCACGCCTGCCGTATGAGCTGCTGGCGAAGATTTCTGCGCGAATCGTCAACGAAGTGCCGCATGTCAACCGCATTGTATACGACATTACCACCAAGCCCCCGGCAACGGTGGAATGGGAATAAGCGCAAAAACTTCTGACGATGGAGGCAGAAAACGCATGAAACCCTTTGACAAAAAGCTCGTTCTGGAGGACGGAAGCGAGTACCCGGGCTATGGATTCGGCGCCGATACCGAGCGCATATGCGAGGTGGTCTTCAATACCTCCATGACCGGTTACCAGGAGCTCGTCTCCGATCCCTCCTATACGGATCAGTTCGTCGTCATGACGTATCCGCTTATCGGTAATTACGGCATCACGGATGAGGATTTTGAAAGCAAAACGCCGTCAATCGGCGGTCTGATCGTTCGCGATTACAACGACATGCCTTCCAACTTCCGTTATACCCGCACGCTTGGCGAGCTGCTTGAAGAGAATAACATCCCCGGCCTGCACGGAATCGATACCCGGATGCTCACCCGCAGCATCCGGGACTTTGGCGCACGCCGGGGAATCATCACGGACATTGCCACGCCGACAGACGAGGCCGTCGCGCGTATCGCCGACGCCCCCGTACCGCACGACGCGGTTTTTCGTGTTGCCTGCAAAAAGCGGTGGTATGCCCGCACCTCGAACCACCGCTTCAGCGTCGTGGCTGTCGACTGCGGCATCAAGCTGGGCATCATCCGGAGCCTGAACAGACACGGCTGCAACGTCACCATCGTTCCGCCGACGACCACCGCCGAGGAAATTGTCTTCATGAATCCGGACGGTGTGTTCCTTTCCAATGGCCCGGGCGATCCGGAGGACGTCACCCCGGTTATCGAGCTGATTCGCCGCCTGCGCGGCCGCTATCCGATGTTCGGCATCTGTCTGGGCCACCAGATGATCGCCCTCGCCTATGGCGCCAAGACGTACAAGCTCAAGTTCGGCCATCGCGGCGGCAATCATCCGGTCAGGGATCTGGCCACCGGCAGGATTGAAATGACCTCGCAGAACCACAGCTACGCCGTGGATGCCGCAAGCCTTGAGGGCACGCCTCTTCAGGTGACCCATCTGAATCTGCTCGATCATACCGTCGAGGGGCTCTCCTGCCCGCAGGATCGCGTGTTCAGCGTGCAGTATCATCCGGAAAGCTGTCCAGGCCCGCAGGACAGCGACCACCTATTCGACCGGTTTATCGCGATGATGGAGGAGGCGAAGAACGATGCCTAAGCGTACAGATCTTCACAAGGTGCTGGTCATCGGCTCCGGCCCCATCGTCATCGGTCAGGCGGCAGAGTTTGACTACGCAGGCACACAGGCCTGTCTTGCGCTGCGCGAGGAAGGCTACGAGGTTGTCCTCGTCAATTCCAATCCGGCGACCATCATGACGGATACCACCATCGCGGACAAGGTGTACATGGAGCCGCTGACGCTTGAGTATGTGGCGCGCATCTGCCGCTATGAGCGTCCGGATGCGATCATCCCCGGCATTGGCGGCCAGACCGGCCTTAACCTTGCCATGCAGCTGGCCAAGAAGGGCGTGCTTGAGGAGTGCGGCATCGAGCTGCTGGGCACAGACGCCAAGAGCATTGAGACGGCCGAGGACCGCGAGCTGTTCAAGGAGCTCTGCGAGCGCATCGGCGAGCCGGTTGTCCCGTCCCACATCACCTACTCCGTGGAGGAAGCCATTGCCGCAGCGCATGAAATCGGTTACCCGGTCATCCTGCGTCCTGCGTTTACGCTGGGCGGCACCGGCGGCGGCTTTGCCGGCGACGACGACGAGCTGGCGTCGATGATGAAAAACGCCCTTGCGCTCTCCCCCGTCCATCAGGTGCTGATCGAGAAGAGCATCAAGGGCTACAAGGAGATCGAGTTTGAGGTCATGCGCGACGCGAACGACACGGCCATCACCGTGTGCAGCATGGAAAACCTCGACCCGGTCGGCATTCACACCGGCGACTCGATCGTCGTGGCGCCCTGCCAGACGCTGACCAACAAGGAATATCACATGCTGCGCGACAGCGCGCTGAAGATCATCCGTGCGCTGGGCGTCAAGGGCGGCTGCAACGTGCAGTTCGCGCTTGACCCGCAGTCCTTCTCCTATTTTGTCATCGAGGTGAACCCGCGCGTCTCGCGTTCCTCTGCCCTGGCCTCCAAGGCGAGCGGCTACCCGATCGCGCGCGTCTCGGCCAAGATTGCCGTGGGCATGCAGCTGCATGAGATCATGCTGGCCAATACGCCTGCGTGCTTTGAGCCTGCGCTGGACTATGTGGTCACCAAGCTGCCGCGCTTCCCGTTTGACAAGTTTACGCTGGCCTCCAATCGCCTTTCCACGCAGATGAAGGCGACCGGCGAGGTCATGAGCGTGGGCCGCACGATGGAGGAAAGCCTGCTCAAGGCGATTCGCTCGCTGGAGGTCGGGCATACGCATCTGCACATGCCCAAGTTCGACAGCGAGAACATGACGACTGACGAGCTGCTCGCCTACATCAAGGAGGGCACCGATGACCGCCTGTACGCCATCGCGCAGCTGATGTGGCACGGCGTGGATCACTCCCGCATCTGCTCCATCACGGGCATCGACATGTTCTTCTTGGACAAGATCAAGCACATCGTCGATTTCGAGAAGGAGCTCGAGCCGGTGATCATCACGCCCGAGCTGCTGCGCGAGGCCAAGCGCTGGGGCTTCTCCGACGCGTATATCGGCGAGCTCTGGCACCTTTCCGAGGACGAGGTCTATGCGCTGCGCAAGAAGTACGGCATTGTGCCGGTGTACAAGATGATCGACACCTGCGCAGGCGAATTTGACAGCTATGTCCCCTACTTCTATTCGACGTATGAGACGGAGAATGAGTCCATCGTCTCGGACAAGGAAAAGGTCATCGTCCTGGGCTCCGGCCCCATCCGTATCGGCCAGGGCGTCGAGTTTGACTATTCGACCGTCCATGCGATCCGCGCGATCAAGGCAGCCGGCTACGAGGCCATCGTCATCAATAACAACCCGGAGACGGTTTCCACGGACTACACGACGGCCGACAAGCTGTACTTTGAGCCGCTGACGGTTGAAGAGGTCTGCAACGTTGTCGAGCTGGAGAAGCCCATTGGCGTCATCTGCTCCCTCGGCGGCCAGACGGCCATCAACCTCGCCGCGCCGCTTGCGCGCAGGGGCGTCAGGATCATCGGAACGGACTGCGAGGCCATCAACCGCGCGGAGGATCGCTACGCCTTTGAAGAGGTGATCTCCAGCCTGCAGATTCCCCATCCGACGGGCGCGGCGGTGACGGACATCGAGAGCGGTGTGAAGACCGCTGCGCGCATCGGCTATCCGGTGCTGGTCCGTCCGAGCTTCGTGCTTGGCGGCCGCGCGATGGAGATCGTCGCCGGCGAGGAATCCCTGCGTCACTATCTCAAAAACGCTGTTGCGGTGGACGTTGATAAACCGGTCCTCGTCGACAAATACTATGTCGGCAAGGAGGTTGAGGTGGACGCGATCTGCGACGGCGAGCAGGTCTTCATTCCGGGCATCATGGAGCTGGTGGAGCGCACGGGCGTGCATTCTGGCGACAGTACGAGTATCTATCCGCCGATGAGCATCAGCCAGAAGGTGCGCGATACGATCGCGGATTACACGACCCGGCTGGGCCTGGGCATCTGCATCCGGGGTCTGTTCAACATCCAGTTCATCGTGGACAAGGCGGACAACGTGTTCGTCATTGAGGTCAACCCGCGCGCCAGCCGCAGCGTGCCGTTCCTGTCCAAGTCGACCGGCTTCCCGCTGGTGCTGATCGCGACCCGGGTCATGCTCGGCGAAAGCCTGCGCGATCAGGGCATTACGCAGATGATCCCGGCGGACAAAAAGCGCTGGTACGTCAAGGCGCCGGCCTTCTCCTTCGCCAAGCTCGACGGCATGGACGCCTACCTTTCCCCGGAGATGAAGTCCACCGGCGAGGCGATTGGCTACGACGACAGGCTCAACCGCGCGCTGTACAAGGCCCTGCAGGCCTCCGGCGTGAAGGTCAAGCAGTACGGCACGGTGCTGGCCACCATTGCCGATGAGGACAAGGAGGAGGCGCTGCCGCTGATCAAGCGCTTCTATCAGCTCGGCTTCAACATCGAGGCGACGGCCGGTACCGCTGCGTTTCTCAAGCAGCACGGCGTCCGCACACGCGTGCGCGGCAAGCTGAGCGAGGGCAGCGACGACATCCTCACGTCCATTCACTCCGGCTACGTCAGCTACATCATCAATACGCGCGCCATTCTCTCCGGCGCGCACAGCGAGGACGGCATCGAAATCCGCCGCTGCGCCGTGCAGAACGGCGTGACAATCTTCACGTCTCTGGATACGGTGCGCATCCTGCTGGATGTGCTTGAGGACACGGTGCCGAGCATCTCGGTCATCGACGCATAACCGATTGGAGGTAAACGCTCTATGTCTAACTGTGCAATCGTTGGCATCAACTGGGGCGATGAAGGCAAGGGCCGCATGGTCGACCTGTTGACGGAAAACTATGACGTGGTCGTGCGCTTTCAGGGCGGCGGCAATGCCGGTCACACGGTCATCAACGAGTACGGCAAATTTGCGCTGCACCTTCTGCCCTCCGGCATCTTCAGGCCGGACGTGGTCAACATTCTGGGCAACGGCGTGGCGCTTGATCCGGAAAACCTCTGGATTGAAATGCAGACGGTGATGGATCAGGGCGTGGCGCTCACGCCGGAGAACCTGATGATCAGCGACCGTGCGTCCCTGCTGCTGCCGTGGCACCGCAGGCTCGACGAGCTGGAGGAGCAGCGCCTGGCGGACAAGAAATTCGGCTCCACCAAGCAGGGCATTGCCCCGTTCTATTCTGACAAATATCAGAAGAAGACGGTGCTGGCAGGCGAGCTGTTTTATCCGGATCATCTGCGCAGCCATCTGGCGGATATCATGGAATGGAAGAACCTGACGCTTGAAAAGGTTTACGGCGCGCAGCCGTACACGCAGGAGATGATTGACGAATGGCTTGAAACCTACTGCGAGAAGATCAAGCCGTTCATCCGCGATACCGGCGCATTCCTGTCCGACGCGCAGAAGGCCGGCAAGAACATCCTCTTTGAGGCGCAGCTGGGCTCCCTCCGCGATCTGGATTACGGCATCCACCCCTACACCACCTCCTCGAACACGACGGCTGCATACGCGCCCATCGGCTCCGGTTTGCCCAGCGCCAAGATCGACGACGTGGTCGGTGTGGTCAAGGCGTATTCGACCTGCGTGGGCGAAGGCCCGTTCGTCTGCGAGATGTTCGGCAAGGAAGCGGAAGCGCTTCGCCAGGCCGGCGCTGAGTATGGCGCCAAGACCGGCCGTCCTCGCCGCGTCGGCCCGATCGATCTGGTGGCCACGCGTTACGGCGTCGAGGTACAGGCGGCTACGGAGATCGCGCTGACCAAGCTCGACGTGCTCAGCGACATGCCGCGCATTCCGCTGTGCACAGCGTATCAGTTGTATGGCGAGAAGACCAACCGGTTCCCGTTCCCGGCGGCGCTTGCGGATGCGCGCCCCGTCATTGACTATGTGGATGGCTGGTGCTGCGACATCTCCGGCGTGAGAACGTGGGAGGAGCTTCCGCCGGCTGCGCAGGAATATGTGCTGTTCATCGAGAAGGCGATCGGCTGCCCGATCACTTATGTCTCCGTCGGCCCCGAAAGAGAAAGCATCATTTTGAGAAAGCAGGCGCACAAATGAGCACCAACCGATACGAATCCCCCCTGTCCTCGCGCTATGCGTCCAGCTACATGCTGGAGCTGTTCTCCTCTGATACGCGCTATCGCACCTGGCGCAGGCTGTGGGTTGCGCTGGCGAGGGCGGAGTCCGCGCTGGGCCTGCCGATCACGGATGAACAGGTTGCTGAGCTTGAGGCGCACATCGACGACATCGACTACGATTGCGTCAGCCAGCGCGAGAAGGAGGTTCGCCATGACGTGATGGCGCACGTCTATGCCTATGGCAAGGCTGCGCCGTCCGCGGCGGGCATCATCCATCTGGGCGCGACGAGCTGCTATGTGACGGACAACGCCGATCTGATCCTCTATCGCGACGGTCTGCGCTATCTGCGCGGCGAGCTGCTCAAAGTCATCGCCAATCTGGCGGATTTCGCCGAGGCGTACAAAGCGCTGCCGACGCTTGGATACACGCACTATCAGCCGGCGCAGCTTGTGACCGTCGGCAAGCGTGCGACGCTGTGGATGCAGGATTTCCTCTCCGATCTGCATGAGATCGACTTTGCGCTGGAGAACATCAAGTTCCTTGGCTGCCGCGGCACGACGGGCACGGAGGCCAGCTTCATGGAGCTGTTCAAGGGCGATGAAGCGAAGATCGACGAGATGAACCGTATGATCGCGGGTGACTTTGGCTTTGAGGAATGCTTTGACGTCTGCGGACAGACCTATCCGCGCAAGGTGGACAGCCGGATTCTGAATTGCCTGTCCTCGATCGCGCAGAGCTGCTACCGCATGGCCAACGATATCCGACTCCTGCAGCACGACAGGCAGGTCGAAGAGCCGTTTGAGAAGAACCAGATCGGCTCCTCCGCCATGGCCTACAAGCGCAATCCCATGCGCTCCGAGCGCATCTGCTCGCTCTCCCGCTATCTGATGGCAGACGCGATGAACGCGCCGATGACCGCGTCGACCCAGTGGATGGAGCGCACGCTGGACGATTCCGCGAACCGGCGCATCTCCATGCCGGAGGGCTTCCTCTGCGCGGACGCGATTCTGCGCCTGGCGCAGAACGTGACCGACGGCCTGCACGTCAACGAAAAGATCGTCGAGAAGACCGTCATGGAATATCTGCCGTTCATCGCGACGGAAAACCTGATGATGGAGGGTGTGAAGCGCGGCGGAGACCGTCAGGCGCTGCACGAGATCATCCGTCGCTGCTCCATGGAAGCGACGGCGCGCATGAAGGCCGGCGAGTCCTGCGACCTGCTTGCCCGTCTGGCCAAGGAACCGGCGTTCGGCCTGACGGAGGACGAGATGGCGGCGCTTCTTGCGCCCTCGCTGTACATCGGCCGCTGCGCCGGTCAGGTGGAGGCCTTTGTTGCGAAGGTCAGACCGCTGCTTGGCGACACCGCCAAGGGCTCCGCAGAGATCAATCTCTGATCCCGGCATCTGAATACACAAAAGCGCCTCTGACGCAGAATGCTCTGTCGTCAGAGGCGCTGAACTTCCAGTTTACTTGGTACCAAAGAGGCGGTCGCCGGCATCGCCGAGGCCCGGGATGATGTAGCCATGGTCATTGAGCTTCTCATCCATCGCCGCCACATAGATGTTGACGTCCGGATGATCGGCCTGAATGCGGCTGGTGCCCTCCGGCGCTGCGATCAGGCAGACGAGCTTGATGTGCTTGCAGCCGCGGCGCTTGAGGAAGCGGATCGCAGCGGAAGCGGAGCCGCCGGTGGCGAGCATCGGGTCAACGAGCAGAATCTCGCGCTCCTCGCAGTCCTCAGGCAGCTTGCAGTAGTATTCGACCGGCTCCAGGGTATTCGGATCGCGGTAAAGGCCGATATGCCCCACCTTCGCGGAGGGAACCAGGCTCATGATGCCGTCCACCATGCCCAGACCAGCGCGCAGAATCGGGACGATGGCCAGCTTCTTGCCGGCGATAACCTTGGTCTGCGCGCGGCAGATCGGGGTTTCGATCTCGATCTCGCGCAGCGGCAGATCGCGGGTGACCTCATAGGCCATCAGCATCGAAATCTCGTTGAGCAGCTCGCGGAATTCCTTGGTACCGGTTTCCTTATCTCTCATCAGGGACACCTTATGCTGAATCAGCGGGTGGTCCATCACAAGAACCTTAGACATGACGTATCCTCCTTCGTGCGGCAATCGGACGCCGCAGGACTCATTTTATTCATTATAGCATTTTGTGTTGGTCACGGCAAGGTTTTCTTCAACATTCCTTTTCCCCGTTTTCGCGGGTAAATTTCATTTCGGCCATTTCCCTTTGCTTGACATGGGGATAACCCCGCGCTATACTAAACCATAATAGCTATTCAATGAAAGAAACCTCCGGCACGGCCGGAGATATCGGAGGAAACTATGCTCAGCAGGCCCATGATTGACCGAATTGCGTTCTTTGGCATCAGCTGGTATGCTATCCTGATTGTGGCGGCGATCCTGATCGGACTGGCATTTTGCACGCGTGAGGCGCGCCGGCTGCATATGCCCCAGGATACGATCATTGATTTTCTGCTCTACGCCATTCCGCTCTCCATTATCTGCGCGCGAATCTATTATGTGATCTTCCGCTTCAATATGTACAGTGAGGATCTGCTAGCCATTTTCAATATCCGCGAAGGCGGACTGGCCATCTTTGGCGGCATCATCGGCGGTCTGATTGCGGCGCGCATCACGGCGCGCAGGCATCAGGTGCCGTTGCAGACGATTCTGGATATTGTGTCGCCTGCGCTGGTACTGGGCCAGGCGATTGGCCGCTGGGGCAACTACATCAACATGGAGGCCTATGGACTGCGCATCAGCGAGGAGTATTTGCAGTTCTTTCCCTTCGCGGTCGAAATCCCCGTCGGCGACATCTGGTACTGGCACATGGCGACGTTCTTCTATGAATTCTGCTGGGATGTGCTTGTCTTTGCGCTTCTGCTTCTCATTCGCCATCACAAGCGGCGCAGCGGCGACGTCTTCTGCTGGTACCTGCTGCTCTACTGCGCCGGTCGTACGGTCATCGAGGGCCTCAGAAACGACAGCCTGACCTTTATCAGCGAGTTCGTGCGCATCTCTCAGGTGCTTTCCGCCATCGCGGCGTTCGGTGTGGTGCTCTACTTCTTCCTGCGCATCCGCGACAGAATCAGCCTGGTGACCATCGCGCCGGTGATCTGCGCCGTGCTCTGCCTGGTCACGACGTTCCTCGGCGAATTTGAGCGCGGCGCGTACAGCACACTCTTCCCCTTCTCCCAGGCTAGCCTCGTGCTGCTGATCCTCGCTTCGGCTGCAATCGTCGCACTGTGGACGATTGACAGCGGAAGCTTCGACTGGAAAATGGCGCTGCCGCTGGCGCTCAACGCTGTGTTCATCATTGGCCTCCTGATCGCGGGCGTCGGCCGTGCCAATGCAGACAATACCTATTACGTTACCCTGCGGCAGAGCGCCGCTATGCTTCAGATGATCCTGTGCGGCTGGCTGCTGTGCTATTCCTTCTGCCCGGAAACCAAGAAAGTGAGCGATAACCATGCGTAATCTAACGATGATGACCGACCTGTATGAGCTGACGATGATGAACGGTTATCTCCGCTATGGTAAGGACAAGAACCGTGCATGCTTCGATCTCTTCTATCGCAGGCGCGGCGATATGACGGCCTATGCGGTCGCCGCGGGTCTTGAGCAGGTCATTGAGTATGTCAGGAATCTCCGCTTTACGCAGGACGACATCGAGTATCTTCGCAGCCTTGCGATCTTTGACGATGCCTTCCTGTCCTATCTGAGCGACTTCCGCTTTACCGGTGAGATTCTCGCGGTGCCGGAAGGCACGATTGTCTTCCCGGATGAACCCATTCTCCGCGTCATCGCGCCAATCATGGAGGCGCAGCTGCTGGAAACGACGCTGCTGAACATCATCAATCACCAGACCCTGATCGCCACCAAGGCGGCCCGCGTGGTGCAGTCTGCGCGCGGAGACAAGGTACTGGAGTTCGGCCTGCGCCGCGCGCAGGGCCCGGATGCGGGCATTTACGGCGCGCGTGCAGCCATTGTCGGCGGCTGTCAGGCCACGAGCAATGTGCTCACCGGCCAGCTCTTCGGTGTGCCCGTTGGCGGCACGCACGCGCACAGCTGGGTCATGTCCTTTGAGGACGAGCTCACCGCGTTCCGTGCCTATGCGGACGTCTTCCCGGACAACTGTCTGCTGCTGGTGGATACCTATGACACGCTGGGCAGCGGTGTGCCCAACGCGATCACGGTCTTCAAGGAGCTGCGCGCGCGCGGCAAGGAGCCCGTCGGCATCCGTCTGGACAGCGGCGATCTGGCCTTCCTCAGCCGCCAGGCACGCGTCATGCTGGATGACGCCGGCTTCCCGAATGCGAAGATCTTCGCCTCCGGCGATCTGGACGAGGAGGTCATCTGGGACCTCAAGGCGCAGGGTGCGGCAATCGACGTCTGGGGCGTCGGTACGCGCATGATCACCAGCATGGACAATCCGGCGCTTGGCGGCGTGTACAAGCTCTCCGCCGAAGAGGTCGACGGCACGTTTGTTCCGCGCATCAAGATTTCCGAGAATCCCGCGAAGATCACCAATCCGGGCGTCAAGCAGCTCTATCGCTTCTATGACCGCCGCAGCGGCAAGGCCCTGGCGGATCTGCTTGCCCTAGATGAGGAGGACTTCTCCTCCGGCGAACCGCTGGAGATCTTCGATCCGGAGAATACCTGGAAGCGCATGACCCTTTGCGATTATCGGATGCGGCAGCTGTTGGTGCCGATCTTTGAAAACGGTGAGCTCGTCTATGATTCCCCCGCACTGTCCGAGATTGCGGCCTATGCCAAGCAGGAAATGGAGACCTTCTGGGACGAATACAAGCGCCTGAACCGCCCGCATCGTTACAAGGTCGACCTCTCTCAGAAGCTCTATGATCTCAAGCTGCAGCTTCTGGCCAACCGCAGATGAACGAGCACACCAATACGCTGACCATTTCAAGCGTCAAACGCGTGCATGGCCGGGCAAGCCTGATCCTATCAAGCGGCGAAACCCTCCCCATGCCGCGTGCGATGCTCAAGGAGCGTCCCTACCGCGGCGGTATGCCCTTTGATCGCGCGCAGTTTCACGCTTTCCTCCTTGAGCGCTCCTACCCCTTTGCGCTTGATAAGGCGGTTTCACTGCTTGCAAGCCGTGCCAGGACGGAGAAGGAAATCGTCAGCGCGCTTCGGCAAAACGCATATCCAGAGCAGACCATCGCGCGCGTGATGGCGCGACTTCACGACGAAGGTTATATCAACGATGCAGCGTTTGCCGGGCAATGGGCGAGCGCGCGCACCGCCAAAGGAATGGGTGCCCGCCGCATTCGCCAGGAGCTTCGCCTCAAGGGCGTCAGCCAGAGCGATATTGATGAAGCTCTCAATTCCGTCGACGAGGAAGAAACCATGGACGCGGCTGTACAGGCGGCTGAAAAGGCGTCCCGCGGCAGAAACCCTTCTGATCCGGCCGATCGCCAGAAGATCATTGCTGCGCTTGTACGTCGCGGCTATGATTTTTCCACGGCAAAAACGGCCTTACAGAGACTTATGAATTGCAGATAAAAAGGAAGGACTTGCTTTGCAGCAGGCCCTTCCTTTGGTGTTGGATTTAATGTTTCACATTGATGCGAACAAGCGCGCGCTGAAGCTTCGCAGAGGCGAGCATCAGCTCCCTATTGTCGTTCTTCGCAGCAGCAATACGGGCTTCCGCTTTCTCTTTGGCACGCTTGGCGCGTTCCAGATCGATCTCTTCCGCCCATTCAAACGTCGTCGCAATGAGGTTCGCCTCATTGTGGATCATCGCCAGCATGCCGCCGATGCAGGCGGCAGACCGCTTCTGACCATCCGCCATGACGATCGCAGCTTCACCCGCGCCAACCGCAGACACATAGTCCGTATGGTGCGCCAGCAGGCAGACGTCGCCGTCGATCATCCGCACACGCAGGCGCTCGACTTCGCCGTCAAACGCAAGGCCGTCCGGCGTGCTGATCTTCAGGTGGAACGTACTCATGCCTTTTCACCCTTTGCTTTGGCCACAGCCTCGTCGATGGTGCCGACGAACAGGAACGCGCTCTCCGGCAGATCGTCGTGCTTGCCCTCGATGATCTCCTTGAAGCCGCGGATGGTCTCCTTCAGCGGGACATACTTGCCCTCGAAGCCGGTGAACTGCTCCGCAACGCTGAACGGCTGAGACAGGAAGCGCTGCACCTTGCGCGCGCGGGCGACGGTGAGCTTGTCCTCCTCGGAGAGCTCGTCCATGCCCATGATAGCGATGATGTCCTGAAGCTCCTTGTAGCGCTGCAGAATGCGCTGCACATCGCGCGCAACCTGATAGTGCTCCTCACCAACCACGTCCGGCGTGAGGATGCGGCTGGTGGACTCCAGCGGATCGACGGCCGGGAAGATACCCAGGGAGGAAATGGAACGGGACAGAACCGTCGTCGCATCCAGGTGAGCGAAGGTCGTCGCCGGAGCCGGGTCGGTCAGGTCGTCCGCGGGGACGTAAACCGCCTGGACGGACGTAATCGAGCCGCGCTTCGTGGAGGTAATGCGCTCCTGCAGCGCGCCCATCTCGGTCGCCAGCGTCGGCTGATAGCCAACGGCGCTCGGCATACGGCCCAGCAGCGCAGAAACCTCGGAGCCTGCCTGCGTGAAGCGGAAGATGTTGTCGATG
>JAGBDL010000006.1 GCA_017937505.1 Clostridia bacterium | reverse complement strand
GTGAGCACCTGTCCGGACGCGGCCGGCGCGCTGCGCAGCTTCAGTCCGCTGCGGGCGGTGACCGTCGCCGTGCGCTGCTGCGGGGCCGCCGTCGGTGTGGGCGCAGGCGTCGGGGTGGCCGTCGTGAGGCCAAGCTCCTCGTCCGTGGCGGTAAAGACGTATTCGCTGGCGACAAAGCCCGTCAGGTCGCCGAGCGCGACCGGCAGCATGCCGTCAACCGGGGCGCCGGTGACGCGGAGCATCGTGCCCTGCGGCAGCGTCATGATGACGCCGGCGGTGCGCGATGCACTCGTGCGGAGGTTCAAGCCGCCCTCCGGCAGCACGATCGCCGTCTGCTTTTCCGTCACCGGGGCGGGCGTAGCCTGCGGCGCCGGCGTGCTTTCAGCCTGCGCCTGACTGAAGAGGATGTAGTCGTTGGAGACGTAGCCCGTCAGCGAGCCCATCTGCACCTGCGTCCAGCGCTCATAGCGTTCCAGCACCGTCAGCGTCTGGCCGTGGCGCAGGTGCGAGAGCACCGCGGAATTGACCGTCGGCGCGGCGCGCAGGTTCAGCGTCTGGCTCTCGTCCGCCAGGGAGACGACCGCCGTGCCGATGCTGACCACGCCCTCCGGCGTCTCGTCCACCGCGTCGTCGATCACGCTGATGTATTCGTTCTTCACATAGCCGCTGAGCGTGCCGTACTGCACGCGGCTCCACGTGCCGCCCCTTTCCAGCAGCGTCACCTGCGTGCCGTGCGCCATCGTCGCCAGGATGGCGGAGGACGTGCTCGCCTCCTTGCGCAGGTTCAGGCAATCCAGCGGGTTTTGAAGCGTCACCACGGCGCTCTTCGCGTCCGCGACCGGCTCGCCGCCCGCGTTCCCCGTGCCGTCGATGGACGGCAGAATCGTGCGGGTCATCGTGTAGCGCGTGCGCACCAGGCCCGGATAGTAGAATTCCAGGATCTGGTCGTAGGTCATACCCTCCCTGGCCATCTGCTGCGCGCCGCGCTGGCTCATGCCCACGCCGTGTCCGTAGCGCCTGGCCGTGAGCTTGAAGCCGCTCGCGGTCTGCATGACGGAGAGCGTCTCGTTCTTGAGCACGTTGATGGACAGGCCGCACAGGCCTTCCACCTGATCAAAGTAGTCAAGCGTCACCGTCACGTCGCCGTAGCCCGCGAGCGTCAGATCCACATCGACCTTTTTATACACGCGCGAGGGCTCGCCGTACTTGGGCGTATGCACCCGCACGCCCGTGATCGCCGCAATCTTCACCGTGCTCGCGCCGACCAGCGCGGCCGCCTCCGTGCGCAGCAGCTCGGTGAGCGCGCTGACGCTGGTGGTGCCGTCGCGGTAAAGCGTCACCGACTTGGCGATGGACGCGCTGTTGTTCAGGTCGTACGGGTCGTCCTTGATCGTCAGATAGCTGTACGAGCCGCTGCCCCAGGCGTTGGCGACGGACTCCGTCTGGCCGCCGTTGGAGGCGGTGTAGTAGCTGGCCATGTATTCCCCGTTCACCGTGCCGACGATGCCGCTCGTCTCCTGCACAGCCTGCGCGCAGCGCTCGTTGCCCGAAGGCGTGCCGTTGTACACCTGGTCGCTCGTGGTATCCACCACGTCGTAGGTTGCCGCCTGCGCGCTCATCTTCTTGAGCGCATAGGTGCGTGCCGCAACCGCCTGCGCCTTGAGCGCCTCCAGCGGGAAGGAGTTGTCCATCTCATAGGGCAGCACGCCGCGCATGTAGTCCTCCATATACACATGCACCACGATCTGCACGTTGCCGCCCTTGGCAATAAACTCGATATCGCCGGGATAGAGGCTCTGCGGCTTTCTGGCCTGCGCGATGTATACGCCGTTGTTGCCGCTGGTCTGGTGGCGGCGCAGCCTGAAGCGGCTGCCCATCGTCTGCGTCTGCCCGTTCAGGGTGAGCAGCAGGGTGCCGCCGCTGTTTTGAACCGTCAGCCTCGCGCCGCGCGGGATCGCCCGGGAGGCGTCCCCGCCGATGGAATAGCTGCCGTCGACCGTCACATCGACCGATGTATTGGAGGCGATGGATGACAGATACACGCGCACCGTGCCGGACACCGTCGTCCCGCTCACCACGCCATTCTCCGCCACGGCCGCTGGAACCGGCAAAAGCACAAGCAGCGTAAGCAGCAGCGCGGCAAGCCTTTTTGTCTGTACCATGGTCATGTCCCTCTTTCGTCCTTGATGGTAGGCTTCTGCACGCAGGACACACGAATGCGCTGTCACAAAAGCAATCGCATTGTACCATAACCCTTCGCCGTTTGTAAATCGCGCAAGGGCTGTCAATGCCTGTCATTCCTCGTCCTTCTTGCTGAGATTTCCAGCGTGCGCGGCTTGTTGCGCGCGCGCTTTTCTGATATAATGACTCCATCATCTCGTATGGAGGTCACGGATCACGATGAAAAAACTGACTGCCGCGCTGCTGCTGTGCGCGCTGTGTCTCGCGCTTGCCCTCCCCGGTCAGGCCGATATGAACCGCTACAGCTCGGTCTTTATGGATACGTTCGACACGGTCATCTCGCTGATCGGCTTTGCCGACAGCCAGGAGACGTTTGACCGCTGGTCCGCGCTCGTTCACGAGCAGTACATCTACATGCACAAGCTCTTTGACACCTATCACAGCTATGAGGACGAGGGCATTGTGAGCATCTACACGCTCAACCAGCGCGCCGCCGCGGAGCCGGTCGAGGTTGACCCCATCGTCTACAATCTCCTCAAGTTCTGCAAGAGCCGCTACGCGCTGTGCAAAGGGCAGACGAACATCGCCATGGGCAGCGTGCTCTCCATCTGGCATGAATACCGCGACGCCGGTCTTGACGACCCGCTGCACGCGCAGCTCCCGCCCATGGAGGATCTTGAGGCGGCGACGGCCCACATCGATATCGACAATCTGATTCTTGACGATGAGAACATGACGGTGTACTATGCGGATCCCGAAATGAAGCTGGACGTGGGCGCGGTGGCCAAGGGCTACGCGACCGAGATCGTCGCCCAGATGCTGCTTTCCGGCGATATGAACGCCTTCATCATCAGCGCGGGCGGCAACGTACGCCTGGGCAATCCCCCGCTGGACGGCCGCAAGGGCTGGGGCGTGGGCATTCAGGACCCGGACGGCGCGGTCTTTGGCCTGTCCGACATCGTGGAGACGCTGTTCCTCGCCAACACGTCCGTCGTCACCTCGGGCGACTACCAGCGCTTTTACACCGTGGACGGCGTCAATTATCATCACCTGATCGACCTGGACACGCTGATGCCCGGCACGCACTACCGTTCCGTGTCCATCATCACCGAGGATTCCGGCTTTGCGGACATGCTCTCCACCGCCGCGTTCCTGATGCCCTATGAGGATTCCCGCGCGTTTATCGAATCGCTCGACGGTGTGGACGCCATCTGGCTCTTCCCCGACGGCACGAAGGTGATGACCGACGGCGCGGCGAAGATCGCCAAATCCCGCGGCGCGACGAACAACTGACGCTCACAGGCGCGAAGCGAAGAAGGGAGTCTGAGGGACTGCGTCCCTCAGGCAGGTTTGGGCGGCAGCCCAACCGTATCCCCATATGGCGAAGCGTTTTAGGCAAGAATCGCAGCGGAGCCAACGGCGACAATTGCGATTCCGACAACGCATCTTCAAACAATCCTGCCTTCCTGTCGGGAAGGCTTTTTTATATCCCTGCCGAGTGTGATCAGCGCCCAGTAAGCACACGAAAAAGCGGGCCGTGCCCGCTCCCACTTCCGAACTGCTTTGCAAAATGAAGCTGCTCAGTGCTCGCTGCACGATTTTTCACGCAATTTCCTATATGGCAAAAAAGCGGGCCGTGCCCGCTCCCACTTCCGAACTGCTTTGCAAAATGAAGCTGCTCGGTGCTCGCTGCACGATTTTTCACGCAATTTCCTATATGGCGAAAAAACGCAGCCCAGTTGCCTGGACTGCGCTGTTCGCCAAAGTATCCCAAAGTGCCGCTGCCGTCGTTTTTCACCCACCGCTCGCGGTAGGTCGGTGCCCTGTGACGCGCTTCTGCCGTCCCCTGGCGTTCAAAGAACGGGGGCATGACATCCACGAACCAACATCCGGGCTCCTGTTATGAAAATGTAGGAGAAAATACAGACGACTGGCGCACACCCCAGGACATCTGACCCAGCGGATGAACCCCGCTGGCTTCTGGGATTATTATATCAGTCCCCCCGGAGCGTGTCAACGGTTTTCAGCCGTTTTCACCAGAGGAATCTTCCCTGGTTTGGGGAGTCTCCATGGGTTTGGGCGTGGAGACGGCAACGCCCGTCTTCGTCTCGGTGATCGCGACGTCCATCGCCTCCTCAAAGAAGGCCGCCGGCACATAGACCACGCCGTCCATCGTCGTGATGCGCGTATCCACCGGGATGAGCAGCCCGTCCTTCTGCCAGGTGATGCTCCTGGTCGTGTTGTCGCTCACTGTCCAGGAGACGGTGATGCGGCTGTCCGCCTTCTCCAGGGTGACGACGCGCCTGATCTGCGTTTCCTCCTCCGTCTGCTGGCTGTCGGCCTTCCAGCCGAGCGCCTCGGCCGTCGCCTCCAGCGGAAGCAGCAGACTGCCCTGTTCCTTTGCCGCGTCGACGGCGACTTCCTTGCCGTCAACCAGCAGCGCTAGCGGAGCAGGCGTTTCCTCGCCCGCCGGCTCGCTCGTCGCCTCCATCGTCGCCGCGGCGGACGGCTGGGCGGTCGCCGGTTCCGCGGTCGCCTGCTGCGCGGCCTGCGGCGTCGGGGTGTTCACGGGCGCGGTGTTCGCCGTGCATCCGGTCAACGCCGCAGCGCCCGCAATCAGGCCGGCGGCAAGCAAAGCTTTTCTTGTATTGCGCATGTTCGCTGTTCCTCCTTGATGTTTCGGTTGCTGAACTTGCTATCAAGGATATGCAGCGGCGCATTTGAATATTCAGCCCTTTCCGGCCTTTCCTGCGCAGGGAACTATTGGGCCTTCTGCGCCTCGATGCGCTCAGCCAGATCCGTCAGGTACAGCCAGCGCTCCTCCGCCTCAGAAAGCGCCTGCTCGGTCTCCTCCTTCAGCGCGGAGAGCTCCGTCAGCTTCACAAAGTCGCTTGCGTAGCGCGCAATCTCCTCATCGATGTCGGCGAGCTTCTCATTCAGCGCCTCGATGCGCGCGTCGATCGTCTCGTATTCGCGCTGCTCCTTGAAGCTCATGCGCAGCTCGCGCTGCTTCTCCCGGCGCTGCGCGGGCGCAGCGGCCTCCGTCTTCTGCGCCCTGGACGAGGGCTCCTGCTGCGCGGCCCTGTGCGCGAGATAATCCGAGAACGGGCACACATACTGCACAAGCTGCGCGTCCTCCTCAAAGGCGAACAGCCTGCCCGCCACGCGGTCGAGGAAGTAGCGGTCGTGCGAGACGACCACCACCGCCCCGCTGAACGTGGACAGGTAATCCTCCAGAATCTCCAGCGTCGCGATGTCCAGGTCGTTGGTCGGCTCGTCCAGCAGCAGCACGTTCGGCGCGGCCATCAGCACGCTGGCCAGATAGAGTCTGCGCTTCTCGCCGCCGGAGAGCCGGTTGACCGGGGTCAGCTGCACGTCCGGCGGGAAGAGAAACTGCTCGAGCATCTGGCTGGCCGAGAAGCGGCCCTCCGGCGTCTGCACGTATTCCGCAATGTCGCGCATAAAGTCGATGAGGCGCAGGTTCTCGTCCACTTGCGGGAACTCCTGCCTGAAAAAGCCCACCTTCACCGTCTCGCCCAGCACAACCGTGCCCGTATCCGGCGCAAGCTCCCCCGCGAGCATGCGCAGCAGCGTCGTCTTGCCGCAGCCGTTGGGGCCGACGACCGCCATGCGCTCGTCGCGCAGGATCGTATAGGTGAAGCCGGAGAGCAGCGCTTTACCGCCCATGGCCTTGCCCACGTTCTCGCACTCGATGATCCGCCGCCCCAGCCTGGAGCTGGTGGAGGACAGCGAGAGCTTCGCCTCCGCCTGCGGGCCGCGGATGGCGCTCATCTCCTCAAATCGCTGGATGCGCGCCTTCTGCTTGGTGCTTCTGGCCTGTGCGCCGCGGCGAATCCACTCCAGCTCCCGCCGCAGGATGGCGCTGCGCTTGCGCGCGGCAGCGTTTTCCATGTCCAGCCTCGCCGCCTTCTGCTCCAGATAGTACGAGAAATTGCCGTCGTGCAGGTACAGCCCGCCCCCATCCAGCTCCGCGATGCGGTTGCACACGCGATCCAGGAAGTAGCGGTCGTGCGTGACCATCATCAGCGCGCCGCGATAGCCCGCCAGCCGGTTTTCCAGCCAGGCGATGGTCTGCGCGTCGATGTGGTTGGTCGGCTCGTCCAGCAGCAGCAGATCGACCGGTCGGATCAGCGCCGCGGCCAGCGCCACGCGCTTTTTCTGCCCGCCGGAGAAGCTGCGCACGTCGCTCTCAAAGTCCGTGATGCCCAGCTGCGTGAGCAGCGACCTCGCCTCGTATTCGTCCGGCGCGCCCACGTCCTGCGGCGCGTCATGCAGCACCTGCTCCACACAGGTGCGCCGCGCGTCATAGCGGGGCATCTGCGGCAGATAGGACACGCGCAGGCCGTTTCTGCGCATCACCACGCCCTCGTCCGGCTCCTCCATGCCGCACAGCAGCTTGAGGAGCGTCGATTTGCCCGTGCCGTTCACGCCGACCACGCCGATGCGGTCGCGCTCGCCGATGTAGAGCGTCGCGTCGGTGATCAGCTTCTTGAGCGTGTAGCGCTTGTAAATGTGCTCTGCGGATAGGATTGCCGCCATGTCAGCCCTGTTCCTCCATCGTCTCCGTCTCGCCGCTTGCCTGCGCCATCTCCGCCGTCTCCTCTTCCTCCCCGCCGCTGACGGCGGTCTTCGCGTCCTGAGCGGTGATCTCGCAGAGCATCTCTCGCGTAATCTCGCCGGTGGCTTCCGCCAGCCGGTTGGCCTGCTCCTGCACCAGCTTTTCCAGCGTGTTGCGCATGCCGCGCGCGTTGCCGAAGTCCAGCCGGTCGGAGACGCTCATGCCCTCCAGCATCGCGCGCACGACCTGGTTCGCCTCGTCGGTCACGGTATAGCCCTGGCGCTTGGCGTTCATCGCCAGAATCTCCATCAGCTCGTCGTCGGTGTAGTCCGGGAAGTCGATGTACTTGTTGAAGCGGGAGATGAGGCCCGGGTTGCTGGTCAGGAAGTCGTGCATCTCGTCGGTATATCCGGCGACGATCACCACGAGGTCGTCGCGGTGATCCTCCATCAGCTTGACCAGCGTGTCGATCGCCTCGCGGCCAAAGTCGTTGTCCATGCCCTTGCGCGCGAGGGCATACGCCTCGTCGATGAACAGGATGCCGCCCAGCGCGCTCTTCACAACCTCCGTCACCTTGCCCGCCGTCTGGCCGACGTAGCCCGCCACCAGGCCGCTGCGGTCGGTCTCAATCAGCTGACCGCCGCTCAAGAAGCCGAGCTGCTTGTAGATCTTGGCGATCAGGCGCGCCACCGTCGTCTTGCCCGTACCGGGGTTGCCGGTGAATACCATGTGGAAGCTCATGTCCATGACCTTGAGGTCGTGCGCCTCGCGCATCTTGCGCACCTTGATGAGGTTGATGAGCGAGCGCACCTCGCGCTTCACGCCGTCCAGGCCGATCAGGCTGTCCAGCTCCGCCGTCAGCTCCTCGAGCGTCTTTTCCTTCTCTTCCTTCTTCTGCGGCGCG
>JAGBDL010000063.1 GCA_017937505.1 Clostridia bacterium | reverse complement strand
GCGCCGAGAACCTCACGGTATCCGTCCTCGTTGACTGCAATGGCCACGAGAACGGCTACATTCTCGTATTCACCGCCCCAGTTCCGCTTCAGATAAATGCCATCCACATATACATAGGGATACTTTCCACCCTCAAGCGGACGGTTTCTCCATTGCTCAATATGCTCGTAGGCTTTCTTGTTCAGCTCACTGATCGTAGAAGAAGAAACCTTGCAGCCCCAAAGCGCTTCCGTGGTATCTTCTACACGGCGCACCGATACGCCGGCCAGATACATCTCCATGAGCGCTTCTTCCACGCTGGATTCACGCCGACGATAACGCTCAATAATCGCGGTCTCAAAGGTGACTCCCTTGAGTCGCGGCACCTGGAGCGTGACTTCTCCAGCGGTTGTCATCAGACTACGATTATAGTGCCCGCTCCGATAGCCTTGACGCTGTTCATTCCGCTCATACCGTCCTGCCTGCGTCAGCTTTTCCGCTTCAGCTTCCAGAAGACCATTCAGCGTTTCTTCGACGCTTCCTCTCACAAGTTCTTTCAGTTGCCCCTTGATTACTTCCTCGTTCAGTTGTACAATCTTCTCGGACATAGTTTACTCTCCTTTCAGAATGTTGTGTCGTAACTTTCATTCTACCAGAGTTTGTAAACTATGTCTTTTTCAATTTGCGCAATTTATTGTACCTTATCCCCCGGGCCGCAAGGAAGCCATGGCCGAACGCCCGGGAAAGTGGGACGTCGCCAAATTGCGTCCGAAAAACTTGGTTTATCCCTAATGGCAGTTTTGTAATGCATTAGAATATCAAAAAACGCTTAACCGTAGTAGATAATCAATGGATATCGATTTTCCATTCTTTCATCTTTGACATGAATAGAGACTCATCAACACAGTTAATCAATGGCCATCCATTCAATCTATCGGAATATAGTGTCTTGTTTCTGGGAATGAAATGAACAAAGAAGAAAGGCGCGTGAAATGGAACAAGCATATACTCCATTGGTTTCATCCATGCAGGCTTTTTCAGAATCCTGGGCGAGAAGATTACTGCTTTATCATAAGGAGATTTATAAGTCAATCGATTACCATAATCTTCTACTTGCTTTGTCGCCAGTTCATCCCACATGTATTGATGATGAAAGCATAGAAAATGAATCGTGCAGCCTTCCGCGTTCATCACGATCTCTCTACTGATCATAATCGAGTAGGAACTACCAGAAATATAAGCAGGGGTACTATGATTAAAGCAACATACCATAGAGGAAAACTACATCCAAAATACATGATAGCACTTGCCAACGAAAGACCAATTATCATGACATAAACCATTAGCTTTGCATCTTTATCAGAGCGAATCCGCATATTCAATCTCCTGCTTTTGAGGGAATTCCACATGGATGACGTGAGTATGCAATCAGAAACGGGAGTTGGTGGCAGCTAGAAAATGTATGGGACGATTTCCAAGAAATCATCCTTCGGCGAAATAGCCTCCTGTTTCCCTTATAATCACTCCGCTTATTGCCAGTTCTTAAAATCGGTGTAATCAAGCATCACAGTTATTCTACCACCCGTGAACCGTTGGCGTCAACCAAGGCCACGATGTCGCCCTGCAAGCCATAGACACAGAAGGAATACGTGCCATTGAAGCGAGCCATGGCCGGCTTATCCTGCGCGTCGCAGAAAAAGCGCAGATCATTGCCGCCCTGCGTCATGCGGGAGATGTCAAGGGGAGCCGCACTGCCTTGTCATAAGGAAGCTGCGCCCGTGCGTGTCGTGATTCCATGTTGTCAGTCACTATTTGATGTGTTACAATCACATACAGATCAAAAAACAGAAAACTCATGGAACGCGTTGCATTTGGCAAGGAGACCCGATCAGCGCATCCATTGGATGAAAGCATATCGGCAACAAAAGGAGGATGACGCTGACCATCAACGAATACCAGCGGCTCGCCATGCGGACGCTCAACCCAAAGCTCAGCAGGAAGGACGTGCTCATCAACGGCGTGATGGGCCTGTGCGGCGAGTCGGGCGAGGCGATCGACATCGTGAAAAAGCATCTCGCGCAGGGGCATGCGCTGGATCGCGAGGCGCTCGTCAAAGAGCTGGGCGATGTGGCCTGGTATCTGGCGGAGACAGCGTATGCGCTGGACGTTCCGCTTGAGGAGGTGCTGCAGGGAAATATCGATAAGCTCAAGGCACGCTATCCGAAGGGCTTTGCGCCGGAAGAATCGCTGCGCCGCATGGACGATATGCGGATCGAGCGCGCAAGGCCGGAGGACGCGGAGGCGGTGTTTGCGCTGTATCATGCGCTGATTGATGCGCCGTGCAGCACCTGGAGCGAGGACTATCCCTCAAGGGAGCTCGTCGACAGCGACGTCAGCGGCGGCAAGACGCTCGTCATGCGCGAGCCGTCGGGGCGGATTGTCGCGGCCATCGCGCTGCTCGCGCCCGAGGATGAGCCGGAATATGAAGGGATGGCGCCGTGGGATCGGGCGGTGACGCGCTGGGCGATCCTGTCGAGGCTGGGCGTCGCCCGGGACCGGCAGGGCATGGGCCTGGCCAGGCGCTTGCTTTCCGCGGCGATGGACGCCGCGCGCGCAGAGGGCTGCGACGGCGTGCGCTTTCTTGTCGCTGCTCGCAATCCGATTGCACAGCGCTCCTATGCGAAGCTGGGCTTTGACATCTGCGGAACGTGCGAGCGCTGGGGCGAACGCTGGCTTTGCTATCAAAAGCGTCTGAGCGCTTGCCTGAACAGGCAGAGCATGATATACTGAATTCACACACGAATACAGGCGGGTCAGCCGCTATGGGCTGACGCTGAAAAATAAACATACAGGGCTGGGCGACGGTTCATTTCGGAAAGCACGGAGGGAACGGCGCCGCGCCGGCGACAGCGCCGGCTGCATGCCGATTTTGGAGGACAGATTCCCATGCATATGCGCACAAAGAAATGGGCGAAGCCGGAGCTGGCGGTTTGCCCATATTTTACGGATGAGGCGGAAACGCACCGTGGACACTGGCGGGAGCTGTTTGAACGCGATCAGCTGCTGCATCTGGAGCTGGGCTGCGGCAAGGGCGTCTCGACCGCCGCAATGGTGTATGACAACCCGGATGTGAACTTCATCGCTATGGACATCACCTGCAATGTGCTGGGCGATACGCGCCGGAACATTGCCAAAGCCTACGGTGAGCAGCCGATCAAGAATGTGATGATCGCCCGCTACAACATCGAGGATATCCGCAAGGTGTTTGCGCCGGAGGACCGCATTGAGCGCATCTACATCAACTTCTGCAATCCCTGGACCAAGCGTCCCAAGTATGCCAAGCGCAGGCTCACGCATCCCAGGCAGCTGATGCAGTACCGCGATTTCCTCGTCGACGGCGGAGAAATCTGGTTCAAGACGGACGACATGCCGCTGTTTACCGAGTCCCTGCCGTACTTTGACGCGTGCGGCTTTGAGCTGCGGTATCTGGTCAACGATCTGCATGCGGCGGGCTTTGCGCCCAATTACATCAGCGAGCACGAGAAAATGTACACCGAAAAGGGCGTGCCGATCAAGTTTGTGATTTTCAGGAAGAAGCCCGGCACCGTGGAGCTTGATCCTGTCCGCTGGGTGATGCCCGGCGCGTTCGCAAGGCTCAGAATGGGCGGCGAATCGCAGGACAGGTCCGAGGCGGAAGAGGAATAAACTACCAAAGAAAAGGAGACCGCGTATGTTCGCCATCATTGTCAATCCGGTTTCTGGCGGCGGAAAAAACGCGCAGATTGCAAGGCAGATCGAAGCGCTGCTCAGGCAGCGCGGAGAGACGTATCAGCTGTTTGAAACCGCAAACGAGGGCGACGGCGACCGTCAGGTGCGCCTGGCGCTCCAAAGCGGCTGCGAGGACGTGGTCTGCATCGGCGGCGACGGCACCCTGTCTGAAATCGTGCAGGAGCTGGCCGGGAGCCGCGGTGTGCTGTACATCGTGCCCAGCGGAACGGGCAATGACTTTGCCCGCGCGCTCGGACTGCCCCGGGACCCGATCAAGGCGTTCAAAGCGCAGCTGGACGGTCGGCGGACGGTGATTGACTGCGGCAGCATCAACGGTCGGGCGTTCATCAATGTGTCCGGCTCGGGCTTCGACGTCGAGGTGCTGCGCAAGACGGAGGAATTCAAGCAGGTTTATCCCGGCGAGAAAGCGTACCGCAAGGCCGTTTCGGCCGTGCTGAGCAGTTACAGGGCGTTCCGGTCGGAGATTTCCATCGACGGCGGGGCATTCAGGCCGTACAGCGGCACGATTGTGGAAATTGCCAACGGACAGTACATCGGCGGCGGCATGAAGGTGGCGCCGGGGGCGCAGGTGCAGGATGGCCTGTTTGACGTGGTGCTGGTCGACTGCGTGCCGCGGATGCTGATTCCGTTCCTTTTGCCGCTGTTCATCCTGGGCCTGCATGTGCATCTGCCCATCGCGCGCGTGGTGAGGGCGAAGGACGTGGTGCTGCGAGCCAGGGGCATGGTCGTCAATATCGACGGCAGGCTGGAGGAGATGGACGAGGCGCACTTTGAAATCCGGCCGTCCGCACTGCACATCATGCTGCCAAAAAAGTGAAGAGAAAAGCGGCAGGGTGTATTCCGGCCGCTTTTTGCTCGGGAAAAATATGAACAAATTGTAATAAAATTGGAAAAGAACGGGAAGAAAACCGAAGGATGATTCGTCTAATCAGCAAAGGATATACAAAAGGAGTGTGACAGCAGATGAAAAAGACGTGGAGATTGATCCTGGCGCTGGTCATGCTTTTGAGCATGGCGGCGGCCGGTGTTTGTGAGAGCCTGTTTGTGGACAACCGCGAGACGGACAAAATCTATCCTGAGCGGCTGAACCTTCGCGCGGAGCCGTCGAAGAACGGCGCGATTCTGGGACTGTACTACACAGGCGCGGAGGTGGAAAACCTGGGCGCTGAAAACGAGGAATACACCAAGGTCCGTATCGGCGGCATGACGGGCTACATGGCGACGGAATACCTGATTACGCAGGAGGAGGCCGTGCGGCGCTATGGTGAGGACAGCACGTTCGGCGAATACCGCGCGGCCCAGGTCGACCTGACGGGCATGTGGATGAGCAGTCTGCCGCTGCTGGAGGAGACTGACGCGCAGGCGAAGCAGCTTGGCCAGCTGGAGAGCGGCGCGTCCGTGGCGCTGGTGGGCGTGCTGGACGATTGGGCGTACATCGCCGCGCAGGTGGACGGGCAGAAGACATTCGGCTATGTGCCGCTGGACTGCCTGACGGACGTGGGCGAGCTCAAGGTCTGCGTGATCTCGGGCGCGAAGGCGGACAGCAGGACGATCCTCTACAGCGCGCCAAACAGCCGCGCCGACGAGATCCTGTCGCTGAAGAACGGCACGGCGTGCTTCAACCTCTTTGGCCGCAAGGAGGGCGAATGGCGCAGGGTGCGCGTGGGCGGCGTGTCCGGCTGGATCAAGTATACGCAGACCGGCAGTCTGATTGCCCTGGGCGATCAGCCGCGCAGCGTCGTGCCGTACTATCCGCTGCTGATGCAGACCAGGAATGACGTGCTGCTCTACAGCACGGCCGGCGAAAAGGCGCAGCCGTACATGACGCTGGGCAAGGACATGAAGGTGGAGGTGCTCGCCGAGTGCGGGGAGTACGGCTATGTGCGCACGTTTGAAGGCGGCGCCGGCGCGTATGACTGCGGCGATTTCGGCTATGTGAAGCTGAGTGAGCTGACGCTGGCGCAGACGGGCGAGAGCATCGGCGTGGCGCAGGCGGACAACGACGATGTGCCGGTGGTGATGCTGAAGACGCCGGACGCCAATGCGGAGGCACTGGGCGCACTGTGCCCGGGCGCGCAGGTGCGCATCATCGAGTACACGCAGACGGACTATGTGCAGGTAGCGCTGGGCGAGCTGCGCGGCTACATCCCCAAGGATGAAATTCGCGTGCTGACGCCGGGCGGCGAGAAGGCTTCCGACAAGATTCCGCAGCGCGCCACGACGCTCGGGGAGACGACGATGAAGAACAGTCCGTCCGACGCGGCGCAGGACGCCGCGCCGGTCGCCGCGGGCGAGAAGGTGTACATGCTCGGCAAGTTCGGCGAGTGGGCGTTTGTGCGAGCGGCAGGCAGCGCGGGGCTCGATGTGACGGGCGCTTCGCCGGATTGTACGGGCTTTGTGAAGCTGGAGGATCTGAACGCGCCGGCGGGCGCCACGCATCTGACGGCGTTTGTGAACACGGACAAGGTGAATCTGCGCAGCCGCGCGAGCAGCACGGAGGGCGAGATCATCGGCAAGGCGAGAACAGGCAAGCGCCTGCGCGTGGCGGACTACGGAAAGAGCTGGTCGATCGTGGTCACGCCGGAGGGCAAGCGCGGCTACATCATGACGAAATACCTCGATTTTGAGTAAAAAAAGGCGGGACGGCAACGCTGCGTCATGCATCCGCTTGACGGAAAATCGGTCTTTTGAACCGAAAATCAGCGCTCTGGAAGGAAAAATCGGCGATTATTTGGATATTGTCGCAGAGAATCCTTCATGAGCGAGGATGCGCAGCGGTCAGTTTTCTGCCCGATTGGACAAAAAGCATCGCCAAGAATTCGTCTGTTTTTTAAGGAAAACGGCCTGTTCAAACTTGTGCTCTTGCATCCCGGCGAACTCTGGGATATAATCTCCTCGCGTAGCAGGGCCGCGCAGGAATGCCTGCGCAGGCAGAGAGGAGTGAATGCTTCATGAAACAATTCAACTACGTTCTCACCAAGCCGCATGCACTGCATGCAAGACCCATCAGCAGCCTGATGCGCGAGGCGTCCCGCTTTCAAAGCAGCGTTCATCTGCGCTACGGCGAAAAGTCTGTGGGGCTCAAGGATGCACGCAGGCTGATGAGCGAGAGCATGGATTCGGGCAGCAAGCTGACGGTCACCATCGAGGGCAAGGATGAGGAGGCCGCCGTCGCCGCGATCCAGAATTATTTCGTCGAGAACCTGTGACGCGGTTTTGCGTCTTCCATACGTAAGGGCTGCCGCCCTAAACCTGCCAGGGATTTCATCCCTCAGACTCTCTTCATCGCTTCGCGCATCCATATCGTTTATATGCGCGAAGCGAAAAAGGGGTCTGGGGACAATGTCCCCAGGCGGGTTTGGGCGGCAGCCCTAATCTGTCTTCTTACTTCTTTTTTCCGGCGGCAGGCAGGCCGAAGGTCATGAACTCGCACTCCAGGCGGCCGTTGTAGAAGCGGCGCTTCCTGTCCGCGCGGCGGCCGAAGCAGCGCTCAAAGCCGGGATGCGAGGTGATGGCCGAGAGCGTGAAGCCCGGATGGCGGCGCAGCAGCAGACCCATCTCGCGATAGAGCGTCTCGCATGCCTTGCGGTCGCTCAGGCGCTCGCCGTAGGGCGGGTTGCACAGGAACGCGCCGCGCTCCGCTGAAAGCCGGCACTCGCGCATGTCGCCCACCGTGAAGGAAACCCTTCCGGCAAGGCCGGCCTGACGAAGGTGCCGGTTGGCCAGCTCGACGGCCTCGGGATCGATATCCGAGCCGGAGATGCCCTCGATGCGGCCGGGATCAAACGCGGCCTGCGCCTCCTCGCGGAGGGCGGTAAACGCCTGTACGGGCATGCCGCCCCAGGACTCCATGGCAAACGCGCGGGTGAGGCCGGGCGCGCGGTTCGCCATGCGCATCGCCGCCTCGATCATCAGCGTGCCGGTGCCGCACATGGGATCGTGCAGCACCATGCCGGGCCGCCAGGGGGAGAGGGAGACCAGTGCGGCGGCCAGCGTCTCGCGCAGCGGGGCCTCGCCGTTCCAGGTGCGGTAGCCGCGGCGATTGAGCGCCACGCCGCTTGCATCGAGCGTCAGCTGGGCGACGTCGCCGTGCAGCGCCACGTCGATGGCGACGGTCTCGCCCGTCTCCTCGAGCCAGTCCACGCGGTATTTCGCCTTGAGCCGCTCTGCGATGGCCTTCTTCGTGATGGCCTGACAGTCGCGCACGCTCATCAGCTGGCTGCGGGCACACTTGCCGCTGACCGGGAAACGGGTGCTTCTGCCGATGAAATCCTCCCAGGGCAGCGCGCGCACGCCTTCAAAGAGCTCCTCAAAGCTGCGGGCCTCAAACCTGCCCATCACCAGCAGCACGCGGTCCGCACAGCGCAGCCAGAGGTTGGCGCGCATCGCGTCCTCAAGCGTCGCCGTGAAGCGCGCGCCGCCGTTTTCCGCCTTCGCGGAGATGTGAAGCCGTTCAAGCTCGCGCGCGACGACGCCCTCCAGGCCAAATGCCGCCGTGGCGATCCATTCAAACTGTGTGTTCATTGCGTTATCCTCCATATCTTATCTAGTATATCAGCAGAAAGGGGCCTATGCAAGGGAAAGTTTTTTCGGCAAAAACGGAGAAAATGCTGGGAAGGACTGGTCAAATCGTCAAAATATTGCTATACTGTACCCTGTAACCCAATGGTGACAGTCGGCGCAGTATGCTGTTTTGCCTGCGCGCCGAAATAGGTTGAAGGAGTGAATGACAATGGCTCTTGTTACTACTACCGAAATGTTCAAGAAGGCTTACAACGGCGGCTACGCTGTCGGCGCTTTCAACGTGAACAACATGGAGATCGTTCAGGCCATCACCGAGGCCTGCCGCGAGGAGAAGGCCCCGGTGATCCTGCAGGTTTCCAAGGGCGCCCGCGCGTATGCCAACCACACCTACCTGGTGAAGCTGGTCGAGGCTGCGGTCATCGAGTGCCCGGAGATCCCGATCGCGCTGCACCTGGATCACGGCGACAGCTTTGAGACCTGCAAGTCCTGCATCGACGGCGGCTTCACCTCCGTCATGATCGACGCGTCCTCCAAGCCGTTCGCGGAGAACATCGAGATCACCCGCAAGGTCGTCGAGTATGCGCACGATCACGGCGTCGTGGTCGAGGCTGAGCTGGGCGCTCTGGCTGGCGTCGAGGACGAGGTCAGCGTCGAGGCTGACCGCGCCCACTACACCCGTCCGGAGGAGGTTGAGGAGTTCGTCTCCAAGACCGGCTGCGATTCCCTGGCCATCGCCATCGGCACCTCTCACGGCGCGTACAAGTTCAAGCCGGGCACCAACCCGCAGCTGCGCTTTGACATCCTCGAGGAGATCGTCAAGAAGCTGCCGGGCTTCCCGATCGTCCTGCACGGCTCCTCTTCCGTCCCGCAGGAGTATGTGGAAATGGTCAACACCTACGGCGGCAAGATGCCGGGCGCCATCGGCGTGCCGGAGGAGCAGCTGCGTCACGCGGCTCAGCTCGCCGTCTGCAAGATCAACATCGACTCCGACCTGCGCCTGGCGATGACCGGCACCATCCGCAAGTTCTTCGCGGAGCATCCGGACAAGTTCGACCCGCGCGAGTACCTCAAGCCTGCCCGCGCCAACATCAAGGAGCTCGTCCGCCACAAGCTGGTCGACGTGCTGGGCTGCGCCGGCAAGGCCTGACATCCCGACATTCCCGAATGAACAGACCGCTTCGGTTTTCCGGAGCGGTCTTTCCATGTCCGAAAAGCGCATCAGAATGCGCGGCTTTATGTTTGTTGCAGAAATGTTTCTGAAGTCCTTGAAAAAGACGGTTAAATCCTGTATGATATATTCATGCTAGGGTATATGCCTGAAAGGATGGTCTTGATGAGAAGGTTTGCCGTGCTGACGGACTCCGCATGCGATCTGCCGCCGGAGCTGGCAGAAAAGCATCATATTGATATTCTGAATCTGAAGATCGCGCTGGACGGCGTGGGCTACACGGAGCGCGTCGATTTCACGCCCGAGGAGTTCGCGAAGATGCTGCGCCATTCCTCCGGCATGCCGACGACCTCGCAGGTGACGCAGTTCGAGTTCTTCGAGCAGTTCGAGCGCTATGACCGCGAGGGCGTGGAGGAGGTGCTCTACATCTCCATCAACGCGACCGGCTCCGCGACGAACGCCAACGCGCATGCTGCGGCGGCGCAGTTTCACGAGGAATACCCGGACAGCCCGATGAAGATTTTCATTGTGGACAGCCATTCCTATTCCGTAACCTACGGCCTGGAGTGCTGCAAGGCCAGCGACATGCTGGCTGAGGGCAGCACGATGGACGAGGTGGTCGATTATCTCAACGACCGCTTTGCGCGCCTGGAGCTGGTCATCACCGCCTATAACCTCAGGATCATCCGCAAGTCCGGCCGTGTCAGCGCGGCGGCGGCCATCGCAGGCGATCTGCTGGGCATCCATCCGGTGATCACGCTGATTGACGGCGAAAGCCATGTGGTCAAGAAGGTGCGCGGCGACAGGCTGGTCGTCTCCGCGGTGATCAACCACTGCAAGAGTCACATGATCTCCGGCACGGCGTACTATATCGGCGTGACGAACACGAAGTATTATGACGAGTATGCCCGGGCGGCGGAGGAGATCATCGGCTATCCGCCCGCGGGACTGTTCCATCTGGGCAGCGCGGTGTGCTCCAACACCGGCCCCGAGTGCGCAGCGATGCTCTACGAGGGCGCAAAGCGCGAACGGTAATCCCTTCCTTATACAGAAACAGGCGCCCGCCGGGCAGAACCGGCAGGCGCCTGTTTGTATGCGGTTATTCTTCGACCTGCTCGGCCTGTTCCCTGCGAATCTGCTCAATGCCGAGACGAATCAGCTCCACCATGGCGGCGGAGCGGCTGGGGTATCTGTTTTCGAAACGAAAGTCTTCAATCTGCTGAAGCATTTCGTCGTCAACGACAACGGTGATGCGCGGCTTTTCAGTGGGCATGATGATATCAACTCCTTGCAGTTCACATTATGCACAAGTTCATACGGTCTGTCAAGCACAGGGTCTGAAAAAATGTTAAGTTGATTCACAACAAATGATTGAAAACGGCTTGACAGGTTCATATGAAATGAACTATAATATGGCATGAGGTGCAGAACTTCATAAATACGGAACTCCTATGAGAGGGAGGAACGAAATGAGCGGACAATCGAAGAGGCTGACGTTCGTTGTCACACCTGAGATTGAAGCACAAATGAGAAGCATGAAGAAAGAGATGTACTTCGACCGCACGCAGTCTGACATGATCCGCGATCTTGTCGCGGCGGGCGTCCGTTCCAGCAAGGCCGGACGCGAAACGGGGAGCACAGAGAGGAAGAACGCATGATGCGTTACGAAAAGCCGAGCGTACATGTGACAGAGCATATCGGGCCGCTCGACAATGATCAGATTGCAGCGCTGTCCGATGCCGAGCTGGAAGCTTATCTCAGCGAGAACGGATACAGAGAAAGGAAAAAGCTCTACCGCGCCAACAGCAACTACGTCTACCGGAAGATTGCGGGCGAGGGCGTGCTGATTCCCTCGGGCGACCTGCCGGGCAACGTGATGGTGACGGTGAACGGAACGGGCGGCTTCCTTTGGGAACAGCTTCAGGAGCCGAAGACGATCGGCGAGCTGATCGCGGCGGCCAAAGCGGCATACGACGATCCGAATCATGAGCTGGAAGCACAGATTCGGGAGTTCGTACAGAATCGAGTGAAAACCGGACAGATCTGGGAGGTAAAATAAATGGACAAGATGATGTGGTGCAAACCGGAAATGAACGAGTTCGCGTTCGCGGCGAATGAGTATGTGGCGGCGTGCGGGGATATTACATCAAGAATTTACAATTTTATCTGTAATGCTGCTGCTGGAACTCTGTATTATTATGATCGTGATAATAATAACCAACAGGAATATCTGGGTTCCTACTATCATCCGTGCAAACGTACCCATAAGGTTGAGGTTGATGTTGGCTCGGGTGAGGAACTGCCATTTTATGAGGGCTTTGTTGACTATAACAAAAATGAAAGAGAAAACGATGATGAGCATGTCGCAGTGTGGATCGAATGGGGAACGCGTTTATGGGGAGAAAAGTATGTTAAGAATGCGCATGCGATGAAGGCTCTTAGTATTACCGAGATTGAAGCCGACAAATCCTAATCAACCACATACATGGCCGGAGGCGCAATCCTCCGGCTTTTTTCATAAGGAGAACGGACATGGAACACCTGGAGGGCGCGACAGCGGCGGAGCGCGCGCTGATTGACCGTGCCAGCGTACAGAAACTGCCCATCAACGGCAGCATCGAGCTGCTGCCGCTGTGCAACATGAACTGCGACATGTGCTATGTGCGCCTGTCGCGCGAGGAGATGGAGCGGCAGGGCCGCCTGCGCACAGCGGAGGAGTGGCTGGCCGTGGCCCGGCAGATGAAGGACGCGGGCACGCTGTTCCTGCTGCTCACCGGCGGGGAGCCGCTGATCTACCCGGAGTTCAAACAGCTCTACCTGGCGCTACGGAACATGGGCTTTTTGCTTACGATCAACACCAACGGCACGCTGATTGACGAGGACTGGGCGGCGTTCTTCGGAAAGCATAAGCCCCGGCGCGTCAACATCACACTCTACGGCGCGGACGAGCAGACGTATGAAAGCCTGTGCCACTATCCCGGCGGTTTCGCGCGCGTCACGCGCGGCGTGAGCCTGCTGCGCGAGCAGGGCGTAGAGGTGAAGCTGGGCGTCAGCCTCACGCCGCAGAACAGGGACGAGCTCGACCGCCTGTTCGCCATCGGCGCGGAGCTGGGCGTGCCCGTCAATGTGGACACCTACATGATGCCCGCCGAGCGGGAGCGCAGCCTGCCGTTTGATATGCAGGCGCGCCTGTCGCCCGAGGAGGCGGCGCGGGGCCGCGTCCGCGCGTTCCTGCTGGCGATGGGGCCGCAGAGCTTCCTGGAATTCGCGGCCCGGCACCTGATGCTGACCCGGCAGATGCCGCCGCCGCAGCTGCCCAACCGCATGCACTGCCTGGCGGGCAGCTGCTCGTTCACGATCAACTGGCAGGGGCAGATGCGCCCATGCGTCGTGATGACGAGCCCGGCGGCGGATGTGTTTGCGCTGGGCTTTGATGCGGCCTGGAAGCAGATTCGGGCGGAGGCGGACAAGATTGTGCTGAGCGAAACCTGCGCCGCCTGCCCGCTGCGCGCCCTCTGCCGCACCTGCGCGGCCAGTGCGCTGCTGGAAACGGGCCGCTATGACGGCGTGCCGGAATACATGTGCCGCTACACGAAGGAGACGTACCGGCTGCTGGCGGCGTTCTGCGCGCGTGCGGCGCGGGAGAAAGGGAAGGAGACATGACCGCGGGAGACCTCATCCGTCACGGCCGGGGGACTCCCTCAGGAGGGAGCCTTTGGCGAAGGCTCGTTTTGCTTACATGGTATAGCAAAAGGCCCGGAACGAGCGCTCGGTCCGGGCCTTGATCTTCAGCTTTGATGCGTCCGCCGCTCACCAGCGGGGCTCTTCCTTTGTCACAAACTCGCGGTAGATGGCGCGGGTGGCAACCTCGAAGTCGAGGTTATCCACGCCGACGATGATGTTCAGCTCGCTGGAGCCCTGATCGATCAGGCGGATGTTGACGCCTGCGCGGGTCAGCGCGTTGAAGATGCGCGCGGAGGTGCCCTTGGAGCGCACCATGCCGCGGCCCACGGTCGCAATCAGCGCAAGGCCGGAGTGAATCTCCACGGAATCCGGCTGGCACAGCTCGTGAATGCGCTGCACCAGGCGCTCCTTCTTGCCCTCCAGCGCGGCCTCGTGCACGACGACGCACATCGTATCGATGCCCGAGGGCATATGCTCAAAGGAGATGCCCTGCTCCTCGATCGCCTGAAGCAGGCGGCGGCCGAAGCCCAGCTCCGCATTCATCATCGCCTTTTCAACGCTGATGATCGCGAAGTTCTTGTGGCCGGCAATGCCGGTGATCGTGTACGGGCTGTCGTATTCCTCCGCCTCGTAGCCGATGACGGTGCCCGGCGCGGTCGGATCGTTCGTGTTGCGGATGTTCGTCGGGATGCCCGCGATGCGCACCGGGAAGATCGCGTCCTCGTGCAGCACGGAGGCGCCCATGTAGGACAGCTCGCGCAGCTCGCGATAGGTCACATAGCGGATCGGCTCGGGATTGCGCACGATGCGCGGATCGGCCATCAGGCAGCCGGACACGTCCGTCCAGTTCTCGTACAGGTCGGCGTTCGCCGCGCGCGCGACGATCGCGCCCGTGATGTCGCTGCCGCCGCGGGAGAAGGTCTTCACATTGCCGTGGGAGTCGCAGCCGTAGAAGCCCGGCACAACGGCATGCGTATGCGCCTTCAGGATGGCGCCCAGGACTTCCTGCGTCTTTGCACTGTCCAGACGGCCCTCCTCGTCAAAGAAAATCCCCGTCTGCGGGTCGACAAAGTCCCAGCCCATGTAATCGGCCAGCAGAATGCCGTTGAGGTATTCGCCGCGGCTGGCGGCATAGTCCGCGCCCGCGCCCAGCTGGATGTTCTTACCGACCTCCTGAAGGTGCGCGTCCAGGTCGACCGTCAGTGAAAGCGCCTGCGCGATGCCGTGATAGCGCTCACGAATTTTGTCAAACGCAGGCGCAATGTCCTTGCCGGCAGCGGCCAGGCGGTTGCATTCGTAGAACAGATCCGTGACCTTGATATCGGTGGAGCAGCGCTTGCCCGGTGCGCTCGGCACCACGATGCATCGCTCCGCATCCAAAAGCAGAATTTCCTTGACCTTCCTGAACTGCTCAGCGCTGGCCAGCGAACTTCCGCCGAATTTTGCGACCTTGATCCCCATTCGGAAGCCCTCCGATTTTCTTCTATCAGATATGATTCTGCGATTCTATAAATAGTAAGCAGATACAATTTTATAGAATGAAGCCTGTAAAGTCAAGTTAATTCCGCCATACCCCGGAAAATATGCGGGTTTTGCCGAAAAGCGCGCAAAGAATTCAACCATTTCCGACATTGGCAGGGGGAACCATACGCTTTCCCTGAGCATCCTATGCCGTGCGCAGGGGCGCGGTGAGACCAAGGGCATGCCGGTTACGCGCGGGGGAAGGAAAAGGCGTCGCTGAAATTGTGATTGCAGAGAATAAAAAAAGCGGGCCGTGCCCGCTCTCACTTCCGAACTGCTTTGCAAAACCAAGCTGCTCTGTGCTCGCTGCACGATTCTTTACGCAATTCCTTCTGTAGCAAAAAAGCGGGCATCGCCCGCCGGTTATTCCTGATAGGCCGCCCGCACCTGCTGCGAAGGCTTGCGCTGCGTGTCCTCCTCCTCGCCCATGGCCTTGAGGCCCTCCAGCGCCTGCGGGATCATCTCCACGATGCGCTCCATGGGCGTGGCACAGTTGGCACTCAGCAGCCGCACGCCGTTTTGCGAGCACACCAGAAAGCCCATCGGATGCACGGATACGCCCGCGCCTGCGCCGCCCGCAAAGGGCATCTCCTCCGTCTGCGTCCGCATCGTGCCGCAGGGATACTCGCCGCCGCCCGCCACAAAGCCGAACGACACCTTTGAAATCGGAATGATGGTCGAGCCGTCCTGCGTCTGCACAGGATCGCCGACCACCGTATTGACGTCCACCATCTCGCGGATGCTCTCCATGGACGTGCCCATCAGGCTCTCAATGGGATGCTTTTCCACCCGGATCCCTCTCTCCTGGTCTTTCTCACAGCGGTTTTGATCACTGCGAACATAATATCGCCCGCCTGGCACGAGAATATGCAGCGGGCATGCACGACGAGGCCTACGCCGCCGAAATCCGGCGTGATGCGCAGCTCGCACGGCGCATCGCTGCCCAGGCACGCGAGCAGCGCCAGCACCAGCGCGCGGATGGAGCCCGCAGCTACCGCCGTCCATGCCGCGTCCTCAAGGCCGAGACGCGCGCACAGCGCTGCCTGTTCCAGCCTGCCCGCACGCACGGCGGCGAGCAGATAGGGCCGGGCAATGCGCAGCCGACGGACGTGCAGCTTCGCCGGCTTTGAAAAATGAAGCGGCGCGCCGTAGCGCGGCGTGATGTGCAGGAAAAAACCGTTCTCCTCGCGCCGGAGCTCGCCGTCAAAGCGCAGCTCCACGCCCGCCGCGCCCGCAGCAAGGGACAGGCTGCTGCCCGCGCCGCAGATGGACGCATCCGCCTGCAGGCGGATGCGCAGCGCCAGCAGCAGATAGAGCGCGGCAATCAGGCTCAGCATGCGCAAACCCCCTTTTCAATCGCCAGGATATCCTGTATAATGACAGAAGCAAAACCACTTTATTCCCATGGAGGACACATGAAACTGATTTCCTGGAACGTCAACGGCCTGCGCGCATGTCTTGGCAAGGGCTTTGGCGATTATTTCGCCGCGCAGAACGCGGACTTCTTCTGCCTGCAGGAGACGAAAATGCAGCCCGGTCAGGCGCAGATTCCCGCCGAGGGCTATCACGAGTACTTCTATTCTGCGGAGAAAAAGGGCTATTCCGGCACGGCCATCCTCGCCAGGCCCGAGCCGCTCTCCGTGGCCTATGGCATGGGCAGCGAGCTGCATGACCATGAGGGCCGCCTTATCACGCTGGAATACGCGGATTTCTACCTGGTGACGGTGTACACGCCCAACAGCCAGCGCGAGCTGACGCGCCTGCAATACCGGCTCTGCTGGGAAGAGGACTTCAGGATGTACCTCAAGCGGCTGGACGAGCGCAAACCCGTGATCGTCTGCGGCGATATGAACGTCGCCCATAAAGAGATCGACCTCAAGAACCCGAAAACGAATGTGAACAACGCCGGCTTCACCCCGCAGGAGCGCGCCGCGATGACGAAGCTGCTGGAGAGCGGCTTTGTCGACACGTTCCGCCATCTTCATCCGGATGTGACCGGCGCATACAGCTGGTGGAGCTACATGTTCAACGCACGCGCGAACAACGCGGGATGGCGCATCGACTACTTCCTCGTCTCCGAGCGCATCAAGGACAGGGTCACCGCCGCGCGGATCGACAGCGACGTGATGGGCAGCGACCACTGCCCGGTCGTGCTGGAAATCGACCTGTAAGGGGACGATTGGGCTGCCGCCCTTGACCCTTCTTCGCTTCGCGCTGGCTTTCGCCCGTTTTCTTTGGGAAGAAGGCTCCCGAAAACTGCTCTGCAAGAAAGGAAATCTGCCATGAAACTGATGTTTGCTTCCGATATCCACGGCTCCCGCAGCGCGATGGAGGCCGTCCTGCGCCAGTATAGGCTGGAGGGCGCAGACCGCCTGGTGCTGCTGGGCGATCTGCTTTACCACGGCCCGCGCAACGACCTGCCGGATGCGTACGATCCCAAGGGCGTGACCGCGCTGCTCAATGCCAACAAGGATGATCTGCTCTGCGTGCGCGGCAACTGCGACGCGGAGGTCGACCAGATGGTGCTCGAGTTCCCGATTCTGGCAGACTACGCGCTGTTTGACCTGGACGGCGTGACGGCGTTTGTCACGCACGGCCACCTGTTCAACACCGCCGCGCTGCCGCCGCACAAGGACGGCGACCTGCTCATCCACGGCCACACGCATGTGCTCACTGTGCAGCAGGCCGGCGGCATGACCTACATCAACCCCGGCTCCGCCGCGCTGCCCAAGGAGGGCAACCCGAAGAGCTACATGACCTACGAGGGCGGCGTGTTCGCCATCAAAACGCTGGAGGGCGAGGTCATCCGGACGCACAGAGTCGGATGAGCGGCCCGGCAGAAGAAATCAACCATATCATATCATCAAAAGCGGCCTTGCTCCGGATGGATTCGGGAACAGGGCCGCTTTGCGATGTCTTTCGGGCGGCATGACGCCGCGTTCGTTCAGCTGTTCAGCATATGAAGGAAATCGTCGATCAGGCCGTTGACGGTCTCGGGCGCGTCGGTGTTGGAATTGTGGCCGGCTCCCTTGATCCAGACGAGACGATGGCCGTCCAGCTCGGCCCAGCGCCTGTTGTAGCGCTTCGCAGAACCGGCGGCGTCCTTTTCGCCGCACAGCAGCAGCACCGGGCAGGAGATCGGATAAGCGGGCTGCGCCTCGACAGCCTGAGCAAAAATGCGATAGCCGTGATCAGCCAGTTCGCAGTACTCGTCCCTTCCGTAGACAGCCCAGGCTTCTTTCATCAGCCGGCGGCCGTATTCTGTCCGGGAGGTTCCGGCGATGCCCCACTTCAGCAGCAGCCTCCAGGGGATGGCGCGGTACATCCATTTGGTATGGCGAAGCAGCGCCAGCTCCCAGCCGGAATAGTACTTGCGGCTTAGCGAGCAGGAATCGATCGACACAAAGGCTCGCGCGCTGCCCGGGTACATCTGTATATAGACCTGGGCGATGTAGCCGCCCAGGGATTGCCCGATGAGTATGGGGGCGGTGATGTGCTCGCGCTCAAAGATGTCGTGCAGGCTTTGCGCGAGATCCTGCATGGAGAAGGTGAGGACGAAGGGGCGGGAGAGGCCGTGCGCCGGCGCGTCCCAGACGAAGCAGCTGCATGTCTTCGTGAAATGCTCAAGCTGCTTGTCAAACAGGTGATGATCTGCGGAAAGGCCCGGCAGGAAGACGAGCCACGGACCTTGACTGTCCGCGGCGCGGCTGATCCAGTAGGCGATGGTGCCGCGGGGCGTGGTGTATTCTTGCTGCTGCATGTTCATAGGCAATCCCTCATGGATGAAAAAGATACCTCATTATAGCACTGGGGAAGAACAAAAAAAGACCCGATCACAAGAATCGGGCCGTGGTGCGGGAAACAGGACTTGAACCTGCATGAAATTGCTTTCACTAGAACCTGAATCTAGCGCGTCTGCCAATTCCGCCATTCCCGCAGGAACGAATATGATTATATCGCCGGGATGTCAATCTGTCAAGCGTTTTTTGAAAAAACTTCCTCCGGCGGGCGCCGACGCTCCGAACGCGGGTTGCGCCCTGCGCGTAGGGTATAGGGGCGGCGGAAACGCGCTGCCCGATTGAAGGCAATGAGGAGTCGATCAATATGGGTCTTTGCACCGATTATCGCGGCCAGCTGGAGGCGTCCATGCAGGACGAACTCTGCGACGCCGGTTTTTATGCGCAGATTGCCAACGAAGCGCCGACCGAGGAGCTGCGCGAGCTGATCATCAGCATCGTTGGCGACGAATACGGCCATGCCAGGCTGCAGGCCTCGCTGCTTGGCATTTGCCCGGCGAAGGTGTCCTGCCCGCCGGACTGCCCGAATGCGACCGGCGACTTTTACGCGGATGTGGAGACGGCGGTTCAGGGCGAGCTGAGCGCCATCCGCCGCTATGCCGAGCTGGCCATGTGCGCGCCGACGCTGAAGATCCGCTATCTGCTCACGTCCATTCTGGGCGATGAATACGCGCATGCGCGGATCTGGACGGCGATGCTGCAGGCGCAGTCCCTGTGCGAACAGAAGCCCTGCTGCAAGGGATAAGCGGGCCACACGCACCGGAAACGGCAGAATGCAGTTTTCTGCACAATCAGGAATCGGTTATCCGTCAGGATAGCCGATTTTTTGCTGAAAACTTGCATCTTCCGCAATTATTTGATACAATAACACCGATTCCGGCTGCCGCTGCGCACAGGGCAGACCAGGAAGGGCGTCCATATCCGCCGCAATGCGGCAAAACCATGTCGGGTATCCTGCGAGAACCCGAACGGAGGTAAGAAAAATGAACAGAAACAAGAAGATCGATGTGCGGTACCTCACGCAGCTGGCGCTGCTGGTCGCTATTGAAATGGTGATGAAGGCCATCGGCCTGGGCAGCGTGCCCGTCGGGCCGCTGTATATGTCCTTTCTGACGGTGCCCATTGCGGTCGGCGCGATCGTGCTGGGCCCGCTGGCGGGCGTAGTTCTGGGCGGCGTGTTCGGCACCGTCAGTTTCCTGGATGCCATCAAGGGCGCGTCCATCATGACGTCCAACCTGCTGGCGGTTTCTCCGGTGCACACGTTTATCCTTTGCATTGGCATGCGCGTGCTGATGGGATTGTGCGTGGGGCTCGTGTACCGGGGCATGGAGAAGATCTGCAGGCGGAGCACGGTGAACTGCTTTGTCACGTCGCTGAGCGCGCCGCTGCTCAATACGCTCTTCTTCATGGGCTACATCGTTCTGGCTTTTTATCAGACGGAATACATTCAGGGCCTTGTGGCAGCGAAGGGCGCGGTCAATCCGCTCATGTTTGTCGTGCTGCTCGTCGGCTTCCAGGGCGTCGTGGAGGCGATCGTCTGCTCGGTGGCGGGCACGGCGGTTGCCAGCGGCGTGAAGAAGGCGCTGGGGAGCGCGGCGCGCTGAGCAAAAAGCAATCGGCTGGAGGAATAAAGTTTGAAACAACACAATGCGCCACAGAGGGAAAATACGGTATAGGAAATAAACCGTCTTATTAACGGCCAAAAAACAGGATCAGAGTTTAGGGTATCGTGGGTAATGGATCATCCACAAGAACAAATCCGCGATGCCG
>JAGBDL010000005.1 GCA_017937505.1 Clostridia bacterium | reverse complement strand
TTCACGCGGGGCAGCTGCTCGTCCGTGCGCTGATAGACGGTGATGCGCGCGTCGCCGAAGGCGATCGTGTCGCCGCTGTGCACCTGGCGCATCGGAATACCTAGCGCGTGCAGCGCGTCGTAGACCTTGAAGCGCACGTCGTCGCCGGAGGGATAGTCCTCCGGAAAGCCCATCAGAAATTCGCCGGCGGGAATGTCCTTCAGCACATGATTGAAGCCGCCGATGTGGTCCGCGTCCGGATGGGAGTTGAGCGCGTAGGTGAGGGAGGAGACGTTCAGTTCGTTCAGCAGCGCCTGGGTTTCACGCCACTGGGTGCCGCCGCAGTCGATGAGCATCGTGTATTCGCCGCAGCGAACGAGCGCCGCGTCGCAGCCGTAGACCTTGGGAAAGTAGACCTCCAGCAGCTGGGCATCCTCCGCAAAGGCGAAGTCCGCGTTCTCGCCGCTCGTCATATCGATGATGATTTGTTCTTCTGCGCAGGCCGCGCAGGCGGCAAGCAGCAGCATCAGGCAAAGCGCCAGAATTCTCTTCATAGGGTGTCGCTCCTTTGGCGTCATCAGTTGTGCGCGCCCGGCTCTGTAAAGCGCGCAGATATCAATCATAAAATACGCCGCAGCGGACAAATTTCCTGCGCGGGTCAGTCGATAAAAGAAGGAAAACGATTGTTTTGCATGAATTATTCCATCATTCGCCGAAGGGGAAACGCGGCGGAAGGGAGGAACAAGATGGAGAATAACAAAAGCAAAAAGCCGGAGCTGATCAAGAAGACCGATTTGCAGACCATGCGTGACAACTATCAGCAGGCGGCGCTGCGCAAGGAAAAGCTGTATGTGCTGCTGGATATGCTGGAAACGCAGCAGCTTTCGCCTGAGGAGCACGAGCGCGTTTACGAGCAGGCTGAAAAGCATATTCAGGAGCTGAAAGAGGAACGCGAGCAGATGATCCTCTACATGGCGGAGGAGACGGTGTTCCTGGATGAGGCGGAGACGCGCCTCAAGGAGATCATGCGCGTGACGAGGAAGCGCGAGAAGCGGCACATCGTCAGCCCCGCGCCGACCAATGCGCAGATTGACGCGGCGGAGAAGAAGCTGCGCCACTTCGCCCAGGGCGCCTCGTTCTACAAGCTGTTCTGGGTGTTCTTCATCGGCTGCTTTGCCGGCGTGATTGTGGAGCGCCTGTGGTGCTTCATCCGCACGGGCACGATCGAGCCGCGGGTCGGCCTGATCTACGGCCCGTTCAACCCGGTGTACGGCATCGGCGCGTTGGCGCTGACCTGGGCGCTGTATCCGGTGCGCAACCGCTCAAAGCTCCTGTCCTTCATCGGCGGCATGGTCATCGGCAGCGTGGTGGAGTACGGCTGCTCGTTCGTGCAGGAGATGTTGACGGGCTCCACGTCCTGGGACTACTCGAATCAGCCGTTCAACCTGAACGGACGCATCTGCCTGCTGTACTCGGTCTATTGGGGCTTCCTGGGCGTGCTCTGGATCAAGGAGCTGTACCCGCGCATGGCCAAGGGCATCCTCAAGATTTCCAACCGGGTCGGCAAGCCGCTCACGGTCGCGCTGCTCGTGTTCATGATCTTTGACTGCGTGATGTCCGGCCTCAGCGTGCTGCGCTGGGTGGAGCGCCGCACAGGCGAACCGGCGGGCAACGGCGTCGAGACGTACTTTGACGAGCATTACCCCGACGAACGAATGCAGGCAATCTATTCAAACCTCGTCTTCTCCGAAGAATAGACGTTTTTTGGAAAAAAGAACAAAAAAAGGAAAATCAGCGGCAAGAAACGAAAGAGATTCTTCGTCTAATGTGTAAAGAGCATGGAAAGGAAGACAAAGAATGAAACGGATCCTGACGCTGATTTTTTGTATGCTGCCTTTGGCGGCGGGCACGGCCCTGGCGGACGGGCAGGGCGAATGGCTCTACAGCAGGCTCAATGGCTGGGTACAGCTGGCTGCGTATACGGGAGACTATGACGGCTATGTCGGCGTGGACGGCTGCGGCGGCGTGACACTGTCCGACGAGGTAACGGTGACGGTCATCAGCAAGAGCGCGAGCGTCTGGTCTGAGCCGCGAACAAACAGCAAGAAGCTGTCCTCCGCGGCGCATGGCAAGGGGCTCTGGTGCCGGATCGACGAACAGGGCAGGCCAATCCTGCAGAACGGATTCTATGCCGTGGAGGCCGACGGAAAAGACGGCTGGGTCAACGCGGACTATGTCGTGCTGAACGACCTGGAGATCACGCTGCTGGAGAGCAACGTCCCGGCGTACATCGCGCCGGATACGGCCTCCAAGAAGGTCGGCTCGCTGAGCAAGCTGACGAAGTACCGGGTCATCGGCTTCTACGACGATTTCTACATCGTCAATCTGCGCGACGCGGCCGCGGCGTACATCCCCATGAGCGTGCGCCATCGGGACAATACCTTCGACCGGAACTATCACGGAGGCGGCGGCTACCGCAGGGAGGGCACGACGTACGGCAAGACGGCGCTGCGCACGGGGCCGGGCAGCCGGTATCCGGAGATGGGTACGCTGAAGGCGGGCGCGACGGTTACGGTGTACGATGTGATTGACGACTGGTATATGGTGGTCGATTCTCAGACGGGCGAGTGGGCGTTCCTCGAGCCGGGCAGCCTGAACGTTCAGCTGTGACCGGCTCAGTGCAAAGAAAAACGCCGCTTCCGGCAGGAAAGCGGCGGACGCTCACAGCAGCAGGCACAGCGCCGGCAGCGTGAGCAGCGAGAGCAGCGTGGAGATGAAGACGAGGCAGGAGGCAAACGGCGCGTCGCCGTCATAGCGCGCGGCGAGGATGGCCGTCGTGGAGCCTGCGGGCATGCCGGAGGCGAGCACCATCACGCCGCGGACCATCGGATCGATGGGCAAAAGCGAGAGCACTGCGAACACGGCGAGGGGAATGAGCAGCAGGCGCACGAACGTGTACCACCACATCATGCGGTCCTTCAGGTCGATGTGCTCCGCGCCTGCAAGGATGCTGCCGATCACCAGCATGGACAGGCAGGTGTTGGCGCTGCTCGCGCCGGAGAGCGCCTTTTGCAGCGGGCCGGGCAGCGCGGGATTGCCGCCGAGCATCAGCACAAAGCCGATCAGCACCGCCACGATGCACGGGTGCGTCGCCAGCTTTTTGAGGACGCTCTTTCCGTCCGTGCGTGTGAACAGCGACAGGCCGGCGGACCACATCACCACGCGCTGGGGAATCAGCAGCACGGAGGTCAGCAGTGTGCCCATCGCACCGTACACGCCGCCGATGATCGGGATGCCCAGAAAGCCGGCGTTGGAGCAGACGGTGGCGTAGCGCAGGCAGGCCAGCCGCCCGGGCGACGCGCCGGGATAGAGCACGCGGCTTGAAAGCAGATAGAACAGCTGCACGCCCAGCGACACGGCGATCATCACGCCGCAGGAGGCGAGGATGCCGCCCGTCAGGTCGATCTGAAAGGAGCAGATGATGTTGCAGGGCAGGATGAAGTTGATGAGCAGATCGGACAGAGACTTGCGTCCGGCGGGCGTAATCGTGCCGATGCGGGTGAGCACGAAGCCCGCGATGATGTAAAGAAACAGCTGCGCCTGCAGCGCGGCCATGGTTTCAAACGGAGAAATCGTCATAGGTGCCTCACAATGCGTTTGCAGATGATGCGCCTATTGTATCGCCAAGGAATAAGGCTGTCAAGAAAACAGCGCAAAAACGCGGAAGATGAAACCTGCCGTCAGGAAACGCGCCTGCGGCGGCATAAGGATGGAGAAGCATTTCTGATGATCATGGGACGAGTGGGGAAAACGAGATGAAAAGATGGCTGAATGCGGCGGGTATACTGGCCATGCTGCTGTGCATGGCGAGCGGCGCGCTGGCGGCGCAGGCAGAGCTGTCCGTGCACCGGGCGGACGGCGTGGGCAGCGAGGTCTGCATGTGGGAAAAGAGCAACGGCAAGAAATACCTGTTTCTGCCGGCGTATATGCACGATCGGGCGCTGGTGCTCGATTTCAGCGGCGTAAGCAGCGTGTCCATCGGCGATACGGAGCTGTCAAGCGGCATGGCGGTTGGTGCGATTGCGGACGGCGTGACGCTCAGGCTGGGCAAGAGCGGCGGCTCCGTCACGGTGATGGAGAGCGCAAACCTGCCGGCTGTGCACATTGAGACGGCTTCCGGCAGCCTGGATGACATCCACAAGAAGAAGGGCAACAAGGAAGCGGGCGGCATGCAGATCGTCTGGCCGGACGGGTGCACGGCCCAGGCGGAGCTCGAATCCATCAAGGGCCACGGCAACGCGACGTTTGTCTACGAGAAGAAATCCTATCAGATCAAGCTGGAGGAAAAGCTGGCGCTGGGGGACATGAACGAGAGCAAGCGGTATGTGCTGCTGGCCAATCAGCACGAGAACTCCCTGCTGCGCAACCGCATCACCTTTGCGCTGGCCCGCGCGCTGGAGCTGCCGTACACGCCGGAGTGCATGAGCGTCGATCTGTATGTGAACGGAGAATACCGCGGCAGCTATCTGCTGTGCGACAAGGTGACCATCGCCTCCGGCAGCGTGGACATCACCGAGAGCGAAGAGGCGATCGAGGAGGCCAATGAGGCGTACATCGAGCGCGGCGGCGAGCCGGAGGCCTATGGAACAAACCAATACGAGGCGGGCACCTACAAGGGCCTGAGCTGGCCCAGGGAGCCGGAGGACGTGACCGGCGGCTTCCTGTTTGAGCTGGAGTACCAGGAGCGCTACGAGGACGAGCCGAGCGGCGTGGTGACGCAGCGGGGACAGCCGGTCATCGTCAAGGAGCCGGAGGAGATGAGCGCCGCGCAGGGAGAATATGCCCATGCGCTGCTGAACAGCTTTGAGCGCGCGATCTTCGCCTCCGACGGCGTGGACAGCGAGACGGGCAGGCACTATACTGAGATCGCGGACTTTGACTCGCTGGTGCGCAAGTACATGATTGAGGAGATCTGCAAGAATTACGACGGCAACAAGAGCAGCCAGTACTTCTTCAAGGACAGCGACGCAGTCGATCCGCTGCTGTACGCGGGCCCGGTCTGGGATTATGACAGCGCATGGGGCAACTATGCCCGGGAGGGCAACCTGAGCGCGGCGGAACCGAGCGGGCTGAGCATCGCCAGGCAGGGCTACGATTACTCCTGGTGGCCGGCGCTGTACCGGCATCAGTCGTTTCGCGACGCGGTGCGCAGCGTGTATGAGAGCGAGCTGCGCCCGCTGCTGGAGGTGCTGACCGGTGCGCGGGAATCGCAGGCGGACGGCGAGGTGAAGTCGCTTGACGCGTATGCGCAGGAGTTGTCGGCTTCGGCGGAGATGAACTTCGTCCGCTGGCGCGTGCTCAACCATCAGACGCGCGCGGTCAAGACCGGAGCGACCTACCAGGAGAATATTTCATACCTGAAAAACTGGATTGAAGCGCGTATGGCATACCTGGACAAAGCCTGGTAAGCGCCGGGAATCGTGCAGATATTTTGGAAACGAAAGAAATCCCCCAAGGAATCGGACGGTTTCTTGGGATTTTTTATGTTTTTTATAAGAAAAAAGGCTTCTGCGCTTGTCACAGGCGAAGAATTATTCTATAATAGATTCTACACTTTTGTAGGATAAAAGAACATTCGAGGATGCGCTGTTTCAGCGCAGGAGGAACCATGTATAGATTGCTTCTGGTTTCCGACAAGGAGGAGATCCGTTCGCTCTACGAGCACTTCTCCGAGTGGGAAAATCTGGGGTTTGAGCGGCCCGCTGTGGCGTCCAGCGCGCAGGAGGGCATTGACCTGCTGAGCCACAGCCGGTTTGACGCGGTATCCTCGCTGCTCTCTGTCAGCGAGGGCAAGCAGTTCTTTGCGTATCTTTCCCGCAGGCCGGAGATGCTGGGCATGGAGACCGCGCGCGATGAGGTGCGGCTTCGCCGCGAGATCAGCAGCGCCAGACGCGCGCTGTCCTCCAGGGACGCCGCCCGCCAGATGAAGCAGGTGGACGACTTTACCCGCGTGATGCAGGGCGAATTCTTCTGCGACCTGCTTCGCGGCGCGGCGATGGATGAAAATCGCATCGACGAGCGCATGCGCTCCCTGAAGATGCAGGCAGTTGAGGCGTCCCGCCCGGTGGCGACGTCCTCGTTCCGCCTGCCGCAGGGCGATTACTTCCTGGCTGAGGTTTGGCGCTACGGCCGGGAGCGCCTGGAGAACGCGCTGCGCAATATCTTTGAAAACGGCGACGAGACCATGTACTTCGTGCTGCTGATCATCAACCCGCACCACATGCGCCTGCTGGGCCTGCCGCGCGAGGAGATGACAAAGCAGGAGGCCTGCGCACAGATGACCGCGCACCTGAACCGCTGCCAGGCCAGCCTGGAAGCGTACTTCGAGCTGATGCTGGATATCAAGCGCATCGTCGGCTACGACAGCCTGTACGCGCTGGGCCGCGAGAACAGCCTGCGCACCGCACACTGAATCCTCCATCGACCATCAAACGCCTGAAGCCGACGGTTTCGGGTGTTTTTTTGTGCGGGGAAAGCATACGCTTTCACGCATGGGCGGCAGGAAGGAGGCGTTTCGCTTGGGCAAAAGCGGCATGAGGCGAATCGCGCTTTCCAGCAGCCTGCCGGAGGATGCGCTGACGTCGGGCGCGCGCGTGACGATGATTGGCCGGGGTTGCGTGCTGGTGGAGGGACAGCGCGGCGTGGTGGAGCTTGGCAGCGGGCGTATCCGCCTCAAGACGCAGGGCGGCATGCTCAGCGTGCTGGGTCAGGCGCTGGAGCTCAGGGAGCTCTCCGCCGACGCGGCGATGATCGTGGGCGAGCGCATCGAGACGGCGACCTACGCCAGGAGCGACGCGCAGCGGGAGGGGTGAGACGGCGTGCGTGTGACGGTGGAGATCGAGGGGATCAACCTGGAAAAGCTGCTGCGCGCGGCGGCGGAGAGCGGACTCCTCGTGACTAATGCGCAGCGCCTCGGCCCCAGAACGATGCGCCTGCGCGTACGTGCGGTTCAGATGAAGCGGCTGCGGGCGCTCTGCGCACGCTTTGGTTGGGAGCTGCGGGAGGTCCGTGCGGGCAGCCTGGTGCGGGCAGCAAGGCTTCTGCGCCGCAGGACGATGCTTGCGCCGTCGCTCGCGCTTGGCGCGCTGCTGGTGTGGCTCTCCGGCCAGATGATCCTTTCCGTTCAGATCGACAACGCGCAGGAGAACGTCGCGGAGGTGCGCCATGTGCTGGCGGAGGCGGGCGTGCGGCCCGGCAGGCTGAAGGCGGCTTTTTCTCTGGACGACCTGCGCGCGCGCCTGGCGCTGCGTTTGCCGGGGCTGTCGTTTGTTGGGCTGCGCTATGCGGGGAGCACGCTGGTGTGCGACTGTCAGCGCGCCACCTTTGGCGAGCAGGTGGACGTGCCGGGCGGGGGAATGGACATCGTGGCTGCGCAGCCGGGCATCGTCACGCGCATCTCCGTCTCAAGCGGCACGCCCCAGGTGACGCCGGGACAGGCCGTCTGCAAGGGGCAGGTGCTCATCAGCGGCGTGGAGCGCACGCAGAAGGGGCAGCTGCGCGCCGTGCGGGCGCAGGGGCAGGTGAGCGCCCGCGTCTATGCCAAGGGCGAGGCGAAGGTGAGCCTGACGGAAACGACCACGGTGGAAACCGGGCAGACGCGCACGCGCGTGACGGTGCATACCCCGTGGCATGCGCGCGTGGTGCGCGACGCGCAGCCGTTTGCCTCGCAGGATGTGAGCCGCGAGCGGCAGGTGATCGTGGGGCTGTATCTGCCGCTTTGGCGGGAAATCGAGACCTACGCGCAGACCGAGGTGTTCTCTTCGCCGCGGGACAGGGGCGATGCGGCCTCCATGGCCCAGGGCGCAGCGGAAAAAATTGCAAAAGATCAATGCCCCCACGACGCGTTGATTCTTGACAAATGGGTAAATTATAGTATGATAGATAATGAGTTCGTGTATGCGACGGTTGTGCTTGAGTACGAGACGGCCATCGCGGGCAGAACAAAGTAAGAAAAACGCAAGGAAACACAGGAGGCATGTGCCTTTGACTCAGGACATGAGGGAGGCTCCGCTCAGCGGGGCCATTCAGAATCTGTTCGGCGCGGGCGACGAAAACGTGCGCCTGCTCGAGCAGCTTCTTGACGTGCGCGTCGCGCTGCGCGGCGGCGAGATCACCGTGGAGGGCGAAAGCGAGCAGGCGGTCGATATGGCGGAGGCGGTGCTCGGCCGGCTGGGCGCGCTCAGCGCCCGCGGGGAGCGGGTGGATACGGCGCTGGTGCAGTACGCAGTGCACCTGGCCAGGACGGACGAGCTGGAGCAGCTTGATACGCTGTTTGGGGAGGTCATCGCCACGACCTTCCGCGGCAGGCCGATCCGCTGCAAGACGCTCGGCCAGCGCGAGTACGTCAGGGCGATCAAAAAGAACACGCTGACGCTGGGCGTCGGCCCGGCGGGCACGGGCAAGACCTACCTGGCGATGGCCATGGCGGTGTCCGCGCTCAAGAGCAAGGACGTGGAGCGCATCGTGCTCACGCGTCCGGCGGTGGAGGCGGGCGAAAAGCTGGGCTTTCTGCCCGGCGACCTGAACCAGAAGGTCGATCCCTATCTGCGCCCGCTCTACGACGCGATGTTTGAGATGCTCGGCGCGGAGACGTGCCAGCGCATGCAGGAGCGCGGGATCATCGAGGTGGCCCCGCTGGCGTACATGCGCGGCCGCACGCTCTCGGATGCGTTCATCATCCTGGACGAGGCGCAGAACACGACCCAGGAGCAGATGAAGATGTTCCTGACGCGCATGGGCTTCCGCTCCAGGATCGTCGTCACGGGCGATCCGTCGCAGATCGACCTGCCGCGCGGCAGAAAGAGCGGCCTGATCGAGGCGATGGAGGTGCTTGAAGGCGTGCCGGATATCGCCGTGCAGCGGCTGACGCATCAGGACGTGGTGCGCCACGAGCTGGTGCAGGCGATTGTACGCGCGTACGACGCGCATGCGCTTCGCGCAAAGGAGGAAGGATTCGATGGACGATATGCCGAAGAAAAGCGCGACATGGATTGACAGCCTGAGTGTTCGCGTGAAGCAGGCGCTCTTTGCGGTGCTGACGTATCTGGTGCTGCTGCTGATCTGCTTTCTGACCATTTCGCCCGAGCAGTACGACCTGAGCGTGGGCGACGTCGCGCCCAAGACGATCACGGCCAGCCGCGACATCGTCGATGAAATCACGACAAACCGCCGCCGCCAGCAGGCGGCCGACGCGGTTTCCCCGGTGTACTACAAGGACGACACCGTCTCGGACGCCGTTCTGGCGGATCTGGACGCGGCGTTTTCCGAGCTGCGCGCCGTGCGCGAGCTGGGCGCGCAGATTCAGAGCGGCTGGACGGAGATGGACGCCACCTTCACCGACGAGGATTACAGCCAGGCGCAGGGCATGCTCACCAGCCTCAAGCTGAGCAATTATCAGCTGCGCACGCTGATGAGCACGACGGAGCGCGATTTTGAGACGCTGTATCAGAGCGTGACCTCGGCCACGCGCACGGCGCTGGTGTCCACCATCACCGAGGGTCAGATCAACGACGCGATCAACAACATCCAGCAGATCGTCGCCTACAACACGCGCACCGACCTGTGGTACAACGTCGCCATCCCGACGCTGCGCGCGTGCCTGAGGCCGAACATGCTGATCGACCAGACGGCGACGGAGGAGAACCGCCAGAAGGCGTATGACGCCGTGGAGCCGACCGTCTACAAGCAGGATCAGAACATCGTCGTCAAGGGCGACCGCGTGAGCGCGGAGCAGATCGCCGTGCTGGACGATCTGGGCCTCCTGCGCGGCGACAGCTTTGACGGCACGCTGTACATCGGCGCGGCGGTGATGCTGGCGCTGATTCTCGCGGCGACCTATCTGTTCATCCGTCTCTTTGCGCCGCAGATGTTCCAGTCCGGGCAGCACGCGTTTGTGCTGCTCATCGCCGGCGTGCTGACGCTGACGCTGAGCATGCTGGTCGGACGGTACATCAGCGTCAGCGCGATGCCCGTGATGCTCGCCGCCATGCTGGTGGTCAACCTGCTGGGCGCGCGTCCGGCGTATGTGCTCAACTTTGCGTTGTCCATGCTCATCACGTACCTGACCGTCGCCGGCCCGGGGCTTGAGACCTCGCAGATGCTCAGCGTCCTGCTGATGTGCAATATCGGCGGCACGCTGTCCATCTATCTGATGCGCCGCAACCCTGCGCGCGTGTTCGTCTTCTTCACGGGCCTGATCGTCGGCGCGGCGGACTTCGCTGTGCTGCTGTGCGTCGGCACGCTGATTTCGGGCAGCATGACGCTCGCGCCGGCCAGCGCGAGCTATGCGATTCTCGGCTCGGTCACGGCGGCCATCCTGTGCGTCGGCCTGCAGCCGATCCTGGAAGCGGCGTTCAACCTGGTGACGCCGGCCAAGCTCATCGAGCTCTCCAACCCGAATCATCCGCTGCTGCGCCGCCTGATGATCGAAACCCCGGGCACCTACCATCACTCCATGATCGTGGCCAACCTGGCGGAGGCTGCCGCGGAGGCGATCGGCGCGGACGCGGTGCTGGTGCGCGTGGGCGCGTATTACCACGACATCGGCAAGCTGGTCCGCCCGCTGTACTTCAAGGAAAACCAGATCGGCGAGAATCCGCACGACAAGACCGATCCGCGCGTCTCCACGGCCATCCTGACCGAGCACACGCGTGACGGCGTGGAGCTGGCCAAAAAGCATCACCTGCCTGAGCCCATCATCGACATGATCCAGCAGCACCACGGCGATACCGCCGCGATGTACTTCTACGCCAAGACCGTCAAGCAGATGGGCGAGGAGAACGTGGACATCAACGACTTCCGCTATGACGGACCGAAGCCGCAGACCGCGGAGGCGGCCATCCTCATGCTTTCGGACACGGTCGAGGCCGCCGTACGCTCCATTCCGGAGCCGACGCAGGCGAAGATCTCCGCGATGATCCGCAAGCTGGTGCGCGGCAAGATGGAGGACGGCCAGCTGGACGAGTGCACGCTGACCTTCCGCGACATCGACAAGATCTGCGCGGCGTTTGAGAACGTGCTCAAGGGCGTGTTCCATGAGCGCATCGAGTACCCCAGCGTCGATCTGAACCGCAGCAAGCGGCACCGTCACAGCAATCGAAGCAAGCCTGCACAGGAAGTCAGACAGGAAGACAGGCAGCAGGACAAGCAGGAGACACAGCCTGCGGAGGCCGGAAAATGATACTGGAATTTGAAGACGAGCACAGTCTGCTCGGCGACGAAGCGAAGGTGCTCATGCAGCGCTGCGCTGACGCCGCGCAGGCGACCGAGGGCGTGAGCGAACCGCTGGCCGCGTTTGTGCGCATCGTCGATGACGACGAGATTCGGACGATCAACCGCGAGCAGCGCGGCAAGGACGTATCGACCGATGTGCTCTCCTTCCCGACGGTCAATTATCCGGCGGGAAAGACGGCGGGCGCCTGTGCGCGCCTGCTGCGCCGCGAATATGACCCGGAAATCGGCGCGTGCGTGATCGGCGACATCGTCATTTCCATGGATCATGTGCGCGCGCAGGCGGCAGAATACGGTCACAGCGAGCGGCGCGAGAGCGGGTATCTGCTCACGCACGGCCTGTTTCATCTGATGGGCTACGACCACATGACGGATCAGGACAAGCCGGTGATGCGCGCCATGGAGGAAAAGGCGCTCGCGTCCATCGGCCTGACGAGGGAGGAAGAAACCGTGACGGACGAAAGGCTGCTCGAGCTGGCGGTGAAGATGCTCGACTATTCGTACAGCCCGTATTCGCACTACCCGGTCGGCGCGGCGCTGCTTGCGAAGGACGGCCGCGTGTTCACCGGCTGCAACATCGAAAATGCCGCCTTCGGCAACACGATGTGCGCCGAGCGCACGGCGCTGTTCAAGGCGGTGAGCGAGGGCGCGCGGGCGTTTACGGCGATCGCCATCGCGTCGCGCGGCTCCGCGCCGTTCCCGTGCGGCGCATGCCGCCAGTCGCTCAACGAGTTTGCGCCGGATCTGCGCGTCCTGGTCACCTGGGACGGCAACGTCCGGGAAACAACGCTGCGCGCGCTGCTGCCGGAGGGCTTCGGCCCGGCCTCGCTGGAGTGAGGCAAAAAAATACATGAGCGGGGTTCATGAGCGGGCGAAGAGCATGCCCGCCATGCATCCTGAAAGAGATCGAGGAGATTATGAAAGAAAATCAGTTCCTTTCGGGCTTTGCCGCGATTGTCGGCCGCCCGAACGTCGGAAAATCCACGATGATGAACGCGATGGTCGGCGAGAAGGTCGCCATCGTCTCCAGCCGCCCGCAGACCACGCGCAACCGCATCATGGGCGTGGCGACGGCCCCGGATCACCAGATCGTGTTTCTGGATACCCCGGGCCTGCACAAGCCGCGCACGAAGCTGGGCGAGTACATGGTCAAGTCCGTCGAGGGCGCCATGGACGGCATCGACGTGCTGCTGGTGCTGGTGGACGTGAGCGACGTCGGGCCGCAGGATCGCGCGATTGTCGAGGAGATGGCCGCGCGCAAGGTGAAGAAGATTCTCGTGCTCAACAAGACGGACATCGTCGACGAGGCGAAGCTGATGGCGACCATTCAGTCCTTCTCTGCGGAAAAGTATGACGCGATCGTGCCCATCAGCGCGCGCACCGGCAAGAATATGGAGGAGCTGCGCAGGCTCATCGTCTCCTTCCTGCCGCAGGGCCCGAAGTACTTCCCGGACGACATGATGACCGACCAGCCGGAGCGCGTCATCTGTGCGGAGATCATCCGCGAGAAGGCGCTGCTGCACCTGCGCGACGAGGTGCCGCACGGCGTGGGCGTGGAGATGATGCGCATTCAGAAGCTCAGCGAAAACATGACCGAGATTCACGCGACGATCTACTGCGAGCGCGCGAGCCACAAGGGCATCATCATCGGCAAGCAGGGCGCGATGCTGCGCACCATCGGCGCCGAGGCGCGCAGGGACATCGAGAACCTGCTGGGCACCCGCGTCAACCTGCAGCTGTGGGTCAAGGTGCGCGAGGACTGGCGCAACCGCATGGACGACCTGCGCACGCTTGGCTACGAGGACATGTGATCCATCCGGCGCGGAGGAGCTTCCTTCGCGCTTTTGCTTTGCCCAAAGGCTTTCTGAAGCGCGAAGCGAATATGAGGTCAAGGGGCGAAGTCCCTTGGCGGGTTTTAGGGCGGCAGCCCTAACGTCCCGTGTAAACGGAGCGTTGATTGCTTTTCCCTTTGATTTCCGCTATCATATTGCCCGAGGAGGCGAGAAACATGGATGCAAACAAGACCGGCGCGCTGATTCGTCAGCTGCGCGTGAGCAAGGGCATGACCCAGCGGGAGATCGCACGGCAGCTGATGGTGAGCGAGCAGGCGGTCTCCAAATGGGAGCGCGGACTTGGCTGCCCGGATATTTCGCTGCTGCGAGAGCTGGCCGTGCTGCTTGACGTGGACGTGCGCAGCCTCCTGGCCGGCGAACTGAACGAGAGCGAAAGAGATGGAGGCAATATGAGAAGAATCCGGTTTTATGTGTGTCCCGTGTGCGGCAACGTCGTCACGATGACGGGCGAGGCGCAGGTTTCCTGCTGCGGCCGCACCCTGGAGGCGATGAAGCCCGTGCCCTGCGATGAGGCGCACGCGATCCGCATGACGCCGATGGACGGCGAAATGCACATTGCGTTTGACCACAGCATGAGCAAGGTGCACCACATCCGGTTTGTGGCGGCGGTGGGCTTTGACCGCGTGCTGCTGGTGCGGCTGTATCCCGAGCAGGGCAGCGAGCTGCGCATGCCGTGCCTGCCGCGGGCGACCTATTACATCGGGTGCAGCCGGGACGGCCTGTTCACCTGTCAGGCGTGAAAAATTTCAAAAACATGCAAGAAATCCCTTCCGTGCATCGTCAGATAGTCAGAGACGAAACGGGAGGGGTTTTGTATGAGAAAAAGGATTTGGACGCTGTTGCTGGCTGCCGTGCTGTGCCTTGGCGCAGTCTGCGCACTGGCGGATGACTATGGCACGGCGGTGATCGACGCGGGGAATTCGAACCGGGTGCATCTGCGCGAGGAGCCGTCTACGGAGGCGCAGTCGCTCGGATTGTATTTCACCGGAACGCAGGTGGAGTGCAGGTCTAACCCGGATAAGGAATGGGTGGACGTGAAGATCGGACGCGAGCGCGGCTACATGAAGTCGAGATACCTGAAGACGGGCAAGGCGGCGGAAAGTGTGACGCCGCGCTTCAAGAAGGGCACGGTGACGGCCACCAACTACGCCCGGCTGCGCAAGGGGCCGTCCACGGAGTACCAGTTCATCTGCAAGCTGAACAACGGAACGAATGTGACGGTCATGGGCGAGACGGATGAGCACTGGTACTACATCAAGGCGGGCAAGGAGACCGGCTTCATCAGCGCGAATCTGGTGTATGTTGGGGAGGAAATCTGGAGCCAGCCGACCGCGGCACGCACGTCTGCACCGGCGAGCACGCCTGTTCCATCAACCACACCGGCCTGGAAGACGGCCTATCGGAAATGGGTTGCCCAAAATGGGCAGCTGGATGACCGGTACGGCCTGATCTACGTCGACCGCGACAACGTGCCCGAGCTGGCGGTGTACACGAGCGCGGAGGCGGGCGGCTGCCAGATCCTGACATACAGCAACGGGAGAATCGGCATTCTGCAGACCAGGCGGCGCGGCTTCACCTACATCCCGCGCGGCAGTGCCCTCTGCAATTCCGACGGGCACATGGACAGCTACTTTGACGACGTGTACACGCTGGAAAACGGTGCGTGGAAGTGCGTAGCGTACGGCGAGTATTACGGCTACAAGGACGGCTGGAGCGAGGAGCAGGGCCGCTACATCTGCCAGACCTATGTTTGGAATGGCGCACAGACGACGATGGAGGGCTATATGCAGGCCCTTGCGCGGGTCTATCCGCTGTCCGTCGCCCAGCAGCCGGCCTTTGAGTACAGCCATGAGGAGATCCTTGCGGCGCTGAAGTAAGGGGAGAGGCAGCATGAAGAGAGGATGCGTGCTTTTTCTGGCCATCTGTGTCTGCCTGTGCGCTGCGTGCGCGGCGCGGGCGGAGTACTCGCCCGGCTGCCTGATGGAGCCGCCGCGGGCAGTGCGCGAACACATCGCAAGGGATTATGCCGACTATGCGCTGGAGGACTACTGCGAGATTCACGGCACGCCCAAAGGGGATTACGGCTTTGCGCTCCTGACAAAGGGCAAAGAACGCCTGCTGGTGGGCTACCATGAGGAAGAGGGCCGGATGGTCTGCTGGCTCAAGAGCCATGGCGCGGTCATGCAGGGCAGCGAGGAGGCATGGTTTGACGCGGCGCCCAAGGGCGAAACGCGCTATACGGTGGACGGAACGCCGTATCTGACCGACGGTCTGTCGTTTTCCGTGACCCGCCTGGACGATGCGGGCGAGATGTACCTCAAGAGCGTCACATACCATTGGGAGGACGGAGGCTTCAAGCTGACCGGTTACTGGGATTTGGATGCATTCTACGGCGGTGTGGATGTCGCTAACGGTGTGCTCCACTTCTCCAACCAGCTTGAGGGCTGGGACTTTGGCAAGGCCTACGGCACGGTGCAGCGCGATCTGCGCTATGTGAGCTACGATGCGCTGCCCAAAACGATTGATGAAGCGCGAAAGAAGCTTACGCAGGAGCCGGATATTCCGGAGGGCGGCTTGCTCGAGGCGAGAAAGGTGAGGTTCACGGGCGGGCAGAAGTATCCCGTGTACACCGGGCCGGGTGAGAAATATGTCCGCAGTGGCAACGGAAAAGGACAGGTCAGCACCAATGACTGGATTCAGGCCTTTGGCCGGGTGGGCGACTATATCATGATTCAGTACGACATCAGCGCGGAGCGTTATCGCATCGGCTGGATCGAAGCATCCGCCATGCCGAAGGGCGAAAGCGCAGGATGGATGACGTTTGGCCAGGGCGTGCAGACGCTGAAGCAGGACTGCACGCTGACGGATGATCCGCTGAACAGCGGCGCGCCGCTGTGCGATCTTCAGGCGGGCGATCAGGTGATCAACCTGTGCAATCTCGGCTATGACTGGGTATATGTGCAGGTGAGCCAAAGCAGCGGACTCTATTGCGGATTTGTTCCAAGTTGGGCATTAGAGGAATGAGCATAACGAAAGGCAGCTCCAAATCAGAGCTGCCTTTTGCATACTTTCGGTTGTACGCCGCGAAGCGGAGAGGGGGTCTGGGGACTGGTCCCCAGGCAGGTTTCAGGGCGGCAGCCCTGACGTTTTCTCTTATCCCACGTTCTTCCCGCACGCTTCGCAGTTTCCGCCGCAGCTGGCCGCCGCGGCCTCGTCCTGCGCGATGAGCAGCTCCTGCTGCTCTTTTTTTCTGGCCGCGTCGCCCGCTACGGCGAGCATCAGGCGGATGCGGTTCTCCTGGTTGACCTTCGTGGCCGAGAGGTCGTAGTCGATCGGCACGATGTTGATGCCCGGATGCACCTGCGTCAGGCGGCGGATCATGCCCTTGCCCGCGATGTGGTTGGGCAGGCAGCCGAAGGGCTGCGCGCAGATGATGTTCTCGTAGCCGTTCTCGGCCAGCTCGAGCATTTCGGCGGTCAGCAGCCAGCCTTCGCCCATCTTGCAGCCGTAGCCGATGACGTTGTCCACCAGCGTCTTGGTGTGCGAGAATGCGGACGGCGGCACAAAGGCCGGATGCGTGCTGATGGCGTCGATGAGCAGGCGCTCCATCCTCTGACAGTATTTGAGCAGCAGCGTGCAGAAGAGCTTCTTGAACGGGTTGCCGCCGTAGAGCTTGATGTCCTGAATGCGGTTGTCGATCTTGAAGAGGGCAAAGCCCATGATGCCGGGCAGCATGTACTCGCAGTCCTGCGTGCGCAGGAACTCCTCCAGGCGGTTGTTGCCCAGCGGGGAATACTTGACGTAGATCTCGCCGACGATGCCCACGCGCGTCTTTTTCTCGTGGCTGCGCTCGATGGCGTCGAAGTCCGCCACGATCCTGTCCATGTTCGCGCGGATTTCCTTCTGGGAAAGACCCTTTCCGCGGTTGAACTGCTCGATCAGCTCGGCGTTCCAGCGCTCAATCAGCGCGTCCGTGTCGCCCTTGTGCGTCTCATACGGGCGGGTCTGGTTGGAGACGTGCATGATGCAGTCGCCGTAGACCAGCGAGGAGATGACCTGACGGACGAGCGGAAGCGTCAGCTGAAAGCCGGACGCCTTTTCCAGGCCGCTCAGGTTGACGGAGATGACCGGGATGTGCTCGAGGCCTGCCTTCTTGAGCGCCTTGCGCAGCAGGAAGATGTAGTTGCTGGCGCGGCAGCCGCCGCCGGTCTGCGTGATGGCAAGGGCGACCTTGTTCAGGTCATACTTGCCGGAGTGCAGCGCGTCGATGAACTGGCCGATGACCAGCAGCGCCGGGACGCAGGTGTCGTTGTGAACGTACTTGAGGCCTTCGGCCATGACGCCGGGGCCGTCGTTTTTGAGGATTTCCACGTTGTAGCCGTTTAGCCGGAAGACCTTTTCCATGAGCGAGAAGTGGAAATCGAGCATGTTCGGCGCGAGAATGGTGTAGCCCGCCTCGCGCATTTCCTTTGTGAATTCAACGTGCGCAACAGCCATGACTCATGCCTCCTTTGCGCTTTCAAGCGCCTGCTGCTGATCGATGGCGGCAAAGAGGGAACGCAGACGGATGCGGACCGCGCCGAGGTTGGTGATCTCGTCGATCTTGATCTGCGTGTAAATCCTGCCGTTGTCCTCGAGAATCTCGCGCACCTCGTCGGTCGTGATCGCGTCCACGCCGCAGCCGAAAGAGACGAGCTGAACGAGGTTCATGTCCTTCTGCGTGGTGATGTAGCGCGCGGCCGCGTACAGGCGGGAGTGATACGTCCACTGATTGAGCACGCCGACAGGCGCCTTTTCCATGTGATGGGAGATGGAGTCCTCGGTGACAACCGCCGCGCCGAAGCCGGCGATCAGCTTGTCGATGCCGTGGTTGATCTCCGGATCGACGTGATACGGACGGCCGATGAGCACGATGATCCGGCGGCCCTCAGCGCGCGCCTGTGCGATCATCTCCTCGCCCTTGGCGCGCAGATCGGCCATGTAGGCCTCGTACGCGGCGTAGGCGGCGTCGCTGGCGGCGCGCACCTCGGCAAGCCGAATGTCCGGGAAGTGCTTTTGCAGGATGTCGGTCATCTTCCTAGGGAAGTGATGACGGTGATCCAGACCCACATAGTCGTGGATAAAGTCGATTTCGCGCACGCCAGGCATGTTCGCGGAGATGACCTCCGGATAATACGCGACGACCGGGCAGTTGTAGTGGTCGTCGCCCAGCTTCTCGTCGAGGTTGTAGCTCATGCAGGGGTAGAAGATGCGTTTTACGCCCTGGTCGATGAGCCACTGCACATGGCCGTGCAGCAGCTTCGCGGGGAAGCAGACCGTATCCGAGGGAATCGTCGCCTGACCGGCGATATAGAGCGAGCGGGAGGAGAAGGGGGAGACCACCACGTTAAACCCAAGCCTGCTGAAGAACGCATGCCAGAACGGCAGCAGCTCGTACAGGTTCAGACCCAGGGGAAGGCCGATCTGCCCGCGCGGCGCGTTTTCATTGCGCGCGTCCATGATCGCCTTCAGCTTCTCCTGCTTGTAGGCGTACAGGTTCAGGCTGCTCACGGCATGCTTGCCCGCGACCGGACGGTCGCAGCGGTTGCCGCTGATGT